>CALRLF020000001.1:0-151526 GCA_943368475.1 Allobosea thiooxidans
GACATATAATTAATGTACCCCAATCCTAAAGTAGAGTAATTAATATTTGCTGCTGTAAAACTTGAACCAACAGCACCAATTTCATTGGTTTTAACCTTTGTATTTGGATCAAACCAATCGTATTTAATAAGCAATTGATGTTTTGAAGAAAATAAATGCTGCAAAAAATAAAAATAGGCTCCATTAAAACTTCTTACATGAAATCCGTCTCTACCAGTAACTAATGCAGTAGGCGTTTCGTTGCTATTAGCCAGAACAGAATGTTCTCCAGTGACAAATTCTCCCCTTAATTCGGTAAAGCCTTTTCTATTTTTAAACTTAATTTGTAAATCTGCACCATAATAATGACGAGGTGAATTTTTGCCAATATTTTCATTAGCAGAATCTACTAAAGTTGTTTTAATACCTGCGTCATTACCTGTAAAATAACGATACTTGGTGTTTTGAAATAAAGCTCCATATAAAATAGATGTACCAGCCGAAATGGTTACCTTTTTAGAAAAATGATATGGCTTAAGAGCCAACCTTCCGATAAAATCTTTATGATTATCGAAATCTCCAGTAGCATTTATTCCCTGCCCATTAAAAACACCAATATCTAATTTTAGGTAATTTAGAAATCCGATTTTTTTTCTTGCATCGAATGTAATCATAGCTCCTAAATCACGTTCACTTTTCATCAACAATTGATTCATTCTGCCACGTTCAGGAGATTCTCTATCACTACTACTTAAATTGGTTTCAAAGCCAAATGGCCTGGCAAACATGCCTGTTGTAAAAGAGAACAGCTTGTATTTGTTTTCGAAAACTCTTCCCCACATATCTCTTAATGTAAATGCTCTTTCATTTGCATCAATTTGAAAAACAATTTGTACTCCGGGTGTTTGGCCTTCTCCAAAATGTACATAATCAATTCTTAGTCTGCTTCTTCGCAGCATAAATCTGTTGTCAATCTGCGGATTGAAATCTGTTCCTTCAAAACTTTTTGCTCCTTTTTCAGAAGCTACCTGAAATTGTGGTTGTAAATAAGCTCCAATTCTAAGATGATCGAATTTTTTATATAAGTTCAATAGTCCTCTTCCTGCTTCTTTTGTTGTATCTACCATGTCCATTAAAAACTGTGCTTTTATGGTATCGCAAACACAAATTAATATGAGTGTCAATGCACCCATGCGTAGTTTTCTCATTCTTATGCTAGTAAGTTGGTTGCAAAAATATCTTTTTGATAGGTTGAGCAGCCCCACTATTGTCAATGTTAATAAATTATTACCATTTACTCCTCTGTTGCAATTCCATAAATAATTTTAACCTTTGCGAACTTAAAAATTCAACCATGGGCCTAAACAACATTGGCAAATTATTCATGCCAAAAAACAAAGTTTTCTACGAGTTATTCGAAGATGTAGCAGAAAGAGTAAGTGAAATGGGCTACAAGTTAAAGGAAATGGTGAATGAGCCAGACGCAGATAAGAGAGCCAATTTACAATCTGTATTAGAAGATTTAGAGCATAAAAATGACGATAGTACGCATCAAATTTTTACAGAATTAGGCAGAAACTTTATTACCCCATTCGATAGAGAAGATATTCACTATTTAGCTTCTGCATTAGACGATATTGCTGATTATATTTTTGCTACTTCTAAAAAAATTAACTTCTATAAGGTTAATCCAAACGATAGTGGGATTCAAAAATTGGCTGAACTAATCTTACAAGGTTCAATAGAAATTACCAAAGCAGTTAAAGGTTTAAGAGATATGAAAAACCTTAGAGAAATGACTGAAGCTTTGGTAAAAGTAAACAGCATTGAAAATCAGGCAGATGATGTTTTTGATATGAGTATTGAAATGTTGTTTAATCAAGAAAACGATTTCAAAGAGGTAATTAAGAAAAGAGAAATTTATCAGGTAATGGAAACTGCTACTGATAAATGTGAAGATGCTGCCAATGTAATTGAAAGCATTATTATTAAATACGCTTAATGAAAATTGAATTAGCTGTATTGCTTTTATAACATAAATGCAATGCACAATCAGTAATTCAATATAAATAAATAATATGAACTTTCCAGTACTGCTTATCGTAATCATAGCCTTGGCATTTGTTTTTGATTATATCAATGGTTTTCACGATGCAGCAAACTCAATAGCAACTATCGTTTCAACTAAAGTGTTAACTCCATTTCAAGCTGTTTTATGGGCTGCGGTTTTCAATTTTGCAGCATTCTTTATTTCTAAATATTTAGTAGGCGAATTTAAAATTGGTAATACTATTGCCAAGAGTGTTAATGAACATTACATAACATTAGAGGTTATTTTTTCAGGATTATTAGCAGCGATTGTTTGGAATTTAATTACCTGGTGGTTTGGTATTCCTTCATCTTCATCACACACTTTATTAGGTGGTTTCATGGGTGCAGCAATTGCACATGCAGGAGCCATAAGTAAAGATGGGATTGATGTTATTAACTATGCCAAAGTAGTACCTACATTTTTATTTATATTTTTTGCTCCTTTAATTGGAATGTTTATTGCCTTTTGGATTACTATTTTTATTGTGCATCTATTTAAGCGAAGCAATCCTTACAAAGCCGAAACTTGGTTTAAACGTTTGCAATTAGTTTCGAGTGCAGCTTTTAGCTTAGGACATGGAGGTAACGACGCTCAAAAAGTAATGGGTATTATTGGTGCAGCAATTATTTATTACGAGGCTTCACAAGGCAGAAAACTTACTTTTAATCAGTTTGTAGTTGAATACAGCTGGGTACCATTTTGCAGCTTCTTAGCAATTGGTTTGGGAACCATGAGTGGTGGCTGGAAAATTGTAAAAACAATGGGTACACGTATTACCAAAGTAACTCCATTAGAAGGTGTAAGTGCCGAAACTGCAGGTGCAATAACTCTGTATTTATCTGAACATTTGGGTATTCCTGTTTCTACAACACATACAATTACAGGATCTATTATTGGTGTTGGTGCTACTAAACGTTTAAGTGCAGTACGTTGGGGGGTTACCATTAATCTTTTATGGGCATGGATTTTAACCATACCTGTATCGGCAGCAATGGCAGCAATTTTTTACTATATCGTTAAGCTGTTTATATAAAATAGATTTTTAAAAAGCCTCACAGCAATGTGGGGCTTTTTAAAAAATGAACCGGGAGGATATTTTATTTGAGATACTGAACATGCATTATGCTGATCTTTTCTAAGAAAAATAAACTAATTTGCCTCTTCAAAATCTACTTATGTCAAAAATTTTAGTAACAGGTGGTTGTGGCTTTATTGGCTCACACACAATTGTTGATTTATTAGAAAATGGTTATGATGTTATTTCGATAGATGATAACTCTCGTTCTACAGATATTGCAATTACTGGTATTGAAAAAATTACGGGTAAGAAAATTAAAAACTATACAGTTGATTTGAAAAGTTTCGATGATACCCGTGCTGTATTTCAAGAAAATGAAAACATTACTGGTATTATTCATTTTGCTGCTTATAAAGCCGTTGGAGAAAGTGTAGAACAACCATTAAGCTATTATGAGAATAATATGTTTGGCTTAATTAATTTGCTAAAATGTGTTACCGAATTTAATGTGCCACATTTTGTATTTTCTTCTTCTTGTACGGTTTATGGAAGCCCTGACGCAATTCCTGTTACAGAAAAATCACCCACCAAAGATGCAGAAAGCCCCTATGGTGCAACCAAACAGATGGGTGAAAGGATAATTAAAGATTTTACGAACGTTCAGCCAAACTCAGCAATACTATTACGCTATTTTAATCCTGTTGGTGCACATCCTACCAATCATTTAGGAGAGCTGCCATTGGGAAAACCCATGAATCTGGTTCCTGTAATTACACAAACTGCCATTGGCAAATTGCCTAAAATGTTTGTTCATGGAATAGACTATGATACAAGAGATGGAAGCTGTGTTAGAGATTATATACATGTTTGTGATATTGCACATGCCCACACATTGGCTATTCAATATTTAATTAGCCAAAAAAATAAAACCCGTTGCGATATTTTTAATTTAGGAACAGGTAATGGTGTTACTGTTTTAGAAGCCATTAACATGTTCGAAAAAGTGAGCGGTGTTCAATTAAATTATGAAACTGGGCCACGAAGAGCTGGTGATATTATGGCTATTTATGCCAATAACGAATTTGCCGTAACAGAATTGGGCTGGGAAATTAAATATGACCTAGAAGCCATGATGACAACAGCCTGGAACTGGGAATTGAAACTAAAAAAAGAAGCCGATCTAATTAAGCAACAGTCTTTATTGAATTAATATTTCTCGCAGAAAACACAGATACCGCAGAAATTTTAAATTTAACCACAGAGCAACAAAGCAAAGAAGAAACTGAGCTACGCTGAGTTCGTATATGCTTTGTGTATTTTGTTGCTTCGTGTGAAATAAAACTTTGATATCGTTGTTTCATTGTGTGAAATAATTTACAAAGGTGTTCTCAAATAAGAATCTTTGTGCACTTTGTATTCTTCGTTGCTTCGTTTGAAATACCCCTTTGTGTGAAACATTTAACTGCTATGGTCTGCAACAACTACCCATTTGCCTTTTATTTTTCTCAACAGCAAAGTATAATATCCAGTTGCATCGCCAACACTACGTTTTAAAAACCATTTTCCTGTTACAAAATAATACTCGACAGATAATTTTTTTAGGCTAATAATGGTTGAGGTAAATTTGCCCATATGTGCAGTATCAGGATACCCTTTTTTGTAATTGGTTAAAGTTTTATCGTACCCATATGTTGGTCCACTTTTGCCAATAAACATTAAACTATCGCTTTCCCAATAGCCAATCATAAATTTTTCAAGATTCCCCTCATTCCATGCTGCTTCTTGTGCTTTCAACATTTTGCTAATTGCTATTTCATCTTTAGTTTGAGCTGCACAAAAAAATGTAAATGAGCAAAATGACAATACAAATAAATATTTCATGGTAAGAAATTTTTTTGTTTAAAAGTATGCAATGCCAATTAAATAATTTTAGTTTTTAATGAGCACTAATTTCTAAAAATATTTATCTTGTTGTATGCAATACAAAGAGCATTTACAAAAAGATAAAAAACTTGGCAAATGTTTAGGAGATGAAGTGCATGAATTAAAACTGCACAAAAACATTCCAGTTCGTTTAATGGCAAGTATTATGAGCCAACAACTGAGTACAAAAGTTGCTAAAGTTATTTTTCATCGCTTTCTCGATTTATATGGCAAGAAAGAACCTAAACCACAACAGGTTTTGGATACACCTTTTGAACAATTACGTGGTATTGGTTTAAGCAATGCCAAAGTAAACTATGTACAAAACGTTGCAGCATTTTGTATTGAACATAAGATTACCGATAAAAAATTATTACAATTGAGCAACGATGAAATTATTGAACTGCTTACCCAAATAAAAGGTGTTGGTAAATGGACTGTTGAAATGTTATTGATGTTTAGTTTGGGCAGAGAAGATGTTTTTGCTGTAGATGATTTAGGTATTCAGCAAGCCATGATTCAATTGTATAAATTAGATACCACTGATAAAAAACTATTGAAAGAACAAATGCTTAAAATATCCGCAAAATGGAGCCCTTATAAAACCTATGCTTGCCTGCATTTGTGGCGTTGGAAAGACAATGGTTAACTTAGTTGTAAAAATATCAAGAATTTTTGCTGAATAGAAATACCTAGCGTACAAGGGTGTGACACAACAGGCGATGATAGTAGTACTTAAGCCAGTTAAAAAATGTCTCGATTTAACCGTTTATCAAACTACTTGATTTAATGGTAAAATTGAGTTGTCAATCCTTACTTTTGCCCAGCAAAAAACTATAATACTATGATAAAGATTGCTGTTGCAAAAGGCGATGGAATTGGTCCTGAAATAATGGATGCTGTATTGAAAATATTTAATGCTGCACAAGTGCCTTTAGAATATGATGTAGTAGAAATGGGCAAATGGGTGTTCGACAAAGGATTTAATAATGGTATGACACCTCAGGCACAAGAAACCATTGAAAATTTGGGCATTTTATTTAAAGGCCCCATGGAAACACCAAAAGGCAAAGGTGTGAAAAGCATTAATGTTACTGCTCGTAAAACATGGAATACCTACGCCAATAAAAGAACTTTTCAAACATTACATGGTGTAGATACTGTTTTTAGCAAAGCTGGAATTCCTATAGATGTAACCATTGTTCGTGAAAATATTGAAGATACTTATGGTGGTATTGAACACATGCTTACACATGATGTGGCTTTAAGCAGAAGATTTATTACTCGTCCAGGTAGTGAACAGGTAATTAAATATGCTTTTGAAATGGCTAAGAAGAAAGGTGCCAACAGAATTACCTGTGGCCATAAAGCCAACATCATGAAATTAACAGATGGCTTATTCTTAGAAGTATTTTATGAAGTGGCAAAACTATATCCTGAATTAAAAGCTGATGATGTTATTGTAGATGATTTGTGCATGAAATTGGTTACTCGTCCTGATTTATTCGATACTGTAGTTTTAACCAATTTACAAGGCGATATTGTGAGTGATTTATGTGCTGGATTAGTTGGTGGGCTAGGTTTTGCTCCTAGTGCAAACATTGGCGATCATATTTCTATTTTTGAAGCAGTACATGGTACAGCACCAGATATTGCAGGTAAAAATTTAGCCAACCCAACAGCCTTGTTATTAAGTGGTATTGGCATGTTACAACACTTGGGTTTAATGGAAAGCAGTACCCTAATTGAAAATGCATTGTTGTACACTTTAGAAAGTGGTGTACATACAGGCGATTTTGGAAACAAATCAACTCCTGCATTAGGTACAGAAGCTTTTGCAGATGCTATCATTGCAAACTTTGGTAAACAACCACACCACAATCCAAAACCCGATTTAAGCGATGTTCCATATTCATGTACTGTTTTAAATTTAAAACAGAACCCAATGATGGAATCTGAAGAAGGTTTACAAGAAAAAATTGTTGGTGTAGATATGTTTGTAGAAAGCAATTTACAGCCTACAGAAGTAGCTGAAAAATGTTTGCAACACTGTGGAAGTTTATTTAAATTAGTAACTATCAGTAATCGTGGTACACAGGTTTGGCCAACAGGCAGTGTGTTTACTAATTTAATCAATCAATACCGTTGTAGGTTCGAAAGTATAAACGATACAGCCATCTCTCAAAATGATGTTATCGAACTGTATAAAATTTTATCTGCCGACTTTAAAATCTGTTCAACTGAATTGTTGAATATGTGGGATGGTAAAAAAGCCTATTCATTGGCACAGGGACAGTAATTTTCATACAAAGCAAATAAGTACACAAAGAGCACAAAGAATTATTTCCTTGTGCTCTTTTCTTTTGGCTTTATGAGCTTCGTAAACATTGCTTGTTAGTGTAAAATAAAAAAGTCCCACCCAAAAATGGGCAGGACGATCAAGGCAAACACTGATACTTCCGACAAGTTGCACCAGCATTAGATTTTTATAACGATCTACTTCTTATATAGTTACTTCTTAAAAGTTAATAATCCCATGCTTTTTTCTCTGTGCTGTCAATTGCATTGGCAGTTACAGTAATTTCTTCTTCTCTTTCTTCTCTAATTGGCCCTCTGGAAAAGCTTTTATACGATATATTTTTAATCTTAGGCAACTCAAGTTTTATTTCTTTTTTGTTTTTTACAGCAACCGCTTCTTCATCTTCTACAATTTTGGGTGGAATAAACTTTGCAGGAGTTGCCTTAACATTATTTGATTTTCTTTCGGGTGGTCTGTTTATTTCTCCACGGCTGTAATCTTCCACATCAATTTCTTTGTGTGTGTTTGTTACAACAGGTTTTTCCTCTTTATACAGGTTTTTGATGCTGCCATTTTTTTGTGCAGCATTGTAATCAATTGTTCCTGCAACTGCAGCAACAATCATTAAAGATCCGCAGATGTACATGCTAATTTTAATTACTTTCATGGTATGATGGTTTGTTGGTGAATGGTTAAATGGCAAATGATTTTAAATAATGCCTGGCTTTAGAAAAAATAACCAGTTCGGCAATTATTAAATTGCCTACAACACTTATCCAAAGGCTCACTTCATAATTACGTGTAAGCTCAACATCTAGTAAGTATAAAATTAAATAATATACCCTGAAAGTAACAGCAGTTAAAGCCATTGCATAGCTGCGAATCATCCAATTTTTATGAGCCAATACATTCTTTTGTAAAATGGTGGTAAAGCCTTTGAGTGTAAAGAAAAACCAGCTGATGGCCATAAACATAAATAAGCCTTTTTCGGCTCCAGTTCCTTTGGCAAAAAAACTCATGTACATGCCAGTTGGTGCCCCTAGCAACAACACAACAAACACATAAATTCTTCCACTCCACACATGAATGGCTTTTCGTTTTTTAATAATGGCAGTTGAAAATTGCAGCAATGCACTGCCAATACAAAACATGCCTGCAAAAATGTGTACGTAAAAACTAGTGCTGTATAAAGGTCTTAAAAACAGTACTGCTCTTTCTTCAATAAAAGAAAATTGTTTGCTGAAACTGAAGTAAGGAATGGTATTGTAAATAAGCAATAGACTAAAAAAAATAATGGGTAGCCAAAAGAAAATAAATAGTGTAAATGCTTTTGTTCGTTGAACAGTAATGAGTCGGGAGTTCATGTTCAGTTTGGTTTTGGTGGCTATGAGATGGTGGTGTTTTCAGCATTCCATAAATAAAAATGTTATTCCTCTGTTAAAGGATTTTTTTATGGGACAAGCTGTAGTATTTCAATTAAACATTACTGGCGTCGCACTTTTCAAGGTTCTGTTCTTTGGGCAGCATTGAAAAGAACTTAATTAAATTTTATAGCAATTCATTTGTAACTTGTTTCCTTAAATAATTTAAGGTCTACATGAAAAAAAATCACTTTTTCTTACTGGTTTTGAGTTGTGCTTATTTATCGTGTAAAAGTTTTAATCAAGAAGGCAACAAAAAAATGAAGTTGATGTAAATAGTCAATCCCAATTAGCTAAATGGTATTTCTACTGTTCGGTTTCTTCAAATGATGATACTGCTTATTACTTTGAACATAAACTAGAAAGTTCTTTAGATAGTCAAACAAAAGGCATAAGTCCATTAGAATGTGATATAAAAATTTCATCTCAAGAAAAAGTATCAGCAGATACAACAAACTATTATTTTAAACTCTATTACAAAGACACACTAAATGTTTGTACAATAAAACCTTTAGGTCAAATAGGAATCTCTTGTGTAAGAAAGGAATTGTACCTACCCATATATACACACATTGTTTTTGACCCAATGCCTGATACTACTATGTTGAAAATGATGAAAAATGAGGAAAAGAACTTAATTGAATTGATTAGAGGAAAAAAGAATTCCATTAATCCTTGGCTTTTAGAATATGCAAAAATGAAGGGCTTGCTTTAGTTGAAAGAACATGTTCTTTCAATACTATATTTGCAGCTACCAAAATCCCACATTAGGGAATGGAGCAATTATGATTGTAATAGACAATAAACTGATCAGCGACGAAGTAATAGAAGAACAATTTGTATGTGACTTGGCTGCCTGCAAAGGTGGATGCTGCGAAGATGGTGATGCTGGAGCTCCATTAGAAATGTGTGAGAAAAAAGAAGTAGAAAAATATTACGAAACAGTAAAACCTTACTTAACCAAAGAAGGTATTGAGGAAGTAAAACGCCAAGGCTTATTTACATTCGATAGAGAGTTTGGCTGGGTTACACCCACCATTAACAGTGGTATTTGTGCATATGGCAAAAAAGATGCAACAGGCACGATACAATGTGGCTTTGAACAAGCGTACAACGATGGAAAAATTGGCTGGAAAAAGCCATTGAGTTGTCATCTATTCCCCATAAAAATCAGCCAAAGCAAAGAAGACCCCGATTTAGAATACATTAACTACGAACCTCGTGAAGATTTATGTGCAGCAGCCTGTAAACTGGGCAAAAAGCTAAAAGTTCCGGCTTATGTTTTCTTAAAAGAGCCATTAATTAGAAAATATGGCGAAGAATTTTATGAAGCCTTAGAAGCTAGTGCAGCAATGCTTAAAAAGTAGAGATTTGTATTTATATTTGAGAACAAACTTGGAAAATGAAAGTAACTAAAATACATATTGAGGACTTCCACCAGTTTAAGAATTTTGAAGTTGACTTAACTTATCCAAAAGGACATGAAAAAGAAGGGCAACCTTTGGAGAAAATTTGTTTTATTGGACAAAGTGGAACAGGTAAAACGACCCTACTTGATATAATTGGGGGCTTGACGCATAATTGGAAATCTTTAGCTAAAAAACATTCTTTTTCAAGTGAAAATGGTTATTTATCGATTAAAAATTTTGAGTTTACATACGAGCAAAGCTTAAGCGATGATGTGGAATTCAGCTATTCCCCTACAAATGAAAAAAAGAATGGAACTGCTTATGATTCTGATAATTTTATACGAGAAGATGATGAACTAATAAGTAAAGTAAAGCCCAATTTAATTTTTTATCCAGCTGAATTAAAATATGATGTTGCAGAAACACTAGAGATAATTGATTTCAAAAAAAGAAGTGTGATTGACTTTAGTATTGAAAATGCTACTGCTATTTGGAATCTAATATTGTCTGATATCCAAAAATATCAGGAAGAAGAACTTAAAATAAGGCAAGAAATATCAAGAGTTGTTGAAGATAATAAAAATGATTTAGAAGCAATAAGAAAGGCTCTAGCCTCTTTAGAAGAATGGCAAAAAAATAGTTTTAATCCAATTATTGACATTGCTGAGAAATGCCTAAATCCAATTCTTTCAAAATTCAATCTAAGGATAAAGACCAAGTTAGATATTCAGAAGAAAGATGATATTGGGTTTATAAAAATTGAAGACTTTAATGGTAATGAAATACCTTATGGTTTATGGAGCACAGGTACTAAGCAAGTTGTTCTAAGTGCATTACCTCTATACCTCCTAAAGCCTAAACACACTATTATTTTGTTTGATGAACCAGAACGTTCATTGTATCCTGATATTCAAAAGGAAATCATAGAATACTATTTAGGCTTAACCAAGAACTGTCAACTTTTCTTTTCTACTCATTCTCCTATCATTGCTTCGTGTTTTGAGCCTTGGGAAATTGTTGAATTGAAGTTTAATAAAGAAGGGCATGTATATCAGGACAAATACTATGAAGGTGACAGGCATGTAGATAATTACACCATCAAACCTGACCATTTAACCTATGATTTGATTCTTAGCAAAGTGTTTGATTTAAAGGAAACTTATCCTGCTATAAGAGATGAGAAAATTACTGAAGTGCTGATGCTAAGAAAGCAATTAGATAAGTTGAAGGAAGAAGATAAATTAACCGAACCTGAAGGCAAAAAGCTATACCATCGTTATATAAAATTGGCAAAGGAACTTTCATGGGAGTTTGAAATTCCAAGTTATGAGGAAGCTTGATAAAACCAAAATATTGGCTTCTAGCTATAAGGCTTGGCATGATAAGTTGGAACAAGAAGCACAAGACCATCCTGAATATAGCAGCAGGCACAGATTTTATGTTGATGTTGTAGCCAATTTACTTTGGATACAAGATGGCTTTTGTGCCTACACCGAACAATTTTTGTTTGATAAATCAGAACTAGCTGAAGACAATTGGAATGAAGGCGTTTATGGTAAGGGTAAGTTCGAGTTTTATGGTCATCTTGAACATTATGATGAATCTTTAAAAGCAACAAAAGGTTGGCTATGGAGTAACCTGTTTGTAGTGCATGGTGATATAAATACTAAGAATAAGGGTAGAAAACCTGTGATGTATGCCTTGAAGCCTGATGTTGATGATTACAATCCTTTTTATTTGTTAGAATACAACTTTAAAGAACACAGATTTGTTCCCAATAGCAATAGGGATTTTGATTTACAGGAAAAAATCTTACATGACATTAAGGTTTTAGGGTTGAACTTTCAGGCTTTAGTACAAGATAGAAAAATGCAGCTCAATCTTTTAATTGAAGAAGTACGCCTTAAACAAAAAACACTAGCAAAAGCAAGAACTGATTTAAAAGAGTTTTATACATCCTTTGAAATGTTAGTTAAGGCATTAAATTTAGAATAGTTGAAAAAAGTTCTAAACCCTGAAAAGTGAGACGCCAGTAATGTTGAGCAGAAATACTAACGCTTGTTACCAAAAAATTATCCTGAAAAAAAAATCTGTACCCTTACTTTTGCTCAATCTTCAAAAAATGAGCAACACTTTACAGAGCAACGAGTCAATTTCGTCTTCCCGTAAAAAAATTATTGTTTTAGGCAGTGGTCCCAATCGTATTGGTCAAGGTATTGAGTTCGATTACTGTTGTGTACATGGTTTATTAGCCATTAAAGAATGTGGTTATGAAGCCATTATGGTAAACTGTAATCCTGAAACGGTTTCTACTGATTTTGACATGGCCGATAAACTATATTTTGAACCCGTTTATTGGGAGCATTTATGGGAAATTATTGAGCTGGAGCAACCCGAAGGTGTAATTGTACAATTGGGTGGACAAACAGCTTTGAAACTGTCGAAAAAACTACATGAAAGAGGTATCAAAATTATTGGTACATCGTTCGATGATATGGATATTGCTGAAGACCGTGGACGGTTCAGTGATTTGTTGAAAGAACTTGAAATTCCTTATCCTAATTATGGCACTGCTTACACTGCTGAAGAAGCCGTTGAAGTGGCCAATGTGGTGGGTTATCCTGTTTTGGTAAGACCAAGTTATGTTTTGGGTGGTCAGCGAATGAGAATTGTAATTAATGATGAAGAGGTAGAGAAAGCATGCATCAGCATTTTAAAACATATTCCGGATAATAAAATTTTAATTGATCATTTCTTAGATCGTTGTCAGGAAGCAGAAGTAGATGCAATTTTTGATGGTGAAAATTTTCATGTAATGGGTGTAATGGAGCATATTGAACCTGCTGGTATTCACAGTGGCGATAGTAATGCTGTTTTGCCTGCATTTAACCTTACCCCATTGATTGTAGAAACAATGGAATATTACAGCGAAAAAATTGCAAGGGCATTAAATATAAAAGGCTTAATAAACATTCAATTTGCCATTAAAGATGGTAAAGTGTTTGTAATTGAAGCTAACCCTAGAGCAAGTCGTACCACACCTTTTATTGCAAAAGCCTATCAAATTCCATATTTGAATATTGCTACTAAAGTAATGTTGGGTGCTGCAAAGCTGACTGAGTTTACAATGGAGAAAAAGCTAAAAGGTTTTGCTATTAAAGAACCTGTTTTCAGCTTTAATAAATTTCCTGGTGTAAATAAAGAACTAGGCCCTGAAATGAAAAGTACAGGCGAAGCCATTCGTTTTATAAAAGACTTACGCGATCCATACTTTAGAACTTTGTATAAAGAAAGAAGTATGCATTTGAGTAAATAGATTTTTAAAATAAAAGTGTATGCCACATCCTCAAAGGTGTGGCATACTGCTTTTATAGGGTTAAATCAATAATACAAATACCGCTTACTCAATTTTTGGCTCATTGCTTTTTTCATAGTACGATATATTTTATATTGTATTATGAATGCATTATCTGTATTGCATTTACGAATGCGTACGATGAAAATTATAGTTTATGCCAAAACGCAATTACAACAAACCCATTTTCAAAACCATCCCTATTTTGCGTTTGTTGTTGCCCTTAATTGCAGGTATTTTAATACAGTATCATGTAAACATTTCTTTAGTTCCATTTTATGTAGCAGGAGCAGTTGGTCTACTTATTCTGCTAGCTTATCAATTATTACAAACAGCTCAAAAGTTTTCGTTCCAATGGTTAAGTGGGTTGGCTATAACCCTAGTGTTTATTGCAGTGGGTGGCATACTGAGTTTTGTAAAAAACATAGAACACAATCCACAATGGATTGGTAAATATTATCAACCTAAACTTCCTGTAAAATTTACTTTACAAGAACCCATTGTAGAAAAGCAAAAGTCGTTCAAAGCATTGGCAAAAGCTGAAGCCATATTGATAAATGGTGAGTGGAAAGCTGTGATTGGAGATGTTTTGCTATACTTTAAAAAAGATTCAACCAAGCCCAATTTGCAATATGGGTCTCAAATAGTGCTTGCACAAAACCTAATGCCTATCATTAATGCAGGTAATCCAGGTGGATTTAATTATGCAAGGTATTGTTCCTTTCAAAATATTTCTTATCAGGCATTTTTAAACGATGATGGCTTTATCACATTGCCAACAACAAAAACACATTGGTTCGATGCTGCATTAATTACTACAAGAACAAAAGTGCTCTCTATTCTCAGAGAAAATATTAAAGAGCCCAACCAACTTAGCGTTGCAGAAGCTTTATTAATTGGTTATAGAGACGATTTAGATAGAGACTTAGTGCAAAGCTATAGCAATACTGGTGTGGTGCATATTATTGCCATCAGTGGTTTGCATTTAGGTATGATTTATGGCTTGTTAATTTTATTGTTTAAACCATTTAACAGATATAAATGGAGCAAAATTGTAAAGCCTTTAGTAATATTATTTGTGTTATGGGGCTTTAGTTTTATTGCTGGTGCAGCACCCTCTATTTTACGCAGTGCAGTCATGTTTACATTTATTGTAATTGGAGAAAGCATTGGCCGAAGAACCACTATGTACAACAGTTTGGCGGCTTCAGCCTTTTTATTAATCGTTATCAATCCCTTCAGTTTATGGGATGTTGGTTTTCAATTATCTTACACAGCAGTGTTAAGTATTATTGTTTTTCAGCCTTACATGAATCGTTGGTTATATTTCGAAAACAAACTCTTGAAAAAATTATGGAGCTTAAATGCAGTAACCTTATCTGCACAAATTTTAACCCTGCCAATTGTGTTGTATCACTTTCATCAGTTTCCAACATTATTCATGTTCACCAACCTATTTGCAGTACCTTTTAGTGGCTTAATATTATACACAGAACTGCTTTTATTGGTTACCTATTTCATACCTCATGTTGCTTTATTTATTGGCAAAACAATTGGTTGGGGAGTTGATATAATGAACAATTTTATTCTTCGAGTAGATAGTTTGCCTTTTGCTGTTTTATCCTCTTTACAAATCAGTATTCCACAGGCAACTATTTTATACGTAAGCATTGTAGGTTTTGGTTGGTGGGTAATTGAAAAACACAAAAAAGCACTAGTAGCTGGATTTGTTTTTTTAGCAGCATTTATTGGCTTACGAAGTATCGATTTTATTCAACGTAATCAGCAACAAAAGCTCATTGTGTATAATGTTCCCAATCATACTGCCATCGATTTAATTGAAGGCAGAAAATACCAGTTTATTGGAGACCGCATTTTAATTGAAGATGGTTTTCTACGAAACTTTCACATTAAACCATCAAGAGTTTTACACAGAATTTCTCCAGCCGATAGTTTGCATGGCTTTTCGTTAAATAATAATCTCATTTCCTGCAACGGAAAATCAATTTTAATTATCGATGAAGCCTTTGCTGTGCCTCAATTACAGCAAAAAATAAAACTCGATGCGATTGTGCTCACCAAAAATCCAAAAATTTACCTCAAGCGTTTGTCCACAATTTTTGATTGCTATCAATATGTTTTCGATTCATCGAACCCATTTTGGAAAATTGCTTATTGGCAAAAAGATGCTGACAGCCTACATTTGCGGCATCATTCAACAGCAACACAAGGTGCTTTTGTAATGGATTTATGACATCGCCTGCCTTCAACTTTAATTTACCATGAACAAAAAAATTCAATCAGCACTCATTTCCGTTTTTTATAAAGACGGCTTAGCACCCATTGCAAAAAAATTACAAGCTTTAGGCATCACCATTTACAGCACAGGTGGAACACAACAATTTTTAGAAGATTTACAAGTGCCTTGTGTACCTGTAGAAAGTTTAACCACCTACCCTTCTATTTTAGGAGGAAGAGTTAAAACCCTTCACCCAGTTGTATTTGGTGGGATTTTAGGCAAGAGAGACGATGCACAACATGTGCAGGAAATGAACGAATATAAAATTCCTGAAATTGATTTGGTAATTGTTGATTTATATCCTTTCGAAGAAACTTTAAAATCAACTACCGATGAAAAACTCATCATTGAAAAAGTAGATATTGGTGGACCAAGCATGATTAGAGCAGCTGCAAAAAATTTTAAAGATGTTGCCGTAATTGCTGCAAAAGATGATTATGCTGCTTTTGAAAATTTATTGAATGAGCAAAGTGGTGAAACGACCATCGAACAACGTAAAGCATTTGCTGCAAAAGCTTTTCAGGTTGTAATGAATTATGATATTGCTATCAATAATTATTTCAATCCGCATAGTACTGCTGTTCAAACCTCTTCATTAAAACAAGTATTGCGTTATGGAGAAAATCCACACCAGTCTGCCAACTTCTATGGTAATTTAACTGAGTTATTTTCTCAACTAAATGGTAAAGAACTTTCTTATAATAATCTGGTAGATGTGGATGCTGCTGTTCAAATTATCAGCGAATTTCAAGTCCCCCCTTCGGAGGGATTTAGGGAGGCCGTATTTGGCATCATTAAGCATACCAATGTTTGTGGTGTTGCTGCAAGAGCAACAGTTAAAGAAGCTTGGGATGCAGCATTGGCAGGTGATCCAGAAAGTGCCTTTGGTGGTGTTTTGGTTACTAATGGAACTATTGATAAAGCAACGGCTGAAGCTATTAACGAAATATTTTTTGAAGTATTAATTGCTCCTGCTTTCGATGAAGATGCATTGGTTATTTTAAAATCGAAGAAAAATAGAATTTTATTGCAGTTGATAAACACCAACTTTAAATTTACTGCTCAATCAAAATCTTTACTCAACGGAACATTGTCTCAACAAACAGATGAAGGTAATTATGCAGAATGGAAAGAAGTTGGTGGAAGAACTACCACTGAAAACGAAAAATCGGATTTAATCTTTGCCAATATTGTTTGCAAACATTTAAAGAGCAATGCAATTGCCTTAATTAAAAACAAACAATTAATTGGTAAAGGTTGTGGACAAACTTCAAGAGTAGATGCTTTACGTCAGGCTATTGAAAAATCAAAGCAATTTAAGTTCTCTTTGCAAGGTGCAGTTTTAGCAAGCGACGCATTTTTCCCTTTTAACGATTGTGTAAGTATGGCTCATGAAGAAGGCATTGAAGCATTTATTCAACCTGGTGGAAGTATTAGAGATAAAGACAGTATCGATTACTGTGTGCAACACAATCTTGCAATGGTAATTACTGGTTTAAGGCATTTTAAACATTAGAACACTATTTACCACATAGGTAGATAGGCACATAGTTTTTGTAATAAATAGATAATGTTTGAATTTAACAGACTATGTTTCTATGATTCTATGTGGTAAACAAAAAAATGAGTTCCAAACAAAAAGCATATATCGCCTTAGTCATTACTTCCATTGTTTGGGGTACTACTTGGGTTGCTATGAAGTTTGGTGTAAAAAATATGCCTGCTTTGCAATTGGCAGCTATTCGTCAACTCATTGGTGGGGCTTTATTTTTAGGCTACTTTTTTCTGGTTCGTAAAGAAGCAATGCCAACCAACCAACAACTCAAACAATTATTCTTTCTATCTATTTTCACGTTTGTATTTGCCAATGGATTCAGCACCTGGAGTTTGCAATACATTCCAAGTGGATTAGGAGCTTTAATTGGTGCTTTATATCCTTTATGTGTGGTAATTATCGAGTACTTTTTTTACAACAATAAAAACATTTCTCCCATTGCCATTGGAGGAATCATATTGGGTATTGCTGGCATAGGAACAGTATTTTATGAAAATGCTTTTTCACAACATGCCGATGGTTATTTTATTGGTTTGGCATTGGCTTTAATTGCAACTTTATCGTGGAGTTATAGCACCATTTCTATTGCACGGCAAAAAGTAAAAGTGAACCCTTATTTTGGATTGGGTTGGCAAATGTTGTTTGGCTCTCTAATGATGTTTGTTTTAACCTACACCACAGGCAATCATATTCCTTGGGCAAACGTACCTTCAGTTTCATGGTTGGCAATACTGTATTTAATTGTTGCTGGTTCTATTATCACTTTTATTGCCTTCATTTATAGTATGAAGCATTTGCCAACAGCTGTTGCATCTTTATATGCCTATATCAACCCAATTGTAGCTATTTCTATTGGTACGTTTTTATTAAATGAACATATTACACCAAGACTAATTATTGGCACACTCATTACATTATTGGGCGTTTACATTGTAAACAAAGCCATGAAAAAACAAATTGTTGAAGAGTTGGCTGAGACTGAGAATATTTAATTTTTTTGAAACAAACTGCATCTCGTTATTCAGCTTTTAGGGCGTCGCACCCTTCAACCTTTTGAACATTCCCGAATATTTATTTTCTTAACACGTGAAAAACTATTTAGTCACTTTATTTTTCTATAAAGTTTTTTTAAATACTTATCAATAAGCTTAATAGAAGCATCATATTCCTCTAAAAACTTTTTAGCATCGTTTCCCCATTGTTCTTTATAAATAATTTTATTTTTTTCTAAGTCTTCTTTAACTATAGATAATTGTTTAGTAGTATGATTATACTTAATGCTGTCCTTGCTTTTGGTCCAAAACAAATAATCATGCTGTAAATGCCATTCTAGACTTTTATCTAATGAACAAATAAAGTTGTCGATATTGGTTTTCAAAATCAAATTAACCTTTTCACCTACCATAACCTTCAAAGCAAAAGCTAAAGCACCTTCTGAGCTTTCTAAGGCTTTTGGGTTAGACAAATTGTAATAACTAAACCTTAATATTCCTAAATGATATAAAAAAACACCTTCAGCAACCATCTGCTTATTCAGAAATTCACTAGATTTCAAATAGTAATAATAAGGGTGACAATTATTTAAAGAATCAACAGTCTTCTTAAAACTGAAATTTTGCAAAGCTTTATCAACTGTAATTGTGGTATCTGAGTTTGTATATAATTGCTTTAAGAAAATCATATCTTTTTTTGCATATTCAAATTTCCTAATCTCATCTTTTATATGTGCTTTTTTTGATTGCTCTATAAAACCAGATTGTGCATTAATATTAATTGCTGTAAGAAAAAAAATGAATAAAATATGCAGACGTAATAGCATAACTTTTGGAGAAGTATTGATAAAAGTATAATAGATAAATAAATTAGAAATAGATATTTCGTACAAGCCGAAAGCTACCTGCTATACGACACTTCGGCTACAGTTAGCTATAAAATTTTAATTATTTTTTTGTGGAGCAATTAATTCGAAAGCTGGAATTTTTACAAAGAAGGCTTGTAATGTATTTTGATTAATTAGTTCATAATGGCCTTGCATTTTACCCATTTCTGTTTTAAGGTTACAACCACTTACATAGGTAAATTGTTCTCCTGCTTTTAAGGTGGGTTGTACACCAACAACACCTTCACCTTCTACTTCTCGATTTTCGCCATTGCTATCAAAAATAAACCAATGTCTTTTGAGAAGTTGTACTGTAAAATTGTTGTGATTTTCGAGGGTAATTCGATAAGCAAACATAAATTCATGGTTCAGCGGATTGCTGTAATCCTGCTGATAAAAAGTTTCTACCGAAACTTCTATGCCTTCCGAAATTTTTGATACCATGCAAATATGCTTTTCGTAAAGTTAAGGGATTAACCCATTAAGTATTACCTATTTGTATTCCATTATAGGATGTCTTTCGAATGTGTTTTTTTGTGCGTCAAAAATGTATCTATAGGTAATCATTCTTCGGTTTTGGCTACCTCCTAAACTTTTATAAATATTTACCATTCTTGGGTTCCAGTCTCCGGCCCAACCCATTTCATAAGCATCGTACCACCCTTTGTGCTGCATGTTGTAACCACAAGCTTGTATTAAAAAACTATCTACACCCAATGCCTGGTATTTTGGAACAACACCAAATGCTAAGCCAGTTAATTTTTTACATTGCCCTGTTTTTTTCATCCATAACAATCGAAGTTTATTTATCAAATTCAACTTACCATTAAAGTGTTTGAAATATTGGTTCACATCTGGCACATTAATAAACATTGCAATAGGCTCTTCTTTGTAATAAGCAAACCAAATTACACGTTCATCCATTATGGGCTTCATGGTTTTAAAAAGCTTCACCACTTCGGCTACAGTAATTTCTTTTGCCTCACCATGTTGTGCCCAAGCTGCATTGTACACTGTTGCAAAATCTTGAGCGTATTTATTTAACTCACTTAATTCTACATGCTTGGCAGTATAATCGGCTTTTGCAGCAAATTTTTTATACCGCTCCTGAAAACGTGCAGGCAAATCGTCATTCACACTCATTTTATACCAGTATTGGTTATAGTAGTTATTAAAACCATAACCTTCGAACAAAGCTTCATAATAATCTGGATTAAAAGGCATTCCATAAACTGGTTCATCGTTAAATCCTTCTACCAGTAAGCCCCACCATTTATCTCTATCTCCAAAATTTATTGGTCCATCCATTGCTTCACAACCCTTACCAGTTAACCAATTTTTGGCAGTATCGAATAAATTGTTGGCTGCCTGCTGATTGTTGATGCAATCAAAAAAACCTACTCCACCTGTAATAAATTCGGTGCCTTTATTAATGTATTTGTTGTTGGTAAATGCTGCAATACGCCCAATTAATTTGCCAGTTGCATCTTTTAAAACCCAACGCTTGGTTTCTCCATTGGCGTAGTTTTTATTTTTTGATGGATTGAATACATCATTTATATCATTATCCAACGGACGAATGTAAGCTGGATTGTGTTTGTTCATTAAGACATTTGCAAGGATAAAATCCTGAGCAGTTTGGCTATTGTTAACTTCTATTATTTGCATAAACCGATTAGCTTAAAAGGTAAACGAAAGTAATAATTCGTAAACACTATTGCACAAACAATTTGGCAGCTAATTTTTCATCGTGTTGGTAAATGTCTTTTCTAAAATGAATTTTATTGGCTGCATCTACCCAGGATGTAAAATAGGTAATTAATACAGGTATGGATTTGTTTAAGGTTACCCATTTTTCTTTAGTTAGATGCATACAACTATCAATTACATTGCTTTTCCACACTTTTGCAGTATCACTACGTAATAAATATTGTGCAAATTTTTTGGGTTGTGCAATACGTATACAACCATGGCTAAAGCCTCTTGACGATTCTTGAAACAAATCTTTATTGGGTGTATCGTGCAAATAAATATTATGACTGTTGGGAAATAAAAACTTAACAAGTCCCAATGAGTTACTAACTCCTGGCTTTTGACGAATTGTTGGAATGCCATTTTCGTAACCAGTTATCTCCATGTTTTTATTTATTAAATAATTGGAATTTCTTTTCATGGCTGGCATTATTTCGTTAGTTGTAATGCTTGGTGGCACATTCCAATAAGGGCTAAATACAATGTATTGCAGGTTTCCACTAAATACAACAGTACTATGAGTTGCAGTACCTACAATTACATCCATATCAAACTGTTGTACACCACTTTCGTACACATGCATTTTATACTCTGGAATATTTACTACAATATAATTACTTGTTTTAATATTGGGCATCCAACGAACACGTTCTAAATTGATTAATATTTGTTGTATGCGTTTTGCAGGACTGATATTTAATTCTTCTATACATTTTTTGCCAATCACACCATCGGCAGTTAAACCCATTCTTAATTGAAATGATTTAATAGCAATTAATAAAGTTGAGTCAAAAACTGCTGTACCATTGTTGCTGGAAGCGTCGCCTAGCAATTTCAATTTTTCTTTAATAGAAATAAATGCAGAGCCTGTATCGTTAAGTTTGAATGATTTTGTAGGCAGTGAAATTAAACTCCACGAATTACTTTTTGCTAACTGATGATAAAATGCAATAGCAGATTGCATTTTTTTATATTGACTATTATTAGCAATAAATTGTATTGTTGAGGTTGAATCGGATTGTAACGTTGATGCCAATATTTCTTGTAAATCGATTTTTTTTCGAGGGATAAACCAACCCAATTCAGCAGCATTTATATCGCTGCCTTTGTACATTTTAGCAGCAAATACAAAAAACTGTCCGGTTAGAGTTAATTCAGCTTGCAAGGTTTCTTCATTGGTTAACTTGCTGGTTTTACTAAATAACGAATCCTGCAATTGTATGAATGATTTATTGAAATAACTGCTGTCTTGCAAATCGCCAACTGTACTTTGTAGCAAGCTAATAAAACTATTGGCCTGTTGTGTTATTCCATTTTCATTAAACCAAGCATATTGATAATTTCGAGCGGTGTAAAAGTCTTCGAACTGTTGAGCAAAAGAATTAAAACTAGTATTATTTTTACTAAAATCTATTAATTGAATACTATCTAAGAATAAATTGTTTACCGAATTTTTGGCTACAATACTAGTATCTCTTATTACCGCTTTTTTCTTAGTTTTATTAGTACAACCCATAAAAAAGCAAGCATTACAAACAGCAATAAAAACCATAAAGTATTTCATAGTCCGTTGAAGGTAGTCTATTATGCTAGCATTAAAATAGTTGCTGCAGCAACACCTGCTGTTTCTGTTCTTAAACGTGTATTGCCTAGGCTAACGGCTGCAAAATTTCTTTGATTGGCCAAATCAATTTCTTCGGTGGTAAAATCGCCTTCGGGTCCAATTAAAATAATGGTATTTGTTTTTACCTCAATTTTGTAGAGTGGTGTTTTGACTGCCTCTTCACAATGGGCTATTAGCTTTATATCTTGTGTTGTACATTTAAGTAAATCTTCTACGGGTGCAGGTTCATGCAAAATAGGTAACCAGGTTTGCTGACTTTGCAACATTGCAGCAATTAAAATTCCATTCAATCTATCGTACCTAAAATGTTGTTTTTCGGTTCTATGGCATTGCAACAAGTGAATTTCGCTAACACCCAATTCTGTTGCTTTTTCTAAGAACCATTCTAATCGATTGGTATTTTTTAGTAAAGAAATTCCAATTGAAACTTTTACTTTTTTTTCTTCAAAAAACTGAACTGATTGAATTTGAACAATAGATTGTTTTTTATCGGCACTTTGAATAATAGCTCTACATAATAATCCTTTTCCATTGGTTAAATGCATAGCATCACCAGTTTTCATTCTTAATACCTGAATGGCATGTTTATGCGTATCTATACTAAGTATAAAAAGACTCGCTTCGTCTATTAATTCAGGTTCGTAAAAAAAAGGCAGTTGCATAGCTGCAAATGTAGTATTGTATTTAATCGAAAACAGCAACCATCACTCCATCGTTAGCCGATTTTAATGCAGGTAAAGTCATAGTTCTCCCATTAAAATACAATTTAATTTTGTTTTTATCCGCTGGTAAGAAAACATCAACCATATTCATAAATGGAAGCATACCCATACCCGAATGGGTGTTTAAGCTACTTGTTTTATCTCCATCGTCAAATACAAAAAAGGCAATTGATGTTTTTTGTGCAGAAGCAAACTTTATATCGGATAAACTGATTTCGTTTACGGTTAAACTATCTCTTCCATGTATTACAGCTGCATTTGCACTAAAGATGGCTAAAACAGCTTGGGCATTATCCAATGGTAATTTTCGGGTAATCATTGCTACCATTCCTGTCTTTCCCAAAACCCTCAAATAAACAAGTGCATTATTTGCTTTAAAAGGCTCTCTAAAATAATGTACCACTCTTTTTGAAGTATCAATAGAAGTTATAACAAACTCATAATATTCATTGGGCTTTGCTTTAAAGCCATTCCATTTTCCAAGACTATCTGTTTGTGTTTTAAAAATAGGCTGTGCTTTCTTACGTTCTCCAACGGCAGGATTTATTGAAAATACTTCAATTGTTGCATTTGGTTCTGGTTTATTTTCCCCAAAGCTTACAGCCTTGCCGGAGATATTGAAAGTAGTTGCAACAGTAGGTAACCCATTTTTAGGTGCTGCTTTATTAAAAAATTGAAACAATGCATTAAAGGTTTCTATACTTGTAGCTACTTCGTAGTGGTCCTTATTTTTCAACACCATATTTGTAGCACCTTCTACATTAATTCCTCCACTTATTTTATCATCTAAAGAATAGATGTTGATCGTTGCAACAGTGGGTGCCTGAGTTAATTTACCACTACCAATATGTGCATAGTGTGCTACTTTAGCTGCATTTTCTGGTTTACTTATGTAATTCAAACAAACACCACCACCAGCTGAATGCCCAACCAAATTTACCTGTTTAGCTCCTGTAATTTGTAAAGTATGGTTGATAGCAGAATCTAGTAGATTTGCATTCACCTTTCCAAAAGCAACTGTATTCCAATCTAGAACCTGCAAATAATTGGATCCGTAGCCCTGTTCTTCAAAACGTTGAAATTGTAAAGTCCATGTATCGCCACTAGCCAACATGCCATGTACAAACACAATTGGTACAAATTCAGGTGCTTTTTTTTGTGCAAAAACTTGAAATAGCAACAACAAATTGAGAATCAGAAGTTTGGCTTTTTTCAAAACTGTATTATTAGATGTTAATGAATGAATGTGCACTATAAAAGTAAGTTAACCTAGTGTAGTTGCAACCTTTAAGTCTTAAATAGCATCTTTATTACAATCCCTATGCTTTCTAAAATAGAAAGCCCGTACCCAATACTCAAAATGAAAGCCAATTGTTTACTCTAAAATGGCAATTGTTGCAATGATTAAATCTATTGTTAGTTTTCCTTCGGAAAGTGGCTTATTGATAGGCAAGCCAAGAAATCAGCGGTCTGAACGACTCGTAACTTATTATGAATTATATAAGCAAATTAAGCATTTAGATGGCAGCATACTAAAATGTGGTATCACTACAGACGAAGCCTTCAGTTATTTTTCATTTTTTAAACAAATGAATCAATACAGGCAACAGCCTTTGGTGGCGTTTGAAAAAGCAGCCTCTATTTTTGAGTCTTCTATAGAAAATGAAGAAGTAACATTTGCTGTTAAAAATCGCTTTTCAGTAGAAACTAAAATTGAGCAGAAAAAGTTAGCTAATAAAGGTATTCTTGAAGATATCGATTTTAGGCCTGGTACACTGAGTAACTCTATTCCTCAATATTTAATAGATAACCCAGAGTTAAAGATTGCATTATTAACCATCGATTTAGATGATTATGAAAGTACTATCACTGCGATGGAGTATTTTTATCCAAGATTAGTATCTGCTGGCATCTTAATTATTAATAATTATTATAAAAAAGATGCTGAATTTGCAGCAATTCAAAATTACTTCATTAAGGAGGATATAACAATCCGTCATTTTTCGTTAGAAAAAGGACCACATTATATTGTAAAAGACTAAAAAGCAAGGATAGAGTAATTAATTTTTGAAAAAAACAGAAAAAGAGTTTTCTATTTAATAACAACCCATTACCTTTGCCGTCCGTAAAAAAATTAAAGTTATGAACGCAGCAGTTCAATTTGTACACGAGCAGTTAAGTGCTAAGAAAGATTTCCCGAAGTTTAAAGCAGGTGATAACATCACTGTAAACTATAAAATTATAGAGGGTGGTAAAGAGCGTATTCAAAGTTTCCGTGGCGATGTAATTAAATTACAAGGCAATGGTGCTACAGCTTCTTTTACTGTTCGTAAAATATCTGATGGAGTAGGTGTAGAACGTTTGTTCCCTATCTTATCGCCTAATATTGATTCAATTTTATTGAACAAAACTGGTAAAGTTCGCCGTGCTAAATTATATTACCTACGTGAAAGAAGTGGTAAGAGTGCTAGAATTAAAGAAAAACGTTTCTAATAATAGAACCATATTTTATAAAAGCGGAATCAGTTTCCGCTTTTTTTAATGCATTGTGTTAAAGAAGCCAAGTTTTATTATAGAGCCATCTATTTTACCTTAGCTTTGTACACTTATAAAACCAATTTTATGGGCAATTTAGGATTCCAAGAAATTTTATTAATAGCAGTAGTTGTACTGGTATTATTTGGCGGTAGAAAAATTCCTGAGTTTATGCGTGGCTTAGGTAAAGGTATTCGTGAGTTTAACGATGCTAAAAATAATGTAAAAAAAGAATTAGAAGAAGGTATTAACGAGAAAGATAAATCATCTTCTACCAACTAATTCAACCATTTCTTACACACTAAAATTAAAGACAGCCTTTGTTTACTTTCAGTACAATCAAAGACTATCAAAATAATTTATTGCACAGCAAAACCACTTGTTTGGAAGCTGTGCAATATTATTTAGAGGCTATTAAAGCTAAATCTCACCTCAATGCTTATTTAGAAGTATTTGAAGACGATGCTATTACCACTGCAAAAGCCTTAGATGCAAAAAGACAAGCAGGCAACCCTTTAGGAAAATTACATGGTGTTGTAATTGCATTAAAAGATGTTATTTGTTACAAAGGGCATCAGGTTTCGGCCGCATCGAAAATTTTACAAAACTTTACTTCCATTTATCATGCAACTGCAGTAGAAAAACTACTTGCAGAAGATGCTATTATTATTGGCAGAAATAATTGTGACGAATTTGCTATGGGCAGCAGCAACGAAAACTCGGCCTTTGGCAATGTCAAAAATGCTTTGGATGAAAGTCGTGTGCCAGGCGGTTCATCTGGCGGTTCAGCTGTTGCTGTACAAGCAGGTTTATGTATGGTTAGTTTAGGAAGTGATACAGGAGGAAGTGTTCGACAACCAGCAGATTTTTGTGGTATTGTGGGTTTAAAACCAACTTACGGCCGTATTTCTAGATATGGATTAATTGCCTATGCTTCTTCATTTGATCAAATAGGTATCTTTTCGAACACAGTTGATGATGCAGCTTTAACCTTAGAAGTAATTGCTGGAGAAGATGATTTTGATAGCACTGTTTCATCATTGCCAGTACCTGATTATAGCAATCAGCTGGAAGAAGAAAACAAGCCATATAAAATTGCTTATTTTAAAGAAGCCCTCGAAAACCCAGCTCTCGACCCTGAAATTAAAGCTCAAATAAGTTCGTTTATCAAAAGTTTAACAGAACAAGGACACACTGTAGAACCTATTGATTTTAAGCTACTTGAGTATGTAGTACCAACTTATTATGTTTTAACAACTGCAGAGGCTAGCAGCAACCTTTCGAGGTTCGATGGTGTAAGATTTGGACACCAATCTATACCCCAAAATGCAGATTTGACAGAGCTATACAAAGCCAGTAGAAGTGAAGGCTTTGGCAAAGAAGTACAACGCAGGATTATGTTGGGAACCTTTGTTTTAAGCTCTGGCTATTTTGATGCATATTTTACTAAGGCTCAACAGGTTAGACAAATTTTGAGTACCAAAACAAAAGAAATTTTTTCTCAATACGATGCCATCATTTCACCAACTGTTCCAGCTACTGCCTGGAAGTTTGGCGAAAAGAGTAATAACCCAACAGAAATGTACTTGGCTGACATTTATACAGTGTTCGCTAATTTGGTAGGAATATCTGCAATTTCCATCCCTCTCTTCAAACACAGCAACAGCATGCCTTTTGGGCTGCAGGTAATGGTTTCTCATTTTAATGAAGTACTTTTGCACCACATTAGCAAAAAGATGATGAAGTTGAAATAGACTTCATTTTTTGTCTAAATACAATCAACGCAACCAAAACCTGCAAATTGTTTCATTAAAAAAGAGGGTAAGTACATGCAGTGGCTTTTAAATCTTATTGGTTTTTTAAACAACAAATTAAAAGTGGCTGTTGTAGCTACTATAATTGTTGTGCTGGGCTTTGGTTCGGCTTCTTTTGCCCATAATAATGGCAAACAATTAAATTTTGGAGGCCGAGATACTACAACTGAAAAATCACTAATCGGTAGTTTATCTCCCAAGAAAAATTTCAACTATTTACAACAGCCAGTTCAGGTTGAACTAAATCCTTTGGTAAAAGGTTTTGTGCAACAATATGCTGCCAAACAAACACAAGGTTTTGAAAAAATGAAATCTTGGGGTAAGCCTTACTTCGATTTGTACGATCAAATCTTACCTCAGTATGGTATTCCTAAGCAACTGAAATATTTAAGTGTTATAGAAAGTTATTTGCAGCCAGGTACAATATCATGGGCAGGTGCAGTTGGACCATGGCAACTGATGCCTTATGAAGGCACACGTTATGGTTTACGAATGAATCAATACACTGATGAGCGAATGGATTTCTACAAAAGCACACATGCTGCTTGTAAATTAATGAAAGAGTTGTACGAAACATTTGGCGATTGGCTTTTGGTAGTTGCAGCTTATAATGGTGGTGTTGGCAGAGTAAAACAATGTATTAGAAAGGCAGGAGGAAGTACCAGTTTTTGGGATATACAATATTATTTACCTGAAGAAACCAGAACACACGTAAAAAAGTACATCGCCACGCATTATATTTTTGAAGGAAGTGGAGGTTGGACAACCATGACTGCAAAAGAAACTGATAAGTACCTTGCGTCATTGGCACTTGAAAGCAAACAACCATCTTTAACAGAAGACGAAATAAAAACAACAACTGTTATTGAAGTTGGAGGAAGATATTTATCGCTAGTAGTTTCTAATTATCTGTTAATGGATATTGAACAGTTTAATAAATGGAACCCAGGCTTTGATAAAACATTGGCCGAAGGAAAAAAATATGCATTAAGATTAACCAAAGAAAGAGCTGTAGTTTTTGAGGCTAAGAAAAGCCAGATATTGTTAGAGAGTGTAAAAACTTTACTTAATGGCGATAACGTAACAACAGCAAAATAAGCTTTAAGACTTTTAGTACAAAAAAAGAGGATTCAATGAATCCTCTTTTTTATAAATCTGCGTTTTGCTATTTCATTTCTACCCACTCACTTACATTGTTGTTCCAATCGACAGTGCTAATAAAAACACGCTTGTTTTGATTAAACCATTTGAGTGCATCTAAATCACTTGCTCCTCCTTGTACAATTAATTGAACCATTTTGGCATTTTTCATAATTGCCTCCTTCTTATCATCAATTGTAAAAACAACATAGCCTTTAATTTTTTCTGCTCCGTTATAAGCAATACGATTAATGCCATCATTTAATTTTTGTACAACTGGTTTTTGTGGGGCTTTATTATCTATCCAAGACATAGGTGGTGGTAATGCAGGATAAGCATAATAATTATTTCGTAAACTATCGCACCACCCATTTGGATTTTTCTCAAATGTTTTGCTGCTAAAATAAATACTGCCTTGAGTTGTTGGATATTCTCTCAGTTTTTTAATTTGATTGGGAATTTCATTTTTATCTCTCCATGCGTTGTTGGTGCCTGCACGGTAAATACCATGACCAACATATACATGTTTACCATAACTATATTTATTCCACCAATCTAAGAGTACATCATAATCACACAATTTATGTCCACGCTCCCAATACAATTGTGGTGTAACATAATCAATCCAACCCTTTTCTAACCACAATAATATATCTGCATACAAATCATCATAATTGGTTTGTCCACCTTTGGTTTCACTGCCTCTTGGATCTTGAGATTTATTTCTCCAAACACCAAATGGGCTAATGCCAAATTTTACGTTTGACTTTGTAGAACGAATGGTTTCAAATAGCATTTTAATAATCGAATCACAATTACTTCTTCTCCATTGATCTTTACTTAAACCATTGCCATATTGTTTGAATGCAGCTTGATCAGGAAATTCTTTTCCATCAATACGATAAGGATAAAAGTAATCATCCATGTGAATGGCATCTATATCGTAATTCTTTACAATGTCTTTTACAACTCTGTTTACATGTTGTTGCACTTCGGGCAAACCTGGATTAAAATACTTAGTTGTTCCATAAGTTAAAAACCACTCAGGATGTAATCTAGTAATATGTGAGGGTGAGATTGAACTTTTGCCAACTCTAAAAACTGCTCTATAAGGATTTAGCCATGCATGAAACTCCATACCTCGTTTATGGGTTTCGTTAATCATAAAATCTAAAGGATCGTATAATGGAGTTGGTGGCAACCCTTGCTTGCCCATTAAATATTCACTCCAAGGTTCGTATTGCGAAGGATAGAAAGCATCGGCTGCTGGTCGAACTTGCACAATAACAGTATTCATACCATTATGTTGGTGCATGTCTAATAACTTAATAAATTCATTTTTTTGATCGTCGACACTTAATCCTTTGCGACTAGGCCAATCGATATTTTCTACTGATGCCACCCAAACACCACGAAATTCAAAAATGGGCTGTGCATTAATTTTTGGTGTGGTGATTGCAAAAATTACAAGGCAAATAAATAGAAAAGTGTTTTTCATATATCGAAGATAATTTTTGCTGCACATAGATAGCTAATTGTGGATGAAATACTTTTTGTTTAGTGTTTAATTCACAAAAAAGCCACCCGTTTTTGACGGATGGCTTTTTGGGAGAAAGTGTGTTTAATAAATTATTGTTTTACAATTTTTTTAGTTTCAATTTTAGTACCTTTTTCTGAAACTAATTTAATTAAGTAAGTGCCAGTAGCTAAGTTGCTAGTATTTTCAAAAATAGAAACTTCGCCATTGGTTAATGCTATGTTTCTTTGACGCAATATTTTACCAGATAAATCACTAATTACTAAACTTACATTTTCTGCACTTGGTGAGCCAATGGTTATAGTTAATCTATCTTTAACTGGGTTAGGATAAATTGCTGAAATAGCAGGGCTAACTAACTTATTACTCTTTAAGGTAACAACGCTGCTATAACTAAATTTGCCATCTTTATCTAGTTGTTTTAATCTATAATAATTTGTACCAGTTAATGGCTTAAAATCAATAAAGTCATATGTAGTAATAGTATTGCTATTACCAGTAATTGATTTAGAAACCATGTTGCCAATAGAAGTAAAATTAGTTGCATTTGAACTTCTTTGAATTTCAAAACCTGCATTGTTAATTTCAGTTGAGGTAGTCCATTGAAGCATATTAGATACAGAATTTTGGCTTCCTTTAAATTCAATTAAACTTATTGGCAAATTAACTTGATTGATAACTGCTTCTATCATAAACCTGCCTAATGTGGTATAATAAGTTGCTACCCCACCAGTTAAAGTAGGCATTGATGCAAAAGTATTTGCCCTTGTTGGATTTTCCGTTTGAGAGCCAACAGGGAAATAACCATATGCTCCAGTTTTTTGACCTAAGCCTATAAAGAAATTTGTATTTGCTGGGATATTGACTGGGCTTGATAGTGTGAATGTTTTATAAGTCAAGCTATCCGCAGGAACCACAGCATAATCAGAAGATTGTCCAAGTACAACGCCATTTGCATCGCATACCACTCCAAAAACAGTATTTGATGTAGTAGTAATAAACACTCTAACAGCAGTAATGGTAATGGCATTGGGTAGGTTATGTAAATTGGCAAGAATGCCAGACCCTGTGTTAAACCCAACATTTGATGCGTTATTTGCCCCATCTGCATAACTCACACCAGTATTAACAACTGTTTGTGTAAAACTTGCTGTATTGTTTGCAGTGTTCTCATCTGTTGGAGCAGTAACAGAAATTGTATTGGTACCAACTACCATAGAGTTAATTGCAGCAAAAGTTATTGTTTGGCTTGCTCCAGGTGCTATTGAACTAGTTGTTTGTACATTAGAGATAGTATTTGCACCTGAAACATTTAAGGTAATATTTGTTCCAGATGGTATTGCATTCAACCCATAATTGGTAACAAGAGCTTTTACAGAATGTGGAAATGCCGCAACTGTGGGTATTTTACCCAATGTTTCAATTCTATCCACACCTAAATCGTTATTAAACACGTGAATTAAAGTTATGGCAGCCCTAAAACCAGAAGGGCTTAGAGAAGTAGAACCACTTAGAGCTGTTGCTCCATTGTATCGCCTTGAAGAACTGCCTACTGTATTAATTGAACCGTAGATAAAGTTGGTGGTGGCTCCTTTAGCAATTCCATCGGCTCTTTCTATCATTACTTGTAAGTTGGTTCCGGTTGTTCTTATAAAAGGTGTTGTTAAATCTATTGTTATTGGACCTACTGAGGTTACACTAAAAGAACCACTATACACTGTTGTATAACCAGCAGTAGAATAAGTTCCAGTCGTAAAGGTTGTAGTACCAATTGCCACATTTTGCATATAAATTTTTACGTTTCCGAAACTTGTTGGTGCTCCTACAGTTGTACAACTTAGTTGAATTCTGTTTATTGCGGTGCCCGCAGTAATAAAGTTTGATGCCCCTATTTCTGCATCAGAGTAAATATATTCACTGACGTGATATTCAGAATTTCCAAGTGTATTGAATGCACTAGTTGCACTGTTACTAATATTTACAGATTGTGAAAAAGTAGTATTTGCTAAAAATAGCAGAGTACATGCCATTAATCCAATGAATGTAATTTTTTTTTGTTTCATAGCAGTAGTTTTTAATAAGCTTACAAAGTAAAGAAAAAAATTGAAAAAGTTTCAGAAAAATAATTAGCTACTTAATCCTCCCAAACCCTCAATCCCTCACTACAATTGGCACAAATGTCAATATTCTTCCTACTTTGCATCAGCTCTCTGCGAAACTGTTTGTAATTATCATTATTCCAGGTTTCTTTAAACCTTTGGGTTTTTAAATTTCCTAGTTGATGCGTTGCATCTTTATCAAAACAACAAGGCACCACCAATCCATCCCAAGTAATTACATTCGCATGCCACAACTTCCAACAACGATTGCTTAAACCACTTTTTACTTGATAATTGCCTTTTTTATCTTTTTTATAACGGCTGTATTTTTGTATAGATGGAATCAATTGGTTGGGATCATTCTCATAATCATACACCTGTGCAGTTTTAAAACGTACCTGATCTACCCCTATTTCTTTACCTAATTTTTTCACTTCTTCAATTTGATGTTCATTGGGCTTTACCACCAAAAATTGAAAGAAAATAAATGGTGTTTTGCTGTTGAGTTCTTTCTTCCACTTCACAATATTTTTAGCCCCTTCTAAAACTTTTTCTAACTTACCTCCTACTCTGTACGATTGATATACATCTTGTGTTGTACCATCAATACTTATAATCAGTCTATCTAAACCACTTTCCACAGTTGCCTTTGCTTTTTCATCTGTTAAATAATGTGCATTGGTACTAGTGGCAGTGTAAATGCCTTTATCATGGGCATATTTTACCATATTTAAAAAGTCAGGATTCAAATAGGGTTCTCCCTGAAAATAAAAGATTAGGTACAGCAATTCTTTATGAATATCATCAATGGTTTGTTCAAAAAAAGATTTTTGCAACATGCCAGTTGGCCGTGTAAACTCTCTTAATCCACTAGGGCACTCAGGGCAACGTAAGTTGCAACTTGTTGTTGGTTCAAATGAAATTGAAATTGGGTAACCCCACTGAATAGGTTTGCCTGTTATTTTACTCAATTGATAACTCAGCCAAACTTTGTAAGCATTCCAAGTACGGCGAATGGTAAATTTTGAAATTAAGTTAATACTATCTGTTAAGTTAAAATAAGACATAATAATGTTGTAAAAATACGTGAAGCTTATATACAATGAGTTGTAAAGAATATCTTGTTTCGTTAATCGAAAAATCACTTAAACACAGTTCTGTTCAAACTAATTAAATCAATAACTTTAAATAATGAAATTGACTGTTCTGTTATTATTCGTTTGTCTAAAAGTTTCTGCTCAAGAAAACCTTTGCAAAAATTTTGCTGATATCCCTGAAACGGAAAAAAGAAGTTTCATCAATAAGCAGCAAAGTCGTTTTTTATCGCAGGCATCTAACAATTATACAGTTCATTACAGCCATTGTATTTGGAATGTAGATCCAGCAGTTAGATACATTACAGGAAAAGTAACACACCATATTATTGCAATAAACACAGCAAATACTTTAACTTTTGATTTAACCACTCAATTAACTGTTGATAGTGTATTATTCAGAAGCCAAAAAATAAACTTCACTCAACAAAGTAATCAAACTGTTGTAGTACAACTATCGTTAACCCTTGCAGTACAGCAAAAAGATTCAGTTACCTTTTTTTATCATGGTGTACCCGATAATACAGGCTTTGGTTCTTTTATTCAACAAACACATAACAATATACCTGTTATTTGGACATTAAGTGAACCTTATGGTGCAAAAGATTGGTGGCCTTGTAGAAATGGATTAGACGATAAAACGGATAGCATTGATATTATTATACAACATCCATCTATATACAAATCAACAGCCAATGGAATGTTGCAAAATGAGGCAACCAATGGCAATACAACTACTACTTTTTATAAACATCGCTACCCAATTGCTACTTATTTAATTGCTTTTTCAGTTACCAACTTTTCAGTATTTACCCACAGTGTTCAGCTGGGTAATGTACAACTACCCATGATTTCTTATATCTACCCAGAGAGTGTTGCCAACTTTCAACCCAATACTTATAAAGTGTTAGATGCAATGCAATTATTTCATAACACATTTGGTCCATATCCTTTTATCAAAGAAAAGTACGGACATACGCAATTTGGTTGGGGTGGTGGAATGGAGCATCAAACAAATACATTTTTAACCAGTGCCGACGCAAACCTGATGGCACATGAATTGGGGCATCAGTGGTTTGGCAATAAAATTACAATTGGTAGCTGGCAAGATATTTGGCTGAACGAAAGTTTTGCCACTTTTGCTGCAAATTATTATTTAGAAAAATTTGATACTGTTAGATTTAAAAGTTTGCTAAATGCTCATTTAGCCAATATTACAGCCTTACCCAATGGTGCTGTTTTTTGTGCTGACACTACAGATCCCAATAGAATTTTTAATGGTCGTTTGAGTTATGATAAAGGTGGCTATGTTTTACGTATGTTGCGTTTTACCTTAGGGGATAGTATATTTTTTAAAGGAATACAAACCTATTTAGCGGATCCTGCTTTGCAATATGGTTTTGCCAAAACTGCTGACTATAAAAAGCATATTGAAGCAGCAGCAAATAAAGACTTAACGTATTTTTTCAACCAATGGATTTATGGCGAAGGACATCCATCGTTCAACATTCAATGGACTCAAAATAATAACAACTGGGCTAAAATTAAAATCAATCAAACCACATCTCACAGTTCAGTTAGTTTTTTTAAAACACCTGTTGCATTAACATTCAAAAATGCAACACAACAAAAAACCATTGTTGTACAATGCAATTTTAATGGTGTTGAAACTTGGGCTGATATAGGTTTTGTTGCTGATACAGTTTTAATTGATACTGAAAAACAATTAATCAGTAGTAACAACAGTTCAACCAAAATAAGTACTCCCTTAGCAAGCGGTAATGAAATAAAAGTTTATCCAATACCTACACTACATAATATAAACATCAGTTTAAAAAATCCTACCAATAAAAGTTTAACTGTACAAATTTTTAATGCAGGCGGTCAATTGGTACAAAAAAAGGTATTGAATACCCCTGGTCAAGACGAGCTATTTCAATTATCAATTACCCATTTGCCAAAAGGGATGTATTTGCTAAAGTTAGATGCAGCAGTTAATCTACAACACACACAGCAAATCATTAAACTGTAAAAGATGGTTATTAATACCCAGTAATTTTTTACTTTCTTTCACAATTAATTGCTTCAATTTGCTGCACAAGTTTTAACTGCTGCATGAATAACAAAAACAATAAAATAATTTGGTGGCTACTTATTGCTATTGCAATAATATTACCAGTTAGCTATTTCATTTATTATAAAATAAACAAGCATAAAAAACAGGAAGCAGCAGCAATAGTTAGATACACTGCATTTGGTATTGAAATGCCACCCAACTATTCCATTCATGGAATTGATGTAAGTAGCTACCAAAACTATATACATTGGCCAGCAGTTAAAGAAATGGAAATAAAGCAAATTAAAATTGGTTTTGCATTTATAAAAGCAACAGAAGGCTTAAAAGATACCGATCGTTTTTTTAAACACAACTGGAAAAGATTAAAAGAAAACAATATACCTCGTGGAGCTTACTTGTTTTTTTTAGCTACCAAAAGCGGCAAAAAGCAAGCTGAGAATTTTATTAAAACTGTACAGTTAGAGCAGGGAGATTTACCACCAGTTGTAGATATAGAAGAGCTATACGGAGTACCTAAAAATACAATGCAAGCAAGATTAACTGAGTGCATAACAGTATTGCAAGCACATTATAAAGTAAAGCCAATTGTGTACAGTTATGCCAATTTTTATGAAAATAATCTAGGCAAAAAATACGATGATTACCCGTTGTGGATTGCTCATTATTTTGAAAAAAATAATCCAAGAATTAGTAGAAACTGGCAATTTTGGCAACATAATGAAAAAGGCAGTGTTAATGGCATTACTACTAAAGTAGATTTTAATGTTTTTAATGGCGATAGTGCTGCCTTTAAAAAAATGCTTATTCAATGAGACAATAAATTTGGTAATAGCCCTATATTGCGATTTATAAAATATACAATTATGTTAGACAATTTATTAAGCCTTGTGAAACAACATGCTGGTGATGCAATAATTAATAACCCAGCAATACCTAATGAAAGAAATGATGAAGCAGTAGCTACAGCTTCCAGTTCTATATTTGATGGTTTAAAAAATGCTGTTGGCGGTGGCAATTTAAACGATGTCCTAAATATGTTTACCAATGGAGGAAACAACAGCAATTCAGGATTATCCCAAAATATTCAATCTAGCTTTATTGGTAACTTAACTGAAAAATTTGGAATAGATCAACAAACTGCTAGTGGTATTGCTGGAAGCCTTATTCCGTCAGTTCTACAAAATTTAATCAGCAAAACCAACGACCCTAACGATAGCAGTTTTAATTTACAAGATATAGTAAGTAAAATTGGAGGTGGTGCTAATATTGATTTACAGGGTATCTTAAGCAATTTCACAGGTGGTTCAAACCAATCAAATACAAATAACGGGGGAGGTTTGGTAGATTCTATTAAAGGTCTTTTTGGAGGTTAATCAATATTATTTATTCCATTTCATGCTGAATGTCTTCTTCAAATAATGACGATAGTCATTTATTTTCTTTGCATCCACAAATACTTTTGTTATCAAGCATAGTAATAATATGGATGTAATGTTAGAAAATAGCATGAGTATTGCAAGGGTGCAACAATTGTTTAACGAGCAGTTTCCTTTCTTGAAAATAGAATTTTTTGAAAAGGATAATAAGTTTAATGGCAATATTGCACCTAAAAAGCATATTAGTAACTCAACAAAAAAACTAATCGATTTTAAGTTGGTCCAAACAGAAGAATATCCAATTATTATTCATCCGGAAATGACCGTTACCGAACTAGAAAAGGCATTTACAAAAATATATAAACTACAAACTCAGGTTTTTAGAAAGTCGGGTAATATATGGCTGGAAACTACAATAACTGATGGTTGGACTTTGGAAGACCAAAACTCTCAAGGTCAAATTATAACCGAACAAATGAGAAGTCGTTAAATTAAAGCAACCATTCAGGTTGCTTTAATTTTTCATATTGCTTAGCTTATCAATGTTTAAAATTGTAATTTTCCCTGCCTGAACCTCTACCAATTTCTCATCTTTAAAATCACTTAAAGTACGTATGGTACTTTCTGTTGCAGTGCCTGCAATATTAGCCAAATCTTCTCTAGAAATATTTACAGTAAAATTAGTAGCTTCATTTGTGTTAAACCTGTTGTGTAACGTAACCAAGGCATCGGCTACTTTTTTTCTTACAGAGTTATAAGCAAGTTTTACCAAGTGTTCTTCACGTTCATGTAAATCGTCGCTTAACATTTTAATAAACTTTTTAGACACCTGAGCATTATTATGCAGCAATGCAAAAAAATCTTCTTTAGGCAACAAATAAATTTCAGCATCTTCTAAAACAGATGCAGTATCACTGTATTTACCTTCTTCTAGCAAGGCTAAATAACCAAAAAAATCTCCTTCCTTATATAATCCAGTAATAAACTCTTTAGCATTTTCGCCACTTTTAAATGTTTTTACTTTCCCTTTTCCAATAAAGTAAATTCCTCGTGGATAATTGCCTTCCTGATAAACTTCTTCTTTCTTTTTATACAGTTTTACGCTTCTTTCTTCCGATATTCTTTGTAAAGTTTCTAACCCTCTCACATCGCTGATAAACTGTTCTAAACCCTCGATATTTTTACTAAATTCTTTCTTCAATAAATCTGTTTTTTTCAATCGGCTTTCAACTGCATTTAAAAGTTCTAAATCGTCGAAAGGCTTGGTTAAATAATCATCCGCTCCCATTTCCATTCCTTTTCTCAAATCACTTCTTTCGGCTTTTGCTGTAAGAAAAATAAATGGAATACTAGCAGTTTCATCGTTTCGAGAAAGCATATGTAAAACACCATAACCATCTAATTCGGGCATCATAATATCACAAATAATCAAATCGGGCTTTTCAGTTTCAGCCATTGCCACACCTTCTTTACCATTAACAGCAACTTCAACTTGGTAATGTGCCAAAGAAAGAATTTCAGCAATATTTTCTCTCATAGCTTCATTATCTTCTATCAATAATATTTTTTTACTCATGTTCATTTATGTTTGGAATTACAATATTAAATGTTGTTCCTTCATTAACCATACTTTCAACGGTGATTGTGCCATTAAATAATTCAATATACCGTGCAACAATACTTAAACCAAGGCCCGTACCCTGAATGTTGGTTACATTTCTACCTCTAAAAAATCGTTCAAATAAATGTTGTTTATCTTCTTGGCTAATGCCTACTCCATGATCCTGAATTTTTATTTGTATCGATTCATCAGATACAATTGTACTCACTTCTATTGCTGATTGAGCTGGTGAAAACTTAATAGCATTTGAAATTAAGTTAAAGAAAATAATACGCAACCCTTTTTTGTCGGAATAAATTTCTTGCAACCCTTCATGCTTGTAAATTATTTGCTGGCCTTTTTGTGCCAACATTTGCAATTCATGTATAATCTCTGCTGTATAAGAAGTTAAGTTGAATAGCTCAGAATTAATAGATGTTTTGCCTTCTTCTAGTTTACTTATAGACAACACATCATTAAGTAAATCTGTCAAATGGCTGATAGATTCTTTGATACGTTGAATATGCCTATGTTGTTTTTCTTTCTCATCCATTTCTCCATACTTACTCACCAACGAAAGTGATGAAAGTATGGTTGCTAAAGGCGTTCGAAATTCATGAGATGCCATCGATACAAATCGAGATTTCATTTCATTCAGCTCTTTTTCTTTTTCTAAAGCAGTTTTTAATTCTTCCCTCGAAATTTCTAATTGCTGTAAAGCTTCCTCAAGAATCATTGTTCTATCTTTAACTCGTTTTTCCAGTTCTAAAGTTAGTTTTTCCAGCTCTTTTTTCTTTTGCTTGATATCTAAATCCATTTGCTTTCGCACAGAAATATCGATGATAAACGCAATTACAAAATTGCCATCCGATGTTTTGAATGGACTTAAACTTACTTCGACAGGAAACTCAACTCCATCTTTTTTCACCCCAAACAAATCTCTACCAGTACCCATTGTTCTTGGCCCAGGATGAGCATGAAAATTGTTTCGTAAAGCAATATGATGATCTGCAATTTTTTTAGGAATTAATATTTCTACCTTTTGCCCAATCAATTCTCCTAAAGCATAACCAAATAAACACTCAGCAGCAGGATTTGCCAATACAATAACACCGCTTGTATTTGCCACAACAATTGCTTCTGTTGCAAATTCAAACAAAGCTTTGAAATGCTCTTCACTTTGATGTAACCTGTTTTCCATAGGCATAAAATTATGTGTAAAATGAAATATTCAATTAATCATTTTATGTACAAGTAAAACATGACTACTGTCATTGTACAAACTTGATACTAAAACTATTTTGCGTGCAATTGTAAAAAAACAAATATGGCTCATCAAATTGTGGATACAACTGTTCAATGTTTTCACTGTGGCGAAGATTGTGGCAACCACCCCATTAAAGCTTATGAAAAACAATTTTGTTGCGATGGCTGTAAAATGGTGTATGAAGTTTTGAACAAAAGTGGCATGTGCGATTATTACAATATTTCTTATAATCCTGGTATTAATCAACGCATTAAAGCAAGGCCCGATAAGTTTGCTTTTTTAGAAACTGATAGTATTGCTGCCAGCTTAATCAGCTTTAAAAACGATACACAAACACATATCACTTTTTATTTACCCCAAATACATTGTAGCAGCTGCCTTTGGTTGCTAGAAAACCTACATCAACTAAATGAAAATGTTATTAGCAGCAAAGTAAACTTTGAAAGAAAAGAAGCCGATATTGTTTTTAATCATCAAAAAATAAGTACCCGTAAACTGGCTGAACTACTTACCAATATTGGCTATGAGCCATACATTAGTTTAAACAATTTGGCAGGTACTAAACCAAAAGTAGAGAAGTCGAAAATTTACAAATTAGGTGTTGCAGGTTTTTGTTTTGCAAATATCATGCTCATGAGTTTCCCTGAGTATTTAGGTATCGATGCTAAAGAAGCCAGCTTAATTAACTTGTTTAGATACTTGAATGTGTTGCTTGCATTACCTGTATTTTTTTATTCAGCTTCCGAGTTTTACATAAGTGCATGGAAGAGTTTAAAGCACAAGTTTTTAAATATTGATGTGCCCATTGTTTTATCGGTAATCATCACTTTTGGCAGAAGTTTATACGAAGTATTTACTGGCGAAGGCTTAGGTTATTTCGATAGCATGAGTGGTATCGTTTTCTTTATGTTAGCAGGCAGGGTTTTACAAGACAAAACCTATGCTGCACTTAGTTTTGAACGAGATTATACTGCTTATTTTCCTTTAGCAATTACTAAAATAAAAGACGATAAAGAAGAAAGTATTGCTTTGCCAGAAATTAAATTGGATGATACCCTTTTAATACACAATCAGGAATTAATTCCAGCCGATGGTATTTTAACTAGAGGAAAAGCATTAATTGATTACAGTTTTGTAACTGGCGAAAGTGCTCCTGTGGCTAAAGAAATGGGTGAAATTGTGTATGCTGGGGGCAAACAAATTGGTAGTAATATTGAGCTATTGGTAATTAAAGAAGTTACACAAAGCTACCTTACCAAACTGTGGAATAGAGAAGAACTGAACAAAGACAAAAAAGATGAAGAACGTTCTTTTGTGCACTTACTCAGCAAATATTTTACCATCATCCTTTTCTCCATTGCAACCATTGCTGCTGTGTATTGGGCTTTTACAGATAGTAGTAAAATTTGGAATGCCGTTACAGCTGTTTTAATAGTTGCCTGCCCTTGTGCATTATTACTAAGCAACACATTTACCAATGGTAATATTTTACGACGTTTAAGTCGTAACAATTTGTATTTACGCAATGCTCAAACTATTGAAGATATTGCCAGCGTGAATTATATTGTTTTTGACAAAACAGGCACACTTACTACTGGCAGGTACAATAACATTAGTTACGAAGGCGAAACATTAACGAGAGAAACAAAGAAAAAAATTGCATCATTGGCTGCTCAAAGTAACCACCCAATGAGTAAAGCAATTGTTGCATGGGCTAAAGCTGGTACTATTTTAAAAGTTACTGGTTATAGCGAAATTCCTGGTTTTGGTATAGAGGGTTTTATTGGAGCAGATTTAATTAGCATGGGTTCTAAACAGTTTGTTTCTAAAGTTAAAGATTCAGGTGAAGGATCATCAGTATATGTGGCTATTGAAGGTGAAGTAATTGGTAAGTTTATTTTTATGAATGAATACAGGGAACATTTACCAGAACTAATCAATGATTTGAAATATGAATTTCAACTAGCTGTATTAAGTGGCGATAATGCTGGTGAGAAAAAAAACTTACAGGAGTTAATGGGTTTTAATGCTACCATTTTATTTAACCAACAACCAGCCGATAAATTAGAAACTATTCAATACTTACAAAAAAAAGGTAAGAAAGTAATGATGATTGGTGATGGATTAAACGATGCAGGAGCTTTAAAACAGGCCGATGTAGGCATTGCCATTACTGAAAGTAGCAGCAATTTTACACCAGCCAGTGATGGTATTATGGAAGCTACTCAGTTACCCTTGTTGTACAAGTTTATACAATACAGCAAGTTCAATAAAAAAATTGTTACTACTGCTTTTGTAGTATCTATTTTGTACAATATTGTGGGCATTAGCTTTGCTGTACAAGGTATTTTACAACCTGTTGTTGCAGCTATATTAATGCCAAGTAGTACCATTAGTATTTTATTGATCACCTTTGGACTAAGTAATGTAAAAGCATGGCAACTTAAATTGAAATAGTTACATTAGTGAGTCAATTAAAACCACAACGATTAACTTTTATTCATCACCATTAAACATTGTTATATGAAAAAAAACATGGGCGTAGCCGACAAAGGAATACGACTTTTACTTGCTGGCATTATGGCTGTAGTATTTTTTATGGGTGCTGTAGAAGGCATTTTTGGCTGGATTATTTTAGGATTAGCAGTTGTTTTTGTAATCACCAGCTTTATTAGTTTTTGCCCACTGTACACCATATTTGGTTACAGCACTTGCCCACCAAAAAAAGAGCACCACGAACCACCACACAAACATCATCACAAGAGAAAATAAAAAAATGCCTCCAAAATTTGGAGGCATTTTTAGTTATGTTAACAGCAAGATTTTTTTGCTGTAGTCTCCTCTTTTCCTACACCTAATTTATCTAAGAAAAAATCTAACGGACAAAATTTGGTAAAGGAAGATTGCAATAAATTAACACCCACAAATACACCCAACCACAACCATTGAATGCTTACAAAATAGGTGAGGATAATACTTGCTAACATAAATATGCCAGCTACGGCACGTACAATACGTTCTTTCATTTTTTTATTTTAAAGTTTAACTATGTTGTTCTACAGGCACAATAAATGCATGAATGGGAAAACGTTGATCTGTTTCCAGTGTATGTTCTTTAACCAGTTGTAAAGCCAAATTGGCTTGAGCATCTAAGCAAAAACTTACAAACAATAATGCATCGGTAGTATTATCATTTTTACCAAACCAATTGTCTAAAGCATAACCTTGATGTTGTGTTTTATGACCAGCGGTTGCAGTAACACTAAATACTGGAATACTTGCTTTTTCCAATATTTGGTTTACCCCATTTATATCTTCTTTTATACTGGTAATGATTAAAAGTTTCATAATTGATTATTTGATTTATTCTATTTTATTTATTTTGTTTTCTTACGCATCATTTTATAATACAACAATGGCACAACCAATAGGGTTAAAAAGGTTGACGTAATAGTGCCTCCCATTAATGAAATAGCTAAGCCCTGAAAAATTGGATCGAATAAAATAATAACTGCACCCAACACCACAGCACCAGCAGTAAGTAATATTGGTGTAGTACGCACTGCACCAGCTTCTATGATAGCTTGCTTTAATGGTATATCTTCATTTAATCGAATATTAATGAAATCTATGAGCAACACTGAATTTCGAACCATTACACCAGCCAATGCAATAAACCCAATCATAGAAGTTGCTGTAAAATAAGCTCCCATCATCCAGTGACCTAATAAAATACCAATTAATGAAAGTGGAATAGCAGCCAACATAATAATTGGTACTGTAAAGTTTTGAAACCAACCTACAATTAACATGTAAATAATTAATATCACCACACCAAAGGCAATACCCAAATCTCTAAATACCTCATAGGTAATTTGCCATTCACCATCCCATTTTAAAGAGAAATTATCTTCATTATCTGGTTGATGGTTGTACTCTTCATTTAATGTATATCCTTTGGGCAATTGAATGGTTTTTAAACTGTCGGATATTGCTGAAATTGCATAAGACGGACTTTCTAATTTCCCAGCCATATCGGCCAAAACATACACCACTCTTTTTTGGTTTTTACGATAAATACTTTTCTCTTTTATGCTCTCTTTCACCTGTACCAAATCTCCAATAGGTATTGCTGTACCTTGTTGTGAAATAATTTTTAAGTTCTTAATATCGTTGATAGAAGCTTTGTCCTCATTGGCCAAACGCAACACAATATTTTCCTGACTATAAGAATTGGGCTTGTGTAAATTACCCACTGGCTGACCAGATAAAGCAGCATTAACTGTTGCAACAATTTGTGCTGGTGCAACACCATAACGCATGGCTTTTTCTTTATCTACCTCAAAATTAAATTGTGTTTGGTCATCTTCCATATACCAATCAACATCTACTACATCGGCAGTTTTTGAAAATCGATTTTTTATTTGCTCGGCTATGGCTGTTTGTTGTGCATAATCAGGTCCGTATATCTCTGCTACTAAAGTTGATAATACAGGCGGCCCTGGTGGAATTTCAACCAATTTAATATTGGCATTAAACTTCTTAGCAATTGCTTGCATAGGTTCACGCATCGATTTTGCAATATCGTGGCTTTGCATACTACGTTGCGTTTTATCTACCAAATTCACTTGTATATCAGCAACATTGTTGCCTTTGCGTATATCATAATGCCTCACCAATCCATTAAAACTAATGGGCCCTGCTGTGCCAATATAGGCTTGATAATTACGTACTAATTTTTGCTGAGACACATAAGCAGCCACTTCACGAGCAACGGCTTGTGTTTTTTCTAAAGTAGTTCCTTCTGGCATATCTATTACCACTTGAAACTCATTTTTATTATCAAAAGGCAGCATTTTAACTGCTACAGCTTTGGTATAAAACATAGACAATGATGCCAATAAAACCACTACAATAGAAACAATGAAAGTCCAGCGTTTCCAACGTGTAACCAACATTGGATTAATGAAAGCATAGTACAGTTTATAAATTTTACTTTGCTCTAAACTAACTGCTGGTTTTTCCTTACCATGTGTTTCTTTTTCACGAAGTATGATATAACCTAAATATGGTGTTAGCGTTAATGCAACAATTAAAGAAAGCAACATGGCAATAGATGCACCAATGGGCATAGGACTCATATAAGGCCCCATCAATCCACTTACAAAAGCCATAGGTAATACAGCTGCAATAACAGTGAAGGTTGCTAAAATGGTTGGGTTGCCTACTTCATTAATAGCAAAGATGGCAGCTTGATGAAAAGGTAATTTTTTCATCTTAAAATGTCTATGCATATTCTCTGCAATAATGATAGAATCATCGACCACAATACCAGTAATAAATACCAACGCAAATAAGGTTATTCGATTCAGGGTATAATCCATTAAATAATAACTCAACAGTGTTAATGCAAATGTTACTGGTACCGATAAAAATACCACTAAACCACCACGCCAACCCATTGCAAGCATTACAAATAAGGTAACTGCAACAATAGAAATAAACAGGTGAAACAATAATTCACTCACTTTTTCGGAGGCCGTTTCTCCATAGTTCCTAGAAACAGTTAATTGAACATCGTTTGGTAAAATTTCTTTTTTTAAATGTTCCACTTTTTCTGTAATCCTTTCACTCAGTTGCATCGCATCTGCACCTTTTCTTTTAGCAATAGATAAAGTAACAGCAGGATAAACACTGGTTAAATTTTTTGAAGTATCAGCTTTTCCTTTTCCAAATAAAACATACTGACTGGGCGTTTCAGCACCTTCTTGTATTGTTGCAACCTGACGTAAGTACACAGGCATATTTTGATTTACACCAACCACCAAATTGGCTACATCATCCGTTGTATTTAAAAAATTGCCTGTTTCTACAGCAAAAGCTGTGTCTTGTTTTACCAAAGTGCCAGAGCTAAACTGCACATTGCTGCCCTGCATATTTTTACTGATGCTTAAAAAATCTACATGATTTTCAGCCATTTTATCTTTATCTAAAATCACCTTCACTTCACGGCTTCTACCACCCAAAATATTTACTGCAGCAACATCATTAATCTTTTTTATTTCATTGGTTAATACTTCCCCAATTTGTTTTAACTGATAATCACTTTGCGTATCACTCCATAAGGTTAAACCCAACACAGGCACGTCGTCAATGGCACGTGTTTTAATCATGGGCATTGTAACACCTTGTGGCATTTTGTCCATGTTTTTCATTAACTCATTGTACAGTTTTACCATGCTGCGTTCTACATCTTCACCCACATGAAACTGCACAATTAACATAGCTTGCCCTTTCATAGAAGTTGAATACACATACTCTACACCTTTTACATTAGAAACAATTTTTTCTAATGGGGCAACCAATTTTGTTTCTACTTCTTTAGGTTCAGCACCTGGAAATCCAATAAAAATATCGGCAATCGGCACTTCAATTTGTGGCTCCTCCTCACGTGGAATAAGCATGGTAGCGTAAGCACCAATTAATAAAAATGCAATCATTAATAAAATCGTTAATCTCGATTTAATGAAAGCACTGGCTATTTTACCTGAAAATCCTTCTTGCATAATTGCGTTTTTATAATTTTTTATTTTATGATACCGGCAGTTGAATAAGCATGAAGCTTTTGTTGCGTCGCACACTTCAACATTTAGAACCTTGTTGAACTATGTTAATGCAGTACAAGTGTGCGACGCAACCAATGTTTCATAGTATTTCTACAGCTGGTTACCCAATGCTATTTCAACTATTTTACAGTCACTTTTACACCATTAAATAGTTTACCATTTGCGGTTGCTATAAATGTTTCATTTTTATTTAAGCCTGATAAAACTTCTACTTTATCTCCATAAATTTTGCCCAATTGAACCCAACGTAATAAAGCAGTATTGCTAGTGCTAACGGTATAAACACCTGTTAATTCATCTTTGTGAATTATACTTGACGCAGGTACTAAAACAGCTTCAGTTTGTACCATTATTTTATCTTTGGTTTCGATATTTACATTTACATACATACCAGCATACAAGCCTTGTGTTGCATTTTCAGGAATGCTGAGTTTAATAATGTACTGACCTCCAGAAAACTGAGAAGAAGGATTGATTTGCGAAACTTTTGCTATAAAATTTTTATTAGTAGATTTAATATTTATAGTTGCTGCTTTTCCTAATTTTACTTTATTTATATCGTTTTCGGCAATGGCAGCACTCACTTGTAAATTGCCAGATTGCTCTACCATTAATAAAGGCATTCCAGGGTTTGCAATACTGCCAATTTCAGCATTTTTTTGTGTAATAATTCCGCTGAAAGGAGCTGTTAATGTAGTATAAGCCATCATTGCATTTACTTCATTACGCATTTGTTTGGCGGCCTCCATTTTAGCTTTTACACTATTGTATTGTAGTGTAACATTATCTAACTCTTTTGCTGTTGCACTTTGTTGTTTATATAAAGCCGTAAAACGATCTACATCTTTTTGAGCAGCATTCATGGCAGCTTCTGCTTCAGCAATCATCGCTTGTGTTTGAGCTCGTTTTGCTTTAAAATCTTCATCGCTAATCGTTGCTAAAACCTGTCCCTTATTTACATGGTCACCCACTTTTACAGTTAGGCTAGTTATTCGTCCCATAACCCTTGTACTAATGGCTGCAGTTTGATTGGCTTCCAATTGTCCACTTGCATTAATGGCATTATTCAACTGTTGTGAGGGTGACGTAACTGTTACTTCAACTGTTGTATCGTTTGTTGTTGATTTTTCTTCTTTTTTTCCTGAACAAGATTGAAGAGCGATTAAGGTTATGCCAGTGAAAAGTAGTATTCCTGTTTTAAACATATCAGTATATTTTAAATTTTTATTTAGTTGTTGTAGTTAAAAATTGTATGGTTAAGGCAGCCATTTGTTGTTCGAACTCTGCCTGCGTATAGCCAAGTTTTTGTTGGGCTAATTGCGTTTGAGCCATGAGAACATCATTGGTTTTTACCAATCCCTGATTGTAACGATTTTGTAAAATGCGTAAGGCTTCTGATGATTGTTCGATTGATTGTTGGGCTTGTTTTAACTTAAAATGAGCATCGGCAAACTGACGTTTTGTTTGATTGAGTTGTAATTGACTTTGCTCTTTTTGTTGAGTAAGTTGTTCGTTTAATTTACTACGCTCAATTTGTTGTGTGGCAATGCTATTTTTAGTGCTATTGCCTTTAAAAATATTCCAGCTTACTTGTATGCCAGCTAAGTATGCATTGGCACCAAAGCCCAACATTCTACTATCGTTTAATTGAAAAGAACCAAAAGCATTTAGCTTAGGTAAATAACTCATTTTAGTAGATTGAATCATTAAATCGAAACTCTCTAAGGCTTTTTCTGTTGCTTTAAAATCTGCCCTATTGGTTGGAACGATTGCAATGGTATCTATGAACGATTGTTTGTTTTCAACAGTTGTATAAACAAAACCTGTTGGTTTCCCCATTAATAAACTGAGGTAATCACTTGCATTGTGAATATTACTATTAGTTTCAGCAATTTGTGTTTCAATAGTACTGATTTGCACTTGTGCATTCAATACATCTGATTTTTGAATTAATCCTTGCTGTAAATAATTATTGGCCTGTTGCTGCATGGCTTTTGCTGTAATTAAAGCTTCAGCCAATACTTTTTTTGCACTATATAACAATTGTAGTTGCAGGTAAGCTTTTTGTGTTTCGTAAGCAATATGCTCTTTAGTTCGTTGGGTTGCAAAGCCATAAATCTCCGTTTGTTTGGCTGCGGCTTTACGCATGTACAATAAATCCATGTTTATGATGGGTTGTTGTACTTCTATTTTGGTCATAAAATCGGGTGTACCCGTTGGATGATTTAATAGATTTGGATTAAAATCGGCAGCTCCAATACTTTTTTGTTGCAGCTTAAATCCAAATGCATTTAGTGGGTTGTTGGTACTAAAGGCTGTGTAGCTCAACCCAACTTGTGGTAAATAAATGGCATCTGTTTGTTTATAACGGGCAGCAGCCAATTTTTCATCAATACCAGCTAATTGAACCGCTTTGTTTTCTTTGGTTGCAGCAGCAACAGCTTCGCCCATGCTTAGCTGCTTAATACTGTCTTGTGCACCAACTACACCAAATATTAAAAGAAAGAAACCTAAAAACACTTGTCTACGCATCGTTGTTTATTTTGTGAGGCAAAACTATTGGCACTCACTAAGCTCTACGGTGACACAAATCACAAAGCAAAATTTTAAATAAGCCATGCTCAAATAAAGTAATCAATACAACTTGTCTTACCATTTTACTTTTTTGTAAAAACTCCACTTAACACATACTGCAAATAGTTAATTCATTTTGATAAATATGACGAATGTCATGTTTTGGCTTGAGCGTTATCATTTACCAACTTCTTCTCAAAAAATATTTTTGTTCTCTAATTGTAAAGTATGAGTGTAATTATCATTTTACTAATTGCTAGTATCAGTGTTGCTGCATTGTTTTTGGCTGGATTTATCTGGAGTGTAAAAACTGGACAGTATGATGATGATGCAAGCCCAGCCATTAGAATGCTATTCGACAATAAGCCTTCAAAAAAAGAACCTGAAAATTCAGTCATTACAAAAGCATAAACTTTTTCATTTATACCAAACAAACAACTGGCTGCTTAGGCCAAAATTTAAAACCAGAAAATCGCTTCTATGGAATTAGAAAAATTTTATTACGACAACCGAATTGTTAAGCAGTTTGCTTATGCTACAGTTCTTTGGGGTGCAGTTGGCATGTTGGTGGGGTTATTAGCTGCTGTTCAAATTTATTTGCCTGCAGCTAATTTTAATCTACCAATTACCACATTTGGTCGTGTTCGACCATTACACACCAATGCTGTAATTTTTGCATTTGTAGGCAATGGTATTTTTATGGGTGTTTACTACTCGTTACAACGACTTTGTAAAGCCCGTATGTTTAGCGATGTATTAGGCAAAATACATTTTTGGGGTTGGCAATTAATTATCGTTGCTGCTGCTGTTACTTTATTGGGCGGTTATACAACAGGTAAAGAATATGCCGAGTTAGAGTGGCCAATTGATATTGCCATCACTTTAATTTGGGTGGTATTTGGTATCAACATGTTTGGTACCATTCTTAAAAGAAGAGAAAGTCATTTGTATGTTGCCATTTGGTTTTTTATAGCTACATGGGTTACAGTGGCTATGTTACACATTGTAAACTCTTTCGAAATTCCTTTTGCTCCATTTAAAAGTTACAGTTGGTATGCAGGTGTACAAGATGCATTAGTACAATGGTGGTATGGACATAATGCTGTTGCATTTTTCTTAACTACTCCTTATTTAGGTATAATGTATTATTTCTTGCCAAAAGCTGCCAATCGTCCGGTATATAGTTATCGTTTATCTATCATTCACTTTTGGGCATTAATCTTCATTTATATATGGGCTGGCCCTCACCATTTATTATACACTGCTTTACCCGATTGGGCTCAAAGTTTAGGTGTAGTATTTAGTATTATGTTGATTGCTCCAAGCTGGGGTGGTATGTTAAATGGTTTATTTACACTACGTGGAGCATGGGATAAAGTTCGTGAAGATGCTGTTTTAAAATTTATGGTGGTTGCTGTAACCTGCTATGGTATGGCCACTTTCGAAGGTCCAATGCTTAGTTTAAAAAGCGTAAACGCTATTGCACACTACACTGATTGGATTGTTGCTCACGTTCACGTTGGAGCACTAGGTTGGAACGGATTTTTAACCTTTGGTATTTTGTATTGGATTATTCCAAAAATATTTGATACACAGCTATACTCTAAGAAATTAGCTTCTACCCATTTTTGGATAGGAACAATTGGTATTGTGTTGTATGCTGTGCCAATGTATTGGGCAGGATTTGCACAAGCAGAAATGTGGAAACAGTTTACAGAAGAAGGTACCATTAAATATCAATTCTTAGAAACAGTAACCAACATTATTCCAATGTATGTTACACGTAGCGTAGGTGGTTTATTGTACTTGAGTGGTGTTTTTGTAATGATATACAATTTGGCTAAGACTGTTCAATCTGGAAAATTAATTGCCAATGAAGCTGCTGAAGCTCCTGCATTACCAAAAATTGCAGAAACACATGGTAAACAATATTGGCATCGCTGGATTGAAGCAAGACCAATACAAATGTTGGTGCTAAGTTTAGTAGCTGTTGCAATTGGTGGTATTCTAGAAATGATTCCTACGTTTTTAATTAAAGAAAATATACCTACAATTTCTTCTGTTAAACCGTACACACCACTTGAATTACAGGGTCGTGATATTTATGTAAGAGAAGGTTGTTATACCTGCCACTCACAAATGGTAAGACCTTTCCGTCATGAAGTTGCACGTTATGGCGAATACAGTAAAGCTGGTGAATTTGTGTACGATCATCCATTTCAATGGGGTAGTAAACGTACTGGACCAGATTTAGCTAGGGTTGGTGGAAAATATCCCGATAGCTGGCATTACAACCACATGCTAGAACCACAAAGTATGAGTCCTGGTTCTATCATGCCATCTTATACTTGGTTGTTTGATAATAAAATTGATACAGCAATTACACCAGCAAAAATCAGGGCAATGCAAACTTTGGGTGTACCATATCCTGAAGGGTATGATAAAGTAGCCAATACTGATTTAATGGCTCAGGCTAATGCAATAAGAATAGGCCTTAAAGCCGATAAACTTGAAATAGCAAAAGACAAAGAAATTATTGCCTTGATTGCTTATTTACAACGAATTGGAACAGATATTAAAAAAGCTGAACCAAGCACACCCGCTATTAAATAACTACTTAAAATAAGATATGAAATTCATTAATTATTTAGAAAAGATCACAGGTGTTGATGTATATGCATTAACCTCTTTCAGCATCTTTTTCCCTTTATTTATTATCATGGTTTTATGGGCATGGAAAGCCGATAAAAAAATGATTGATGAAATCAATAATCTTCCATTAAAAAACTAAAAATTATGATAATGAAAAAACTATTATCAAATTGGAATAAATGGTCACTTTTTTTATTCTTACTGATTCCGTTTAATGTGTTTGCAGCTGGGCCACCTAAGCCTTCTGATATAAGCAATCCATTTGCACAGGTATTACTTGTTGTAATTATTGTGTTGGCTGTATGCATTGCAATATTGGCCAATGTTTTATTGGGTGCAGCTCAAATTAAAATGAAAAAAGAAAAAGCAGCAAAATTGCTAAGTATTGTTGTATTACTTGCTTTAAGTAATACTTCATTTGCACAAGAAGCAACAACTACAACCAAAAGCGATTTAATTAGCGGTATCTCATCTAATGGATTTTATGGTTTGCTGAGTGTCGTATTCTTAGAATTAATTATTTTGTTGGCATTGATTTACAATTTAAAGTTTATGCTACGTAAAGAAAAAGTAGCAATTCTCGAAACCGAGGGTGAAACTGAAATTGTACAAAAAGAAGCCACCAGTTTTTCAAAATGGTGGGATAATATTAACAAATTTAGACCAGTACAAGAAGAAGCAGCAATTGATTTGGGTCATGATTATGATGGTATAAGAGAATTAGACAATCGTTTACCACCATGGTGGTTATATGGATTTTATTTGTGTGTAATTTTTGCTGGTATTTATTTATGGCGTTACCATGTTGCACATTCTGCTCCACTTAGTAAAGAAGAATTAGCTATTGAGTTAAAAAAAGGAGAAGAAGATAAAGCTGCTTACTTAAAAAATGCTGCAAATAATATTGATGAAACAACCGTAAAATATTTAACTGCAGAAGCTGATTTAGCAGCAGGCAAAAAAATATTTACTACTGTTTGTGCTGCCTGCCATTTAGCAGATGGTGGTGGATCAGTTGGACCAAACTTAGCCGATGAATATTGGATTCATGGTGGAAGTATTCAAGACATATTTAAAACCTTAAAATATGGTTGGGTTGAAAAAGGTATGAAGAGCTGGAAAGATGATTACACCCCAATGCAAATTGCTCAAATTTCAAGCTTTGTAAAAAGCTTACAAGGCACCAAACCTGCAAAAGCAAAAGAACCACAAGGAACAATATATACTGATACAGGAAGTAGTAGTTCAGATTCAACAAAAGCAAAAGTTGATTCTGCTATAACAAAGGCAAAATAAATCACTAAACCACGCCTTTGGCGTGGTTTTAAATTCAAGTACCATGATTTCTAATTTTGAACATATTAATGAGCCTACGACAGAAGAGTTTAGAGATCGAATTGCCACTGTTGATGAAAGTGGTAAACGAAAATGGATTTATGCTTATAAACCCAAAGGCAAATTTTACAACATACGTTCAATTTTAAGCTACCTGTATTTTATAGTTTTTTTTGGCTTGCCTTTTATTCATATCGACGGAAGACCATTATTTTTATTCAATGTCCCCCAGGCTAAGTTTATCATTTTTAGTAAAGTGTTTTGGCCACAAGATTTTTTCATCTTTGGCTTAACCATGATTACGTTTATTTTCTTTATTATTTTATTTACAGCAGCTTTTGGCAGGTTATTTTGTGGCTGGGCATGCCCCCAAACCAACTTTATGGAAATGATGTTTCGTAAAGTAGAATTTTGGGCTTTGGGAGATGGCCCTGCACAAAGGCAACTAAAAAATACCCCTTGGACAAGCAAGAAAATTTATAAAGTAGCTTTAAAACATGTATTGTTTTATTTGTTGTCTTTTATAATTGCAAATTTTTTTTTAGCCTACATTATCGGCATTAAAGAACTGGAAAAAATAATAGTAGAACCAGTTACTCAACATGTAGTTGGCTTTGCGTCAATACTGGTATTTAGTGGTGTATTTTATGCAGTATATGCTTTTTTTAGAGAACAAGCTTGTACAGTTGTTTGTCCTTATGGCCGTTTACAAAGTGTATTATTAGATAAAAACTCAATGATTGTAGCTTATGATTACAAACGTGGAGAACCTAGAGGTCAAGCTAAAAAAACTCATGCTGAAAATTTGGGCGATTGTATCGATTGTTTTCAATGTGTAAAAGTTTGCCCAACAGGTATTGATATTAGAAATGGTGTACAAATGGAGTGTGTTGGTTGTACAGCTTGTATAGATGCCTGCGATACTGTAATGGAAAAAATTGGCAAACCAAAAGGTTTGGTTCGTTATGCTTCTGAAAACTCAATTGCCAGTGGAGAGCCTTTGCATTACACAACCAGAATGAAAGTTTATACCGGATTATGTTTATTGGTGTTGTCTATTTTATCTGTAATTCTATTCACAAGAAAAGATGTAACAGCAACCATAATGCGTACACCTGGCATTTTATATCAGGAAAAAGGAACGGATAGCATCTCTAATTTATACAACATTAAAGTAGTTAATAAAACTGTAAAAGATATTCCTTTAACTATTCAATTAGAAGGCATAGCTGGAAGTGTTCAGGTTATTGGTCGTCCGTTTATAGAAGTTGTAAAAGAAGGTCAGGGAGCAGGCTCATTTTTTGTGATACTTCCCAAAAAATTAATTACCGATAGAAAAACAGAATTGAAATTGGTTCTATACAAAGGCAGTAAAAAAATTGCCACCGTGAAAACAAATTTTTTAGGCCCAGTGCCAGAATAAATAATTCAATAAATCATTTAAATTAAATACAATGAGTTGGGGAAATAAATTGGTTGTTGCATTTGTACTTTTTGCAGCATTAATAGGCACTTTGGTGTACAAAAGTGTTCACTCTACGTTTGATTTGGTAAGTAAAGATTATTATAAAGATGAGCTTCGATATCAAGATAAAATTGATGCTCAAAAAAATGCTGCTAAGTTTAGTGAAGTAGCTGTTACACAATCTACAGAATTAGTAAATATCAATTTCCCTAAAGAACTTACAGGAAAAAATGTAGAAGGTGAAGCTTGGTTTTATTGCAGCACTGATGCTAGTAAAGACAAAAAAGTTAAAATAATTGTTAATGATAAAGCGGAATTAGTTATTCCTAAAAATCAACTTGCTAAAGCAATTTATCAGGTAAAAATTAGTTGGAAAATAGATAACGATAATTACTACTCAGAAAAAAATATTACCATTCACTAATGCTTTGGGAAATCTTCATATCAGGTATTGGCTTAGGCTTAATCAGCAGCTTTCACTGTATGGGCATGTGTGGTCCATTGGTATTTGCATTGCCACTTCAGCATTTCCCAGCATCTAAAAGATTATTAGGTGCTACCATATATCATTTGGGTAGGGTATTAACGTATACTGCTTTAGGTGTGTTTTTTGGTTTTGTTGGTAAGCGTTTTTTTGTTGCTGGCTTTCAGCAAGTGTTCTCTGTTATTTTAGGTGTATTAATTTTATTGATGCTGATTTCTTTTGTGCTGAATAAAAAGTTCTTACATTTTACCTTTATCGATAAATCTACCGCTAAAATTCAAGGCTTCATTATTAGGCACATGCAACGCAAAAGCTTTGCTAGCCTTTTTTTGGTTGGTGCAGCCAATGGATTATTGCCATGTGGCATGGTATATTTTGCTATTGCTGGTTCTATGGCAACTGGTAATGTTGAGGGTGGAAGTTTCTTTATGCTTGCATTTGGTTTAGGTACTTTACCTTTTATGGTTTTACTAACTCAATTTGGTTATGTTTTAAATATTACTGCAAGAAATACCATGAAAAAAATGGTACCCTTTTTTATTGCAGGAATGGGTATTTTATTGATTTTGAGAGGATTAAATTTAGGCATTCCGTATGTGAGCCCACATTTTGACAATACAGCAGAAACAGCTGTTTCTTGCCATTAAAACAGGCTTTTGTCATACAAGTGTCTATTAACAATTTGTTGTTAAACCGTTAGCATTTCTTTCAGTCTTTAATACAGATGTTTGCATTGTGAGAGTGAAAAGAGTAGAGCAAAAAACAAAAAAAGTTCTTTAAGATTTCTTTAGCATTTTATTTATGTAAAAAATAAACTATTGGCATCTTTATTGCGTTAATAGATATATAACAAACAAGTTAAGTAGTAAATTTTCTCATAAGCAGTTAGTTTTGGTTGCGGTCCCGATTTCCATCGGGACCAATTTTTTTTATACTATTCCAACTAACCTGAACTCTTCACTAAACGTTTCACTGCAAATACAAAAGCAGTTAAACAACCAACTGTATCGGCAATAATATCCCCAATATCAAAAGATCTATTTGCAATGTAATCTCTTTGAATAAATTCTATGGCAATGCCATAGCCAATAAATAATGTTATCAGCACAAAAAAAATGATTCTTTTAATTTGTTTCGAGTAATGAACATTTTTAAATGGAAACATAAAACTGAGACATAATACCACAAACAAAAAAATATGTACTAGTTTATCTGCCTGATAAAATAAAGTATAAGGAATTGCTGCACCGGGCAACGTAAAAAGCCAAAACGTAATACACAACCAAATAACTCCTGGTACAAACTTGAATGCAAATTTCAACGTGAAAGATTTGTTGCAAAAATAAGGGAGACATTGCTGCCTCCCTTCCATCTGAAAAACCCCGCTATTGATTAGCTATTTAACTAGTGCGTTTGGTGTATTTACGAAATTTTACAAACATTGGTTTTAGGCAAACAAAAATGCCCTCGAACAATCGAAGGCATTAGCAATATTTTTATCCAACTATTAACTACTCACATTTCCAATTACAAACAACTGGTCTAAATGTGGGTCTTTGCTGCCACCTTTATCTTCTAAGGTTATAGCAAATGCTTGTGCCTTTGGAATATTTTTAAGCTTACAAACACCATTACAATCTTCTAACAATCCAGCATCAACTGGCTTTCCATCTACCAATGCCCACAATTGGTATTGTTTGCCATCGGCGGCTTTTGGTAATTTGTTAGCTAATAAATACACATCTTTTGTGGTTTTGTCCCAAAATACTGTGGTTAAATTGCCTTCTTTACCAGGTACACCAGGCATTGGTACTTTAATCATGTTGGGATTGCTTACCACTTCCATGCTATTATATAAATCCAACATTTTGGTTTGATAAACCCTATTATCGGCAGTTATACTGTTATTTTCTTTTAATAAGGATAAGTAACTGTTGTTTACGTTTTTGTATTGATTGTATAAATAAAAATTTAATGCTGCACTTACCACCAATAATATTACAGAAGCAGCAGCCATATATTTTAATCTTGAGCCAATACCAATAACAGGTGTTGTAGATGATGTATTGGCTTGCATGGAAACAACTGGAGCATTTGCTTCTTTAATTGGTTCAGCAAATTCATCTTTAAGAGCATAGAACAATTTAGCTTTAACATTAGCAGGTGGTGGTACAGCATTGGCAAGGGCAGCCTGCTCCAAAGAAGCTTCAAAGCTTTCAATAGCCTGCTTAATTTCAGGATATTGCTGGCTAAGCTGCAACAACTCTGCTGCTTCCTGTTCATTGGCCATGCCAAAAACATAGCTTTCAATGATGCCACTTTGTATGTAATCCTGTACGTTCACTTTATGCTTTAATTTGTTGTCTTAATTGTGTTAATGCGGTTCGTAGCCTAGTTTTTACAGTTCCTAAAGGTATATCTAACATTTTAGAAATTTCATCTTGTGTGTATCCCTGAAAATAAGAAAGCTCTATTAAAGTTCTATATTCTTCCTTTAAGGTGTACACTATTTTTTTAAGCCCTATCGAATCTGTGTTTGTTTGAACAGTGCCTGCTGCAGCAAAATTATTCTCGGTTAATTCATTGTTTTGCTTGCTGTTTTGAAATGCCTTACTCCGCACAGTATCAATAGCAGCATTTCTGGCAATATTCATCATCCAAGTAAATAATCTTCCTTTGGTATCGTCGTAAGTTTCAATTTGTTTCCAAATTTTTACAAATACGTCTTGCAAAGTATCTGCTGCAATAGTTTCATCGTTCACAACATTAAACACAACAGTATATAATGCCGATGAATAATTATCGTACAAATAGCTGAAAGACGATTGTTGACGTTGTTTTAGCAACATCACAAGCTCTTGTTCGCTGTATTTATTTACTGCTTGCAATAGCGGTTATTAAAAATGTTAAACAGATGGTTGATAATATTTACGAAGAAACAATCAACATGGTTTTTGGTTCGCAAAAAATTATGCAACTAAAGATGCATAAGCAGCACTATCCATCAATGCTTCCACATCTGCTGGGTTATTTACAGTCATTTTAATCATCCAACCTTCGCCATATGGGTCGTTATTTACCAATTCTGGGGCTTTTTCTAATCCTGCATTTACTTCAGTTACAGTTCCTGCAACTGGTAAAAACAAATCACTTACTGTTTTTACAGCTTCTACTGTTCCAAAAACTTCTTCTGCCTGTAATGGTTTGCCAACTGTATTAATATCTACATATACAATATCACCCAATTCGCCTTGAGCAAATTCAGTAATACCAATTGTAGCAACGTTGCCTTCAAGGCTAATCCATTCGTGGTCTTTTGTGTAACGTAAGTTGGAAGGAAAGTTCATTGTGTTTTATTTTTAATGAGCAAATATGAAATAATTTTTAGAGTAACCATATTAATTCAACAACCTTATTTTCATCACTACATTTTTAAGTGGTCTATCTCCAGGTTTGGTTTGCACAGCAGCAATTTTATCGATTACATTCAGTCCACTGATTACTTCTCCAAACACCGTATAGTTTTGATCTAAAAAAGGGTAGCCACCAATCCGTTGATAAATTTCTTTTTGTTGCTTACTGTATTTAAACTTAGGGTTATTTTGTTGTATGTTAGGTTCGTACTGTTGTTTTAATTGTGTAGTATCAACTTTATTGCCATGTACAATGTAAAATTGGCAATTGCTGCTTGCTTTTTCAGGGTTGCCATCTCCGGCAGCAGCCAATGCTCCTTTTTTATGAAATGCATACGGTTTAAACTCAGCAGGCACTCTTTCTCCAGGAGCTGAACCAGCACCAAGCATAGCTGCATCATCAGCATTTTTACTGGTTGGGTCGCCACCTTGAATCATGAAGTTTTTAATTACACGATGAAACAATAAACTATCGTAAAATTTTTGTTGCACCAGTTTAATAAAATTATCACGGTGTTTTGGGGTAGAATCGTATAAACGTGCAATCATTACACCATATTCGGTAGTAATTTCTACCAATTTTTCTTTTGAAGCAACAGATTTTTGTACAGTGGTTTGTGTTGCTGATTTTTTTGCAGCTACTGTAGTTTTTTTAACCTGTGCATTTGCCACAATTGTAAGCAGTAAGAATATGCCAAATAAAATACGTTTCATGAATGATTATTTTATCACATCTAAAAAATTAAAACCCTTGTTGGTCAAAGTAAAGCAGAATATGGTCTTTCAAAAAATTTTCTTGCCCAGGCAAATCGTAACCTGGCATTTCTTTCACTTGTTTAAAATGTGGCCAATTGTCGGGATCCTTACCTTCTAAAATAAAATAGCCACTGGGCTGCAGTAAAGTACAAACAGCCACATGCATTAAATCTTGCTTTTGTTCTTTAGAAATTTTTTCGGCTTCAAAGCCAGTTTCCTGCAACCCTATTAAAAATAAAATGGCTTCTACATCGGGCTTTTTGCCAAATCGTTCTACCAATTTGGCTTCCAAGTTCCACCAGCGTTGTTGTAAATCGTCGTTTGCAAACATGCAGCAAAAGTAAAGTTTTATTGTATAACCCCTTAAACTGCTCTATTGTTATATTTGCCCAAATTTTAAGTGATGTTACAGATTAATACATTGAAGCAAAATGCTGATTGGGTAAAGGAAAGATTGGGTGTTAAAAATTTTAAACAACCTGAACTGGTAGATGCAATTATTGCTTTGGACGATGAAAGAAAAAGAGTTCAACTTTCGTACGATAATACACAAGCTTCAATTAATGCTGCCAGTAAAGAAATTGGCAAGTTAATGGGGCAAGGCAATAAAGAAGCTGCTGAACAAAAAAAGCAAGAAGTTGGCAATTGGAAAACTGAAGTAAACCAACTAAATGAACAGTTAATTGAAGTTGAAAAAAAGCTACAGGAAACACTAGTACTTTTGCCCAACTTACCTGGACCAACAGTTCCAAAAGGTACTAGTGCCGATGACAATGAAGTTGCAAAAGAAGCAGGTATAAAACCAACGTTATTTACAGGTGCCAAACCTCATTGGGATTTAATTGAAGATTATCAATTGGTAGATTTTGAATTGGGTTCTAAAATTACAGGTCGTGGTTTCCCTGTGTATAAAGGTAAAGGTGCCAAACTACAACGAGCATTGGTACAATATTTTTTAGATTATAATACCAATGCAGGTTATACAGAATATATTCCACCATTTATGGTAAATGAAGCAAGTGCTTATGGTACTGGTCAATTGCCAGATAAAGAAGGGCAGATGTATCATGTAACAGCTGATAATTTTTATTTAATTCCAACTGCCGAAGTACCTGTTACCAATATTTACAGAGATGTTATTCTAAAAGAAGAAGAATTGCCTATTAAAATGACGGCTTATTCTCCTTGTTTTAGAAGAGAAGCAGGCAGTTTTGGTAAAGATGTAAGGGGATTAAATCGTGTACATCAGTTTGAGAAAATTGAAATCATTCAAATCGTAAAACCCGAAACCAGCTATACTGTTTTAGATGAAATGATTGCACATGTAGAAGGTTTGTTGCAAAGCCTTGAATTACCTTACAGAATTTTGAGATTGTGTGGTGGCGATATGGGTTTTGCATCGGCACAAACCTATGATTTTGAAGTGTGGAGTGCTGCACAAGAACGTTGGTTAGAAGTAAGCAGTGTAAGTAACTTCGAAGGTTTTCAAACCAATAGAATGAAATGCAGATTCAAGAACAGTGAAGGCAAAACTGTTTTAGCCCACAGTTTAAATGGAAGCTCTTTGGCTTTGCCAAGAATTTATGCTTCTATCTTAGAAAACTTTCAAACTCCTGACGGAATTCGACTACCAAAAGTTTTACATAGTTATTTTGGTGCAGAAATGATTTAAAACAACATTTACACCTATAAACAATAAAGCAAGCTGTATGGCTTGCTTTATTGTTTACTATAATGAAATATGGTAAAAATTATATAACTTTACCATCTACTAAAAACACAAAAACCTCTTTGGGTCCATGCACTCCAACTACCAAAGTTTTTTCGATATCAGCTGTACGGCTTGGTCCAGTTGCTAAAGTAATCAACGACGGAAGTGCATTGCCATATTTTTCTTGCACAAATTGCAACCCTTCGCCAATATCGTACACCAGTTGACTGGTATATGCTATGCAAATATGCACTGGTGCATATACGCTGGTACTTCGACCACTTTTTTGTGCACTGCTTAATAAAATACTACCTGTTCTTGCAATCAATAATTCACAGGTAGTAATACTTGCCTGACAACTGTTTAATTCGGGATATTCAAATTGTTTAAACCCGTTGAGGCTGAGTTTATATTTCACTTCTGGCTCACGGCAAAAAATTTTATCCCATTTACATATGGCAGCAAGGGTACCTAATTGTATTGCTAAATCACTCTCGTTGGCACAGTAAGAAAATTTACCCTGCAACTTGGTAAAATTTTCGGCAAACTCTACTTCTAACTCTTCTTTTGATGGTTGAAATATTTGAGGTAAATCTATCTCTCTGTTTTCAAAAGGTACAGGCACTGGTTTTGCCAGTGCCTGTTTTATTTTTTTTAAAATATTTTCTCTTGCTGTACTAGCCATTGTTTTCTTCTGTATTATTTGCTGCAGCTGCATTTGCTTTTTCAGCTTCGCTACCAATATGGTGTTTATCGTTTGCACTTAAAGCGTCATCGGCAGATGGTTCTACATCTAAAATTTTCTTTTCTTCAAAAGGTCGTTTACCAATTAAGGCTTCTACATCGCTTTGGTGTAAAACTTCCTTATCTAACAATGCTTTAGCCAGTTTTTCTACTTCTTCTTTTTTATCTGTAAGTAATTGAATTGTGCGTACATAAGCATCGGCAACAATTTTTCTTACCTCTTCATCAATCAATTTACCAGTTTCTTCACTGTAAGGTTTGGTAAATGAATTTTCAGTAGTTGGGTCGTAAAAACTCACATTTCCCAATTTATCGTTCATTCCATAAACTGTAACCATACTGTAAGCAATACGTGTAATTTGTTGCAAATCGTTGCTTGCTCCAGTAGAAATTTTGCCAAAGAAAATTTGCTCAGCTGCTCGTCCACCCAAAGTCATACAAACCTGATCTAACAACTGATCTGTATTATATAAGTATTGTTCTTTTGGCGTGTATTGGGCATAACCCAATGCTGCTGTACCTCTTGGAACAATGGTTACTTTTAATAATGGATAAGCATGCTCTAAAAACCATCCACATATTGCATGACCAGCTTCGTGGTAAGCAATAATTTCTTTTTCGTGTGGAGCAATAATTTTATTGCGTTTTTCCAAGCCACCAATTACACGGTCAATAGCATCTTGAAAATCACTCATATCCACAGCTTCTTTGCCTTTACGAGCAGCAATTAAGGCAGCTTCGTTACATACATTGGCAATATCTGCACCAGCAAAACCTGGAGTTTGTTCGGCCAGTTTATGAATATCTAATTTTTCAGACACTTTAATTGGTACCAAATGCACTTTAAAAATGGCTTCACGACCTTTTACATCGGGTTTATCAATAGTAATTTGACGATCGAAACGGCCAGGACGTAACAATGCATTATCCAACACATCTGGTCGGTTGGTTGCTGCAAGAATAATAATACCAGCATCACCAGCAAAACCATCCATTTCAACCAATAATTGGTTTAAAGTGTTTTCCCTTTCATCGTTACTCATCATTACATTCTTACCTCTTGCCCTACCAATTGCATCAATTTCATCTATGAAAATTATACAAGGAGCTTTTTCTCTTGCCTGCTTAAATAAATCTCTTACACGGCTTGCACCAACGCCTACAAACATTTCAACAAAATCGCTACCACTTAAGCTAAAGAAAGGTACTTGTGCTTCTCCAGCCATTGCTTTTGCCAATAAGGTTTTACCAGTACCTGGAGGACCAACTAATAAAGCACCTTTTGGAATTTTACCACCTAGGGCAGTATATTTTTTGGGATTTTTAAGGAAATCGACGATTTCCATTACTTCCACTTTGGCTTCATCTAAACCTGCAACATCGCCAAAATTGATATTTACTTTGGTGCCTTTTTCGAATAGTGTGGCTTTAGATTTTCCTATATTAAAAATTCCACCACCGCCTCCACCGCCTGGGCCACCACCCATTTTACGCATCATGAGCACCCAAAAACCAATTAATACTATTAGTGTAACTACAATATTGGCAATAGGTCCAAAATAATCATCTTTGGTTATAAACTTTTTTTGTACTTCAGGAATGTTTTTATTTTCAGCATAAAACTTTGCCATTTCATCATCAAAACTTTTCCAATCAGCAACCTTAAAATCAAACAAAGGCATTCCCTTTTTGGCTACAGCTTTAGGATCAATTTTAATATTTTTGAACTTTTCCTGATAAAAAGGGCGGTATAAACTATCGCCATTTAAATAAACACGTACGCTTTTACGCCCAGCATTATCTAATTGCTCAATCTTAGTAACATCTCCTTTTGCCAACATTTCAGTTCTAAAAACCAATGAACTGATTTCTTGGGTTTCGGGTGTGCCTACATTAAAAATTAAATTTCCCAATAAGATTGCTCCAACAATAGCATATATCCAATAGATAGAAAATTTGGGGCCTTTTTTAGAGCCCTTATCATCGCCACTTAAATTGGGTCTGAAATTTTTTGGTTCTTTTTCCTGCATAATAACTGTTCTCCCTAATCAAATAATGTTTTTAATCAAAAAAAGTTCGGCAAGTAGTTTTTTTAATACTACAAATCATGCCCTGTTGTTTCAGCATCGCTCCACATTTCTTCTAGCTTATAAAACTTTCTGGCATCGGGGTGCATTACATGTACAACAATGTTTACATAATCAATCAATACCCATTGTAAAGCCTGTTTTCCTTCGTGTTTATAGGGATTTTCGCCACACTCTTCTTTAACCAAATGCTCTATATAATCACTAATGGCTTTAATTTGAGTGGTACTGGTAGCTTCACAAACAATAAAAAAATCGGCAATGGCTTCAGGAATTTTCCTAAGGTCGAGGCTAATAATTTTTTCGCCTTTTTTATCTTCAATTGCCTTAATAATTGTTTTGAAAATTTTAGAGTTCTTGTTCAACTTAGTAACCGAACTCTTTTTACGGGTGCTTAAAACAGAAAGAGGTGCCAATAATGAAACGTATTTTGTGTTAATTAATTTTTGTTACCAGCTTTTGGAACTAAATGCATCTTTTGAGGCGACGCTCCATTCAACTGATGAATATCTATTGATCTTTTATTTACAGACGATTGACAATTTAAACTATTGTATTCGCTGCAAAAAATAAAGTAATTTTTGTATTGCTTAAAACGGTGTTGTTTACAAACCAATAACTCTCTTTACTTTCGTCAAAAGTAACAATCTTTTGTCATCCATTCGCATCAATATAGCCCAAAACGATAGTCAACCACCAATTGGCCATAATTTTTTTGAATTAGATCAAATCGATAGTACCAATACCCATGCCATGAACCAAATTCAGTCAAAATTGACCGAACATGGCAATGCCTATTTTGCCCACCATCAAACAGCTGGCAAAGGCAGGCAAGGTAAGGTTTGGCAAGCTGAACCAAAAGCCAATATTATTTTATCGGTTGTTTTAGATGCTTCTCGGCTAAAAATGAGTCAATCTTTTACCATTAGTATGGTTGCAGCATTGGCGGTAACGGATTTATTAAGCCAGTATATTCGTCAAAACATAAGTATAAAATGGCCCAACGATGTTTATTATAATGACAGTAAGGCAGCAGGCATTTTGATAGAAAACAAACTACAAGGATCAAAATGGCAATGGTGCGTAATAGGAATTGGTATTAATATAAATCAAACCAGCTTTGATAATAGCATATTAAACCCAACTTCATTATCGCTAATTACCAAAAAAAAATACGATACCGTACAGCTTGCCAAAGAGTTGTGCTGCAATTTAGAAAAACGTTACCAGCAACTTATTACAGGTAATTTACAATGCTTATTAAACGAATACAATAACCATTTATACAAACAAGGACAAATTGTTAAACTTAAAAAAAACAATATTGCTTTTTCATGCATTATTCAATCGGTTAATTTACAAGGAAAATTACAAGTAAGTGGTGGATTACAAGACGAATTTGATTTTGGTGAAGTAGACTGGATTTTAAAATAACATTCATTTAAATAAGGATTATACAATTATTAATTGCTCACTGTACCTTAGCGTTATGCAAACAGTATTTCATTTATTTGTTTATGGTTCTTTACGTAGTGGTTTTAAAAGCCCTGCATATAATTATGTAAGTAAATATTTTACACTTATTTGTGAAGCCAAAGTAAAAGGCATTTTACACAACATGGGTGATTATCCTGCTGCTGTACCAACCAATGACGACCATTTTATTACTGGCGAATTATACAGCATTAACAATGCCGACGAATTTGGTTTTGCTATTGCACAATTGGATGATTATGAAGGTGTACATGGCGAAGAAGATGGAGAAGAACCTTTATTTGCTAGAAAAAAAACTATCGTTTATCATAATGAACAAACAACTGAAGCTTGGGCTTATTGGTTTAATGGAGATGTAAGCAATAAACCAATTATTGAAAGTGGTGATGTTTTGGCATATTACTCAGCTAAGCAAAATGGTTTTTAGTTATGGAAGCAACTGCTGCTAAAAATATATATTTTATTTCCGACTTTCATTTGGGTGCTCCCAATTATGCAAGCAGCTTGGTTAGAGAAAAAAAGCTTGTTGCATTTTTAGAAAGTATTAAACATACTGCTTCCGAAATTTTTATTGTTGGCGATATGTTCGATTTTTGGTTTGAGTATAAAACCACTGTTCCCAAAGGATATATCCGCTTATTAGGAAAATTAGCTGAGCTTACAGATGCTGGAATTGCCATTCATTTTTTTCTAGGTAATCATGATATGTGGATGAGTGGTTATTTTGAAAAAGAACTGAACATACCAGTTTATGCCGAGCCAAAAGTTTTTGAACGGTTTGGTAAAAGTTTATTTATTGGTCATGGCGATGGTTTAGGCCCTGACGATCATGGGTATAAGTTTATTAAAAAGGTTTTTAGAAACCCAGTTTGCCAATGGTTATTTGGTGCACTTCACCCAACTTGGGGCATGGGTTTAGCAAATTATTTCAGCAGAAAAAGTAGAGAAAAAACAGGTAATGCCGATGCCGATTTTTTGGGAGCAGATAAAGAATGGTTAATTATTTTTTGTAAAGAAACTTTAACTAAACAGTATTACGATTATTTTATTTTTGGACATAGACACTACCCAATAGATTTTGCTTTGAACGAAAAAAGTAGGTACATCAATTTAGGCGATTGGATAAACAATTTTACCTATGCTGTTTTTGATGGCAATATCATAGAACTAAAAAAATGGGAAAATTAAAATATTTTTTTACGCTTCTTTTAATTGCAGTTGCAACAAATGTTATTGCTGCTGATACTACAATTAACTACACTTTACGCAAAACCATAAAAGGCAATTTCACTAATTTTTCTTTAGATAATTTAGGCAATATTTATCTGCTTACGCCAAACAATCAAATAAAAAAAATTAACTCAAACTACGATAGTGTTGGTATTTTTAATGATGTAAGACGTTTTGGAAAAATTAGTTTAATTGATGCAAGTAACCCTTTAAAAATATTGGTGTACTACAAAGATTTTAGCACCATTGTTGTATTAGATAGGTTTTTAAATATGCGTAATAGCATTGATTTACGCAGCCAAAATATTTTGCAGGTTAAAACAATTGCTCAGAGTTACGATAATAATATTTGGCTATTTGATGAATTAAATGCTGCCATTAAAAAAGTAGATGAAAATGGCAAAGTGTTATTGACTAGTGCCGATTTTAGAATGTTATTTGATGAAGTACCAAACCCATCAACAATGATTGATATAAACGGACAACTGTATTTGTACAACACTAAAAATGGATGGCTTGTTTTTGATTATTATGGAGCATTAAAAAATAAATATGCCATTGTTAATTGGCAAGATGTGCAAGTGATTAACAATACCCTTACAGGAAGAACTGAAAACCAATTGGTGATGTCTCAACCGCAAACATTAAGCATAACCAATTATAACACAAATTTTAATCTAGATAATGCATTAAAAGTGTTGCACAGCAAAGATTTTACTTACCTATTAACAGCAGAGGGATTAGAAATTTACAAACAAAAATAACCTATTAAATATTGCTTATTGGCAGTGTTATTTTCAGTTCACTTCCCTTAGCAGTGTTATTAGCAGTTAAGGTTCCATTCATCAAGTGTAAAAAAGTTTTACTAAGCATTAAACCCAAGCCAGTTCCTTTTTCATCAGCAGTTCCGTCTGTCGTATCTACAGTAGTAAATGCAATATCGCTTATTTGCTGAAGTTGCTTTATAGAAAACCCAATACCAGCATCTTTACAGTATACTTCTACCGAAGTATTATTTAGCAAAACACTTAATTGTACCATAGTATTTGCATGGCTAAATTTAATGGCATTATTAATAATATTTCTTACTACCAGTGTTAGCATTTCTTTATCGGCCAATACAAATAAATATTCTGGCACTAACACTTCAACTGAAATATGTTTTTTAGCAGCATCTACCCTTGAATATTCTAAAACAAACTTAATTACCTCGAGTAAATTAACGGATTGTATTTTGGTTTTAAAACCTTGCATTTGCGTTGCCGACCATTTAATTAAATTGGTCATTAATGAAGCAGTTGCATACAACCTATTATTTATTTCTTTGGTATAAATTTGCATTTTATCTGGAGTAACTTCATCGTACTTCAATAATTCTTGAAATGACAATAATGAATTTATGGGTGACAATAAATCATGGCTGACCACACTAAATATTTTATCTTTCTCTGTATTTACTTTTTCTAGTTCAATCTTTTGTAAAGAAATAGTTTGGTTTAATTTTTTTGTTTTTTGATAATCATAAATTACCAATCCCACTATGCAAAAAAGCAATAGCATCCCAATGAATAAGAAGAATTTTTGCTTTTCATATAATTTTAGTTGTTGCTGCTGTTTATCAATTTGCTTATTGCTTAACTCCTTATCTAGCTTGGCTTGTAGCATATTTTTTTGTAAAAGTGTTGCTTGTAAGGCCTTTTCGTTTTTTAAAACTGTTTGTTCTTGCAAATAAGTTAATCGTTGCACATCTTTTTCTTTACTTAAGATTTGTAATTTTTGCTGATTTAACAGTAATTGCTGCTGCTGCTGCTTTGCCAATAAAACCTGTTGCTGCAATTTAGCTTCTGTAATTTGTTGGTTAAGTTTATACTCATTTTCTTTAACTGAAAAATCAAGTTCTAATTGCTTTCTAGTAATTTCTCTTTCTTTTTCTTTACCATAGATACTGTCTCTAATTACAATATATTTTTTATAGGCAATTATAGCCGAATCATAGTGTTTAACCAGCTCATACACCAAGCTCATTTTCTCGAAAACATTTCTTTGCGTAACAAGCAACCCAATTTCATTACCCAATAATAAACTTTTACGCAAATAATACATACTGTTACTGTAATCGCTACTGCCCATAAAAAAACACCCCATCGTGTAATACAAATCACTCAATTCATCTTTTGCATTATCTATTCTAATATGAGCCATTGCGTTTTCATATTGTTGCAAAGCCAATACTCTATTGTTTTGTTGTTCGTATAATTTGCCAATATCGGTATAAATGGCACCAATCAAAGGTTCGTCTTTTATTGTTTCTGCTACAGATAAAGCTGTATTTAAGTTACTCAAAGCAACTGTAAATTTATTAAAACTATTTAGAGCCAATTTTGCAATGTCAATGCTTGAGAGTTGTGCATAAATATTACCCAATGCTTTGTAGGCTATAGCAGTACCATAATTTATACCAACAGGCAATCCATCACCACTCTGCGTTTTAAAAATAATTAAAGCTTTTTGAACATATTCAACTGCTTTGAGATGTTGTTGTAGCTCTTGATAAGTAGTTCCAATATTCATGTAGCAACTACTTATCTTATTGTAATCTTTCAATTCGTTGTATAAACCAACAGCTATTTGATTGGCTTCTAGAGATTTGGCATAATCGGGTAATGTATTGTATAATGCTCCAAGGTTTAAATAAAATCCGGCAACCTTTCTTTTATCATTTCGTTTCCAGGCAACTTCAATTCCTTTTATGTAATTGTCAATAGCCTGAAAATATTTAGATGCTCCATGATAACACAAACCTAATTTCTCATACACAGTTGTTAAAGAAAAACTCAGTGGTAACTTTTTTGCAATCACAATTGCCTTTTGTCCATATTCTTCAACTTTTTCAAAATTCTCTAGCCGCCTGTATTGCCTGAAAACATTAATTAAATGAACCACTTTAATAGAATCTTCTTTAAGATAGGCATTGTTAATTAACAGCAAGCTATCTAACTTTTGTTGCTGACCATAAGTATGGAAAATTGAGAGGATAAACAGTAGTAATAAAACTTTTTTCATTAGGCTTACAGAAATATATAGGTATGCAAAACAGTAACACTTGTATTTGTTTAATGTTTATCAAAAATGAATGTAGTTAAAAGAATTAAATAAACATTCTATACTTAAATAAAATATTAAAGCAACCATTGTATCAACAGAATGAACAGATGTTTAATTTTCGTAAAGGGAAAGAGAAGAAATCAAAAAACTGCACAAGATAATTGATTTTTGTGAGTTGTTTTAAGTTAATATTCAGAACAAACATTTCTTCCACAAACAACAATTTTATTGCAGAAATGCCACTTGCATTCCTTTATTTTTGCTAATTGCCCTGTTCGAAAAAATATACAGTTGACTGATGTTGTAGCAACAACAGGTATCCCTAAGTGCTGGGATGAGGAACTGGAAGCCAAGCATATATCACCTACTTTATATTTTGGGCGGTTAACTTATTTTATTGATTATTATTACTCATGTAGTTACTGTGCAACATTGATTACACACTATTACATTTTAAAAAAATTATTGTGGCGTTACCTTATTTAATTAAGCATATTTATAATGGTGGTTCTGAAGAAGTAATCAGAAGAGGGAAAAAAATTCATTCGCTTGGCAATGTAGAGTTAATTGAACATGATGAACTTATGGGCAACGTAACCTTACGTGTTAAAGATGATACATATGCCACATTTTATAAAGTGTACATCAATAATTTTAAAGATGAGAAGAATATTGGATTGCGTTGCACCTGCCCCTACAACCTGAGTGAAATCTGCCGACATAAAGCTGGTGCAATGTTTCAATTGCAAGAAATGTTAGATAAAAATATGCTGGGTGATAAAGAAATGGTGTACAACCAACAGCATACTGTTATAAAAATGAAGTTGTTGGAGCTGAAATTAATTAGAATGTTATCATCCGCTGACTCGTACACAGAAGCAGAAGAGTTTTTACGCAGCAATAAAGCCAATATTATAGATGCAAAAGATGAACGTGTATTAGCAGAGGTTGATTTGAAAGGAAAAAAATGGAAAGTTCTTATTCATAAAAATGAAGAACGGAACTTTGATACAAGTTGCGATGATTTAAGTGAAACTAAATACCCTTTATGTACCCAAAAAGTAATTGTTTTGTTACAGTTACTGAATAGCTATGGTCCTAATTATTTTGATAGCATTCGCAATTGGGATGGCGTAAAGAATAAATTATTGAGCATTTATGGTTATTCATTAGATGATGATCTTACTGGCAAATTTGAATTTACTTATCAAGACGGAAAGCCGTTTTTACGTGTTTTAGATAGCTCCATTAAACGTATTACCACACCAACAACACCAGAACCAAGACCAAGAGCTGCTTGGGAAGAATTGCCAGTAGCATCAAAAGTTGAAGTTGAAAATGTTGCTGAGCAACAACCCAAAAAAAGTGAAATGAAGTTGGGTGTAGTAATTACCACCAACCAAACACAATATCCTTACATACAAATTGAGGCTGTACAAGGTGAACCCGATGACGACTTTAGCAAGTACACTGGCAAAGTAGAAAAACTAGATTTAAATAAGTTTGTAAATACAGAAGTATTTAGTGAAGATGATAAAATGTTACTACAGCAATTGCGTAAACTAATGCCTGCCGAAGTAAATAAATACCTTACAAGAAACTCTCCTTTCAGTGGCATTTGGGACAATATTATTCAACAATACAACGACGATTTACCAGAAGAAACCAAACACTTAATAAACGAGTATTTACAACCTAAGTTTAAAAAACTTTTTACTGAGTTACACAGCAGTAATTTTTCTTTCTATTTACCATCGAAAAAAACATTTACTACGGCCAATTTAGAAAGAGCTGAATTAAGTAATGAATTTATTGCTCCGGAATTTTTAGTAAATTTTAATAACAATAGTTACGATGTTGAATGCAGGGTAAAACTGCCTTTAACCGAAATGAATATTAGTGAGAACGAAAGTGAAACACCTTTATTTTTTCAATACCACAACCAATTGTTTACTTGGCAGCGTATAGAAGATATAATGTTGGTAGAGAAATTTTTACCAACTGGTAAAATGACTATTGACGCAAAGGTGTGGGCAACAAAATTGCAAGAGTTTATTCTGCCTTTGGCAAAAGAATACAATGTAAACTTTGGTAATCTTAAAAAGGCTGAGGTAAAAGATGAAAAACCCGAATTAAAAATTTTATTGAAAGAAAAAGGAGATTATCTCGTTTTTCAACCTGTGTTTACTTATAAAGGTTATGATGTACGTAGTGGCGATAAAGAAAAAATTGTGTTACCACTAGCCGAAAAGCTTTTGGTGGTGCACAGAAATATAGAAGCTGAAAAAGAGTTGATGGCTAAAATTGAGAATTTGCATTCTCAATTTATTCGTCCTGTAGATACTGATACATTGGCATTAAAAGGAACGGATGTATTAAAAAACAATTGGTTCTTTTTGTTTGTAGATGCAATGAAAGACTTGAATGTGCAAGTGTTTGGATTTGATGCACTCAAAAACTTTCGTTTCAATACTGCAAAGCCTTCTACCAAAATTTATATTAGCAGCAATACCGATTGGTTTGATGCTAAAATTGAAATTCAATTTGGAGAACAAAAAGTTACTGTTGAAGATGTAAAAAAAGCCCTAGCCAATAAACAACAGTTTGTGCATTTGCAAGATGGCACTTTGGGTATTTTACCAGAAGAATGGATACGCAAATATTCTTTACTATTTAAAGTTGGTGAAGGCAAAATGGATAACATGAAGCTGAGTAAATATCAGTTTAGTGTTGTAGAAGATTTATACAATCAACGTGATGAAGAAGAATTGTTTATTCAACTGGAAGAGAAGTACGATAAGCTACGTTATAACCATGAGATAAAACCTGTTGATGCACCAGCTCACCTGAAACCCATCTTACGTCCTTATCAGGAAAGTGGATTTCAGTGGCTTAACTATTTAAGAGAAGTACAATGGGGTGGCATTTTAGCAGATGATATGGGTTTGGGTAAAACCATACAGGCATTAAGTTTTCTGCATCATTTAAAAGAAGAAAATGGTAGCTTAAAAGCATTAGTTGTTTGCCCTACAACATTAATGTTCAACTGGCAAAATGAGATTCGAAAATTCACCCCAACATTAAACATGTATGTGCATCATGGTGGTGCAAGAATGAGAGAAACTTTAAATCACGACCATATCGATGTAATTATTACCACTTATGGAACTTTAAGAAGCGATATTAAACAGTTTGTAGAAGTAGATTTTGATTATGTAGTGTTAGACGAAAGTCAGGCTATTAAAAACCCTTCGAGTAAAGTAACCAAAGCAGCTTGTGTATTAAAAGCTAAAAACCGTTTGTGTTTAAGTGGAACACCTTTACAAAACAATACGTTCGACATATTTGCTCAAATGAATTTCTTAAACCCTGGTATGTTGGGCAGTCAAGAATTTTTCAAAAATGAATTTTCTGTTCCAATCGATAAGTTCGGAGAAAAAGAACAAAAAGACCATTTAAGAAAACTGTTGTATCCATTTATTTTAAGAAGAACCAAAGAACAAGTTGCTAAAGATTTACCTGAAAAACAAGAGATGATTTTGTTTTGTGAAATGGCTACCGAGCAACGTAAAATTTATGATGCATATCGCAACGATTTTAGAGATAAAATTTTGGGAGTTGTACAAGAACAGGGCATTCAAAAAAGCCAGTTAACCATTTTGCAAGGCTTAATGAAGTTGAGGCAAATTTGCGATAGCCCTGCAATTATGAAAGAACAAGACGGAGAAAAATTCCCCAATGTTTCTGTTAAATTAGAAGAGTTGGGAAGAGAAATAACTGAAAACATTAGTAACCATAAAGCCCTTGTATTCTCTCAGTTTTTAGGTATGCTAGGGTTAATCAGAGAGAAGATGAAGGAACTGGGTGTAGATTATGAGTATTTTGATGGAAGTACCAGTGCAGCAGATAGAGAAAAAGCTATCAATCGTTTTCAAAACGATGAGAACTGCCGAGTATTTTTAATTTCTTTAAAAGCTGGCGGTGTGGGTTTAAACTTAACTGCAGCCGATTATGTTTATATCGTTGACCCTTGGTGGAATCCTGCAGTAGAACAACAGGCTATTGATAGAACTCATCGTATTGGACAAACAAAAAATATTTTTGCATACCGCATGATTTGTACAGATACTGTTGAAGATAAAATTGTAAAACTTCAGGAAAAGAAAAGGGCTTTAGCCAAAGATTTAATTACCGACGATGAAGGCTTTGTAAAATCACTCACCAAAGAAGATGTTGAATACTTATTTAGCTAAAAACATTTCGAAATATTTTTAAATTTAAATTGTTGTTTTAGTACCCAATATCCTCTCTCTAATTATAATACAGCAAAAAAGAAACCTTTATTTAAGTACAAGTTGGCTTTGATAAAGGTTTTTTTCTATAAAACTATACATACTAAAAATCGTTATTTAATATAATTTTTTTAGTACTTTTTTCGTGACTTTATTGGTACAATTTCTGGTATAACTTTAAGAGACGAAATTTTACTTAGCCATGAAATTTTACCCTAAACAATTAATAATTACAGGTTTTTATCTAATTGTTGCTTTTGTATTTTCATCATGTGCAACAATGCTTTTTACCCCAACTACAACTTTTACAAACTCAAATGATGTGCACAATGTAAAAGCTACAATTATATTGCAAAACAATAGCTCTATGCTGGGCTATTTAACATTAAAAAACAAAGTCAATCAAAAAGAAGCATCTGTTCATTTGCCTAAAGAACGCAAAACAATAGACCTAGATGTCCATGATATTAAAGCTTATGAAATAGAAGATGCACATTTTGCATTGAAACTAATTGAACCATTTTCAAGCAAAATTTATTTGTGGGGAAAACCAGGAGCTCATAAGAGTTTTGTAAAACGACTAACGCCTTCGCATTTTAGAATTCAATTGTATAGTTTCGAAGAAAAAGTGCCTGAAGTTAAAAGTAGTTTAACCAAAACAGTTACTCATTATTTTGCTGAATTCAATCAATCAACCAACAATGAATTAATCGATATTTCGCACAAAAACTTTGCAGAAATTTATAAACAACAAATTACCCAACTCAGTAACAACTGTACAATTTTTGCAAAAAGTTACAAGCAACAGCAAAAGTTACTTTCAATTACTGGCTCATCTAAAACACCAGCTGAAAGAATGAAAATTGTGTACCACGTAGCTAAGTTGTACGAAGATTGTTTGAATGCTAAATAACTATTTGCAATCTAGTGTAAAACCAATAGTAGTGCCAATGTCTATTTTGCTCCTTACATGTACTGTTTGACCATGTGCTTCTATAATGTGCTTACAAATTGCAAGCCCCAAACCTGTACCACCTTTATCTCTACTTCTACCCCTATCAGTTCTGTAAAAGCGTTCAAATATTCTATCCAAATGTTCTTCTGCAATACCAATTCCATCGTCACTAAATTCAATTAATACATTCTTACCATCTGTTTTATAAATGCCAGCTACAATTGTTCCTTCTTGCTTACCATATTTGGTAGCGTTAGACACAATATTAATAACTACCTGCTTTATTTTTTCTTTATCTGCAAATACCGTAACAGGTGGTTCGCAACCTTTTTTAATACTGGTTTTAATATTGCGTTTACCAGTTTTAATAGATAAAGATTCGTACACTTCTTTAATTAAATCCTGAATAACAAATTGCTCTTTGTATAGGGGTTGTTCGCCACTTTCCAGTTTTGAGATTTCGTCTAAATCACTAACTAAGGTTACCATTCTATCTACATTCTTAGCTGCATTTTCTAAGAACTTTACATTCACTTTTGGATTGTTTAAGGCCCCATCTAACAAAGTATCTACATAACCTTGTATAGCAAAAATGGGCGTCTTAAATTCATGAGCTAAATTTTGTAAAAACTCTTTTCGGTAGGCTTCGTTTTTTTGCAGCAGCTCAATTTCTGCTCGTCTTTGCTCTGCCCAACGCTCTACATCTTCCTTTACTTCATCAATACTTTTTTTAGGCAGAATATACTTGTAATAAGTTTCTTCCCTTTTATTGGCTTTTGTTTGATGAATGAATTTATAAATGAGTTTTATTTTTCTGTAAATAAACCATTCTAACACAAAACTGATTAAGTAATAACTACCTACAAACATTATTACAAATGCAACCAAACCAATCCATGCCAATTGTTCAACCAAATAAAATGCAATACCAACAGGCACCGATACAATCAACGCTGTTAAGGCTGATAGTTGCTTTGGAGAAAGATTTTTGGTTTTAAACATACTCACGAAGCTACTAGCTTTTAGCCAATAGCAAAATGTAATGCCTACAATTCAAATTTATAACCCACACCTTTTACAGTTGTAATACAATCCATACCAAGCTTCTGCCGTATTTTTCTTATGTGTACATCAATGGTTCTATCACCTACAATTACATCAGTACCCCAAACTTGTGTAAGAATTTCGTTTCTTAAAAAAACCCTTCCAGGCTTAGAACCTAGTAAGTATAATAATTCAAATTCTTTTTTTGCAAGTATTACTTCAGCAGCATCTACCGTTACAATAAATTTTACAGGATCAATAACAATGTTGCCAATTTTTAGGCTTTTGCCATTGTTATCTTCTTTGTTAATTCTTCTAAATAAGGCATTTACCCTGCTTACTAAAACTTTGGGGCTTATAGGTTTACTCACGTAATCATCTGCTCCAGTTTCGAGCCCTTTTATATGTGATGTTTCATCGTTTAAAGCAGTAAGAAAAATAATTAATGTTTCTTGAAACATTGCCTGAGAACGTAAAATTCCACATACTTCAACACCTGTTTTTTTAGGCATCATAATATCCAGAATAATTAAATCAGGATTTAGTTGCTTGGCTCGTTCAATTGCTTCATCGCCATTTTTTGCAGTGTACACTTCATATCCTTCATTCGTAAGATTATAACTTACAATTTCCAGAATATCTGGTTCGTCATCTGCAATTAAAATTCGTTTAGGTTTGGATTCCATGTTGTTAACCTTAAGTTTACACAAAATTAACCTTCACAAATTGCAATTAGCCTTGTGTGCATTATGTAATTGTTAACTGTATAAACACATAAAGCAGCAATTTGGAATTATTTTTGCTCAATAAGAAATTATGATGAAGAAAGCTTGTTTACTATTTCTATTAATAGCATGTGCTGGTTTGTTATTGGCTCAGCCAATTAAAACAAAAGAATTGGAGATGCCCAAAGTGCCTGCAATGCGTATGTTAAACCACGATTATATAGACAATAACCAAAAAATAATTGCAAGTTTAGATGGCACCAACGATAGCATTTTTACAATTAATGCCAGTGACTCTGTAAATGCAATTGTTAACGATGCTCTATTTGCCATTGTAAACAATATGCAAGCAAAAATTGAACTCAATAAATTGGTTGATGATAACAATAAATATAAATGGCTTCGTGGTGTAAATGATATACTTACTGCATTTATTTCTGGTTATAAAGTAAAGCTATTAAAAGGCGTACTACTATCTGATATTATTAAAGCTTACGATGAAGCGATGGAGCTTGATTGGCAAAACGCATCCATAAAACCTGTACTTGAAAAGTACGATTTTGAAGTGGGTGAATTAATTGGTCAAAATTATGCTCTAAAAAACAATGTTGGTGTTGCAGCATCGAGTGATGTTTTACTGCTTAAAAGAATTTATCGCTACCCCAAAAAAGCCATGAATTTATTAAGCCGCAATCCGCAGGCATATTTTGCAGATAGTATTATTACCAGCCTTGCTTATAAAGATCCTGAACAATTGTACAATTATGCTGCCGCTCCAGATGCATTGGGCAAAAGAATTTTAGCAACCAACGATCCATTGGTTAAAAAAATTGGAATGCTGGCTTTAATGAAAACAGGACGAATGTATTTCCCTTTTTTAGATAATTTATACAGAAATAAAATTACCATGGATTCTATTGGTAAAGCATTAAACGATACAACAGCCTATTACAAATTATTGGTAAAAACACAAATAGAATATTCAGAAAGAGCTAAAAATGCTGATACACCTTTAGTTATGAAAGTACTTACTGAAAAACTACGATTTAAGGCTAAAGAGTTTTACATTACTGAAATAAATGCTCTTCATGACGCAAAGCTTGAAACAACACGTTTCAGGTGTTTAACTCCACTATCGCCACAAGACCTTTATTACGTTGCAGTATTGGGCGAAGAAGAAATTTACACCAGTAGTTATTTGGGGGTTTATAAACGCATTTTCGAGAAAATGAAAACCCCCAATGCAGATACTTTATTAAGTTGGATGAAGTACGATTATTACAAAAAATTTATTAAAATAGCTTCTAACTACAATACTTTAGATGATTTTCTAAAGCGTATGAACAAGGCTAATGCCGAAAAGTTAATGAGAGATTTTGTAAGTGGTTTAGAGCATACCAAAACATTAGAAGATGCTGTAGATGTTGCCAACTCTTATGCAAGTATTTACAACCCTGCTATCAAGCAATTAATGCTAGATCAAATTGATAAAAACCTGCAACAAAGTGAAATTGCTAACAACAAACGAGGACTAACCATTTACAATTTATTGAATATCATTTTTCTTTCGATGGACTCTACAAAGAATATTGATGTTGCAGCAAGATTGGGGATTAACGCCATTTACAAAATGCCTGTTAACGATTTAAAAGATAGCTCAGGAAGAATTGTGATTCAACAATTTTTTTATGGAGATAAAGATGGCAAAGGTGTTTTTAAATCTTTTTTTCAGCATTATCCTCCATCACTTTGGAAAAAAGTTGATAAAGAAGAATGGGTTGAATTGTACAGTTTAAAAGGAGTTCCAATTACCATTTATTGTAACAAACCTTTAGAAAACGAAGAGGATTTAGATGTAAAAGCACAAAAGGCATTGGGCAGATATTTAGAAGAAAACGATATTAACCCAACTGTAGTTATTCATAGAGGTCATAGCTATTTTGTAGGTTCTACCATTGACCAATTACCTTCATCAGCAAAGGTCATTTTGTTAGGTAGTTGTGGTGGTTATCAGCGTTTGAGTGATGTATTGGAAAGTTGCCCAGGAGCTCACATTATTTCTTCTAAACAAACAGGGGATGGTTTGGTAAATATTGCTTTGATAACAGCGATTACCAACAATTTAAGATTGGGCAAAAGCCTCGATTGGCCTGCTATTTGGAAGAGTTTACCACAATTTAAAGGCAATGCAAAAGAAAGATTTGATGATTATGTACCACCACACAAAAACTTAGGTGCAATTTTTATTACAGCTTACAATATTGCCATAGCAAATAGCAACGAAGAGTAGCTTAATTTTTTGTTGAAATTGTAGTTAATGTTTCCTTTTTTGCAGCAGTTACAGGTGGTATTTTTCCAACACTCTTTTTATCAGTCCATTGAAAAGTATTAATTAAGTGCTGCACATCTTCTATTAAAAATTTATTTACAATGCCCAAAGAATCTTCGTTGGGTGTTGCATCAAAATACATAGCACCTCTAAGAAAGTGTTTTACAGAATCAGTTAAAAAAAATTGATTGGCTGTTGCTACATCTCCACCAACTTTAAAAAACATTCCATGAACACCATAATTTGTAGCTATCGCTGAATCATCAATTGAATAGGCTTTTTGTGAGTGTTTGCTGGTAAGCTTAAAAGCATCATTTACCAATTTATCGAACTTGTTTGTTCCAATTTGTTTGTAACTAACATACATTTTACCATTAAACTGCGGAAAGTTGATATTAATCCACCAATCGTTTTCAGTTTTTTCACCAAAGAACAAACTATCTTTTACAACTTCGGCATAAGCTGGGTATTCAAATGTATAAGGGTAACCCGGTTGATTAAAAACTTTGTATTCTTTTTTAGGAAAATCAATTTTAAAATACCCTCTTGGCTTGGGTGTAAATGGGCTATTACAAGCATAAAAAATAAAGACCATTATACATAGTGCGTAGCCCATTGATAAACTTGATATTGTTTTTTGCAATAGACTATCAATAATCTTCAATTTTAGCTTTTCCATCATCTTATTCTGCCAATTGTGGCTTTATGGTAATCTTAATTTTATTAATTCTGTTACGCTCAACTTCTAATACAGTAAATTCAAAATCGCCACAAGGTACAACCTGAGCAGCATGTGGTATAACACCTGCAATTTCTAAAACCAATCCTGCTACTGAATCACTCTCCCCTTTAACAGCATCAAAAGTATCTATGGGTAATTGCATAAACTTGCATACATCGTTAATCATCACTTTGCCTTCAAACACATAATTATTGTCATCAAGTTTCTTGTACCCCAAATCTTCTTCATCAAATTCATCGGTAATTTCTCCAATTACTTCTTCTAAAATGTCTTCCATAGTAACAATGCCACTTGTACCTCCAAACTCATCTACCACAACAGCAAAATGTATTCTTTTACTTTGAAATTCTTGTAATAAATCTTCAATCATTTTTTGTTCATGTACAAAATATGGCTGACGCATGATGCTATGCCAATCAAACTCTGGTGCATGTTCTAAATAAGGAATTAAGTCTTTACTATGAATCATACCCACCACTTCATCTAAATCTTCTTTATACACTGGTAATCGGCTGTAATGTAGTTCACCCACAAGTTTCAGCATTTCTTCAAAGCTGGTTTCATAATCAATACCATGCACATCAAGCCTCGTTTTCATAACCTGCTTAACGGTAGTATTACCAAATTTTAAAATACCTTTCAGTATATTTTTCTCATTTTCATTAGAGCCTGTATGTGTTATATCTATCGCATGATATAATTCTTCATGCGTATTTACGCCACTTCCCTTATTGGCTAATTTTCTTTCTATAATATCACTGTATTTAACCAGCCAACTACTCATTCTTCTAAATAAATAATCTACTATTTCTACAACTGGTGCAACATCTTTTGCAAAACGAATATTATTTTGTGTAGCCATTACCTTGGGCATTACCTCACCAAATAATACCAATATAGATGTTACAATAATTACCTTAATTACAAACTCTACCCATTCTAAAGTGGCATTAAACTTAATTAAATCATCCATCAATAAATTACTGATAATGATGATAGCAATGTTTACAAAACTGTTGGCAATTAAAAGTGATCCCAACAAAGTTTTAGGGTTATCGAGTAAATCTACAATGCGTTTATAAGCAGGTTGCTGCTTGGTTTTAAGCGTATTAATATCTTTATAAGTAAGAGAAAAAAATGCAACTTCTGCACCACTCAGCATAAAAGAAAAAAGCAATAGGCACAGCAATAAAACAATTAGCACTGTGGTGCCCTGGGTGTTTATAATTGCCCCTAATTTATTTTGAAATAATAAGACCGAATGATAATCCAAAGCAGTGTTTTTTAATGAACAATTACAATGCTGCTAAAACAACATTGAATATATCGTAATGGCGAAAGTACCTAATCATTACGTATTAAAATGGCAATGTTTCCCCAGGCTCTCCTAATGGTGGCAAATCATCTCCATTAAAACCTTCCATGCCAGCATCTGTTATTGGTCCATGACCATCTCCACGTTTTTCAAGCATAATTAAATTATCGCCAACTACCTCAGTTGCAAATTTTTTGTTTCCTTCTTTATCTTCCCAACTTCTGGTTCTTAACCTTCCTTCAATATAAACTAAGCTGCCTTTGTGCAAATATTTGCTAGCTAAATCGGCCAAGCCTCTCCATAAAACAACTGTATGCCATTCGGTTTGGCTAATTAATTTTCCATTTCGGTCTTTATGAGTTTCAGTTGTTGCCAACGGAAATTTTGCAACGCCAATGTCACCGTCTAAATAATCCATGTGTGGGTCTTTTCCTAAGTTGCCAATCAGCATGACTTTGTTTACACCTCTCATAAAAATTAATTTTTGTGGCTAATAATATTTTGCTACTCCTAAAATAATTTGTTTTGGCAAACAAATCAAAGAATTATAAAAATTTATTCTTTTAAAAAGGATAGTTAGGCCAATAGCCGAATTTATACAAGTGTTGGCTGCAACAATTGAAACTACTATTACATCTTAAAATAAATTTGCCTGAATTTCTTTTTGCTCTAAAAACTGATTAATAAATTTTGGAAATGCCAATTGATTAAGTTGCTGCACAGGTTGCCACTGATATTTTTGTAGCATTACAGGCACATTATTCAACTCAATTTTAATGAATTGTCCTTTAATTTTTTGGTGCGTTAATTGCTGACTTGCTGGTGCAGTAACCAGTTGTATAGATGCTTTTTTTATGGCAAATTGTTCGTTAAGCCATTCTTGCACCAAAGGGGCTGTCCAAATTAATGCCTCTTCATTTTCAACTGCATAAAATTCGAACAGGTTTTGCCATATATCGTTACCCGTGCGTTTGTTTACCAAAACATGATTATTGTGGTAGAATATAAAGTAACTAATCCAGCGTGTTTTTTTAGTAAGTACTTTTTCTTTTACAGGTAATTTATTTACAATAGCATTCTCATAAGCTTCACAATATTTGTTTAGTACACATTTACCACATTGTGGTAATGCAGGTTTACAAACAGTTGCTCCAAAATCCATAATTGCCTGATTAAAATTTCCAGGTTCTTTTCTATCCAAAACAGCTGAAGCCAGTTCGCTAAAAAGTTGTTTCCCTTTAGTGCTATCCGTGGGTGTATAATCTCCAAAAAATCTTGCCAAAACCCTGAAAACATTGCCATCTACAACGGCATACGGTAAATTAAATGCAAAAGATGCAATAGCAGCTGCAGTGTATGGACCAACCCCTTTTAATTCCAATAACAACTCATAGTTAGTAGGAAAAATACCATTTTGTTTTTCTACAACTTGCCTTGCGGTAAATAGTAAATTTTTGCATCTATTATAGTAACCTAGACCTTCCCATAATTTAAAAACAGTTTCGTCTTTAGCTTTTGCTAAATGTTGAATGGTTGGATAATGTTGTATAAATTTTTCATAGTATGCCCAACCCTGCTCTACCCTAGTTTGTTGTAAAATAATTTCACTTAACCAAATTTTATAGGGGTCTTTAATACCCTTCCAAGGCATCACTCTTTTATTATCCTGCTTATGCCAAAGCATTAGCAGCTGCGTAAACTTTTTATATTTTTCAGTATGCATTAACAACAAAAAAAAATAATTACTAGCACAAAACGTAATTAATCTGTAAAACGTTTAATACAATTGTTTGTTCAACAACTTAGCATTCAACAAATAAGGCTTAAAAAAAACAATAAAATTCTTGCTTATACCAAATACTTTGTTTTACTTTATTAACGTTTTACGATTGCTCTACTTAATGAAAACATTTTTACAATGAGAAAATCAGACCTTATCACTAACATTTCTGAGAAGACAGGAATTCCAAAAGTTGATGTATTAGTTACCATTGAAACCATGATTAAAGAGGTGAAAGAAAGTCTTTCTGCAGGACAAAACATTTACATCCGAGGTTTTGGAAGTTTTATTACAAAAAAAAGAGCTGCTAAAATTGGTAGAAATATCAAAAAAAATACAGCTGTTCATATTCCCGAACATTATATCCCAGCATTTAAGCCTGCAAAAGAATTTGTTGCAGAAGTTAAAAGCAAACACTTGCCACAGTAACTTCGCTGCAAATATTTACTAAGTGAAAATCAAGCAACTCATTGTAGTTGGTGGCAGTTTATTGCTATTTACGGCACTATTTTTCTTTGGAAAAACGGTTCCACCAAAAGATAAAAAGACTGAAGCTGCACAACAAGACAATCATTCCGAAAGTGAGGCCTTCAATTTTACTGAACTCTTGTCTAAAGCCAAAGAAAAGCTTAACAACAACCAGTTACAATATATTACTGCATTAGAAAATAGTGTGGTTAGAGGCGATGTTAAAGAACAGCAATTGCATGTTTTTCATCAGTTGGCAAAATTTTGGAAAGACAGTGCCAAAATTTTTGAACCCTACGCTTATTATACTGCAGAAGCAGCAAAGTTGGATAATTCGGAAAAAAGCCTCACATTTGCCGCCCAGTTGTTTATAGATAACCTTTTTGATGAAGGTAATCCTGCCATGCAAACATGGTTGGCAAACAACGGGAAAGTTCTTTTAGAAAAAGCTTTATCCATTAATCCAAACAACGATAGCAGTAAAGTTGGTTTAGGTGCTTGCTTTATATTAGGTAATATTTCGAACCAGCCAATGCAAGGCATATTACCAGTAAAAGCAATTGCCGATAAAAACCCCGATAACCTTTATGCTCAGTGGGTTTTAGGATTAGGTGGCAAAAAAAGTGGGCAGTACGACAAAGCAATTGAGCGTTTTGGAATCATTGTAAAAAAAGAACCAAAAAACTTAGGAGCAATGCTGCATTTAGCTGAATGCTACGACCTAAAAGGCGATAAAGCAGATGCTATAAAATGGTATCAAATGGTACAAACCATTATACCAAACCCAGAAGCTAAAAAAGAATTACAAAAAAGAATTGACCTGCTGAATAGCAGTAAACAATAAAAAATTCTTCTTTTCGGCCTGCCGAAAAAGAGATTTTGAGAACAATATTTTTTTAACAGATAAAATTACTTGGAGTTATGCCTTGTGGTAAAAAGAGAAAGCGTCATAAAATCGCTACGCACAAACGTAAAAAACGTTTAAGAAAAAATCGTCATAAGAAAAAGAACAAATAGTTCTTATAAATGATTGTAAGGCTGTAAAAAGCCCTTATTTGTATAAACTTGCTGAAGGTTTCTGTACTTTCAGCAAGTTTTTTACAAATAAAAAACACTCAATAGTATTTGCCATACTTCTTCACGCTGCAACTTTACCTTTCCTTCTTCCTTATTTCCTTGGCAATTACTTAGCAGTGGTATTGATAATACCTGAATAATTCGGGTTGTGATTGTGTATTTAAAAAGTTGCAAATTTTTGTGAATAAAGAATTAATAATTAATGTAGGCCCAACAGGCGTAGAAATTGCATTGTTGGAGGATAAAAAATTGGTTGAACTACACAACGATATAGCAGATGCTAATTTTGGTGTTGGTGATTTATATTTAGGTAAAGTAAAAAAATTGATTCCTGGTTTAAATGCAGCATTTGTTGATGTTGGATTTGAAAAGGATGCTTTTTTACATTATACCGATTTATCTCCATTTGCAAAGTCTATTTTAAAGTTTACTCAATTGGCTATGGGTGCCAACTCAACCCCTTTTGATTTTTCCAAGTTTGAAATTGAACCTGAAATTGTAAAAACTGGAAAAATTAATGAGGTATTAAATGGTAAGCCCAATGTATTGGTGCAAATTTTAAAAGAACCAATTGCTGCAAAAGGTCCAAGATTAAGTTGTGAACTAAGCTTACCTGGTCGTTTTGTTGTGGTGACACCATTTAATGAAATTGTGGCTGTTTCAAAGAAAATTCATTCGGCCGATGAAAGAAAAAGGTTGCATAAAATTGTAGAAGCCATTCGACCTAAAAACTTTGGTGTAATTGTACGAACAGCCGCCGAAGGCAAAAGTTCTCAGGAATTACATCAAGATATGTTGGATTTGGTACAAACCTGGAACACTATTCAAAATAATATCAAAGGTGCCGAGGCTCCTGCCAAAATATTGAGTGAACAAACCAAAACCACCAGTATTTTAAGGGATTTACTCACTGTAGATTTTAATAAAATTGTTGTAAACGATAAAAATATTTACAACGATACCAAGAATTATATTCAAAAAATTGCTCCTGAAAAAGCCGAAATTGTTAGTTATTTAAACAATGGAACACCTTTATTTGATCAATTTGGCATTACCAAACAGGTAAAAGGTGCTTTTGGAAAAACTGTTAACTTAAATAGTGGTGCTTATTTGATTATTGAGCACACCGAAGCCCTGCATGTAATTGATGTAAACAGTGGTTACAAAAGCGTAAGCAATAACCAAGAAGAAAATGCTTTGCAAACAAACCTCGAAGCAGCCGAAGAAATAGCTCGTCAATTGCGTTTAAGAGACATTGGAGGCATTATTGTGGTAGACTTCATAGATATGAAGCTGCCAGATAATAGACGCAAATTACAAGAAGCTATGGACGAATTTATGAAATGGGACAGAGCCAAACATGCTGTTTTACCTATTTCTAAGTTTGGATTGATGCAAATTACCCGTCAGAGAATGCGACCAGAGGTAAATATTATTACCACAGAAAACTGCCCAAGTTGTGGAGGAACTGGCAAAATAAGCAGTAGTTTATTGTTGGAAGATGAAATTGAAAAAAGATTGGTTTATTTGGCTACGCATGGTCACAAAAAACTCACTTTGTCGGTGCACCCAATTGTTTATTCTCATATCACCAAGGGCTTCTTTACGTCGATTGCTAAAAAATGGAAACGCAAGCATAAAATAAAGCTTCAATTGCTTTCTAACACCAGTTACGGGCTTGTAGAATTCCATTTTTACGATCATAACGACGAAGAAATAAAGTTCTAAAGCAATCAAAATAATTTAAAAAGCATTGATTATCAATGCTTTTTTTAGTTTATAGGTACGTTAATTTTTGAAAACCTCTCGATTTTAAAAATAAACTACGTAACCATTCGTAGAATACAAAGTTTTTCACAAACTGAAAAAAATATTTTGCAATGTGCTTCAAAATTGTAATTTAGCAATAGAATTTAATGGGTTAGTAAGTAAGAGGGTTAGCAGAAATGCTAACCCTTTTATGTTTTTAGAACTGTTTTTTTTATTCAAAATAAACAACTTGTTTTAGCTAGTTTAAACTACTTTTTTGTTGCTGTTTTACTTCATTTTTTCTATAACAACTTTACTCAATTTTCATTACCGAAAAAATGTTTTTTATAATACTGGTCATTAATGATTTGTAGTACAAGTGTGCGACGCAACAGGTGTTCAATTTTTATTCATCAGCTGGTTATATAAATCTCTTTCTTCTTTGTTTGTGAAGTTTATCTTTACGTTATGGCGAAAACGAAAACATCTTTTTTTTGTAGCAACTGTGGTTTTGAAAGTGCAAAATGGTTGGGCAAATGTTCGGCTTGTAATCAATGGAACACATTTGTTGAAGAAGTAATTGATAAAGGCAACAATAAAGAAAATTGGAAAGGTTATGCAGATGATAAAAAAAGTAACAAGGTTGTTGCATTGCAAGATGTAAGCATTACCGAAGAAAGAAGAATTGTTACTGATGATGCTGAGTTAAACAGAGTTTTAGGTGGTGGCATTGTGCCAGGAAGTATTGTTTTAATTGCTGGTGAACCTGGTATTGGTAAGAGTACTTTGTTTTTACAACATGGGTTAATGATGAAAAATTTGGTGGTGTTATATATAAGTGGCGAAGAGAGTGAACAGCAAATAAAAATGCGTGCCGATAGATTAAAACAAAAGAACGATAATTTTTACTTACTCACTGAAACCAGCACCCAGACTATATTTCAGGAGATTAAGAAACTGAAACCTCAGTTGGTAATTGTAGATAGTATTCAAACATTGCAAAGTAATTTGATTGACTCATCGGCAGGAAGTGTTTCACAAATCAGGGAAACCGCAGCCGAGTTTCAACGTTATGCTAAAGAAACCAACACACCTGTTTTTTTAATTGGTCACATTACTAAAGATGGTTCCATTGCTGGTCCAAAAATTTTGGAGCACATGGTAGATACTGTGTTGCAATTTGAAGGGGATAGAAATTATGTGTATCGTATTTTACGAACATTGAAAAACAGATTTGGCAGCACAGCAGAGTTAGGAATTTATGAAATGACTGGTGATGGAATGCGTGTTGTAAGTAACCCAAGTGAAATACTAATTGCACAACGTGATGAACAATTAAGTGGTAGTGCCATTGCTGCAACTATTGAAGGAATGCGACCATTATTAATTGAAGTGCAAGCATTGGTTACACAAAGTGTGTATGGAACACCACAACGAACTGTGAGTGGTTTTGATTTAAGAAGATTGCAATTGCTGTTGGCAGTTTTAGAAAAACGTGGTGGTTTTATGTTTGGCACAAAAGATGTTTTTATAAACATTGCAGGAGGATTAAAAGTAGAAGATCCATCGATAGATTTAGCAGTGATTTGTGCCTTACTTTCTAGCTATGAAGATGTGGCTTTATCGCAACATATTTGCTTTGCTGGAGAGGTGGGTTTGAATGGAGAAATTAGGGCTGTAAACCGAGTTGAACAACGCATTGCCGAAGCTGAAAAATTGGGTTTTGAGAAAATTTTCATCAGCAAATTCAATAAAAAGAGCTTTAATCCGAAAAATTTTAAGGTAGAAGTTGTAATGGTGGGTCAGGTACATGAAGTTTATCAGGCTTTGTTCTAAAAAATTCAAAAACTTGGAGAATTACCAATTTTTGGTAACTTTAATCAAATTAATTTCAATGGGACGTAATACCTCTGTATCATTAGGAAATCATTTTGAAGACTTTGTTGACGATAAAGTTTCTACAGGAAGATTTAAGAATGCTAGTGAAGTGATACGAGCAGGTCTTAGACTGCTTGAAGAAGAAGAAGCTAAAATAATAGCTCTCAAAAAAGCTATTACAGAAGGTATTGAAAGTGGTGTTGCTAAAAACTTAGATCTCAAAAAGCATCTAGAAAATTTAAAAGCTGCTAAAGGAACCAATGGCTAGTTATACTCTGACAAATACTACTTCATGCTATTAGACACTTGTCAAGATTTAGCAAACGGCAAGATTAAAGGGAAAAAATATCAGGAAATACATCCTGAAATATTAGGATGCAGGGTTGGACAGCATATACTATTCTACAGAGAGCTTTTTGCCAATAAAATTGAAATAACCAGAATATTGCATGTTAACATGAATTTGAAAAATAGAAATCAAGAGTAAGTACATAGCAATAGCTAAGCAATTTTATTTGTGAAATAGACAATTTTGTAAGCCTCAATTAACATCAAAGAGACTTAATACTTTCCATCTTTATTTACTAACTTTAAAATATAAAAGGAACTTAAAAAGTTCCTCATTTTATAGTATGATAAGTTCTCTAAAATCTTATTTAAACGACTTTGCACACCTCATTTATCCTCATCATTGTGAAGGATGTGGGAGTGATATTTTACAAAATAGCCAACTTTTGTGCAGTGAATGTCTTTTACAACTGCCCGAAACTGGTTTTGCACCAATTCAAGAGAACACGATTGAGAAAAGATTTTATGGTCGTTTGCCAATACAAACTGCAACAGCTGCTTATTATTTTACCAAAGAATCGTTGATGCAGCATTTAATGCATCAATTAAAATATAAAGGCAATAAAGAAGTGGGTGTTTATTTAGGCAAATTATTGGGCTATCAATTACTACAATCGAACAGATTTAATGATGTAGATCTTTTGGTGCCATTGCCTTTAAACCCAAAAAGAGAATTTAAACGAGGTTACAATCAAGCAATGATGATTTGTGAAGGAATTGCCGAAGTTTTACAAAAACCCATTGCCACAAAAGCAGTTATTAGAACTGTATTTACAGAAACGCAAACTAAAAACGATAGAATTCATCGTTGGGAAAATATGGATGGCGTTTTTGCAGTTGTGGATGAAAAGCAAATACAACACAAACACGTTTTATTAATAGATGACATTATTACAACAGGTGCAACTTTAGAAGCTTGTGGCAAAGTACTTTTAGAAAACAATCTTAAAGCAATTAGCATTGCAGCTGTTGCTTATACTTTATAACCTATAATTTAACCTTTACTGTAAGTAGTATTGGTTTTACATTTGAAACGAATGAAGAAAATATTGTACAATAACTTTTTAATAATTGCTGCAATTGTACTTGCAACAATCACAGGTTGCAAAAAAGAAGGTTTTATAACCAGCAGCGATGCATTGTTAAGAACATCGGTAGATACTTTACATTACGATACGGTTTTTACTTCTGTTGGTTCGATAACGCAATCGTTTAAAATTTTTAATCCAAATGATAAAAAATTAAAGCTGAGCAATGTTCAATTAATGGGTGGTTCATCCTCATTTTTTAAAATTAATGTAGATGGAACTGCTGGTACAAAATTTACTGATATTGAGATTAATGCCAACGACAGTATGTACGTTTTTGCTATGGTAACCATTAACCCAACAGCAGCTAATTTACCATTTATTGTACAAGACAGTATTAAGATAGAATACAATGGCAATACACGATTTGTACAATTGGATGCGTTGGGACAAAATGCAAATTTCTTAAGAAATAAACGAGTTACAACCGATAGTACATGGAACAATAACTTACCTTTTGTAATATTAGGAAGTTTAACAGTAGATGCAGGTAAAACCCTAACCATACAAAAAGGAACAAAAGTATTTTTTCACGCCGATGCCCCAATGATTGTTCGTGGTACACTAAAAGCAATTGGCGAAAAATACGATAGCACTAGAATAAAATTTGCTGGAGATAGATTAGATACTTATTACAAAGACTTTCCGGGCAGCTGGCCAGGTATTTATTTTATGGATAACAGCATTAATAATGTAATGCAATATTGTATTATTAAAAATGCCTATCAGGGAACAATTGTACAAAACCCAGCAACCAACAGCAACCCTAAACTAAGTTTGCAAGAATGTGTAATTGATAACGTGTACGATGTTGCAGTTGGTGCTAGCAATAGCAGTATGGATGTTAGAAATTGTTTAATTAGCAACTGTGGTTACAATGTTTTTTTAGCAGCAGGCGGCAACTACAACTTTAATCATTGTACGGTTGCTAGTTATGGTAACAATTATTTGCAACATAAAAATCCCGTGTTAGCAATTAGTAATGTTGCTAGTGCTACAACAACCAACAGTCTAACTGCCAGTTTTAAAAACAGTATTTTTTATGGAGAAGGTGGCTTGGTTGAAGACGAAATTGCCATTACGAAACAAGGTACAACAGCTTTCAACCTTACGTTTGATAATGTATTGTACAAAATGAAAAGTACCGACCCTACTACAGCAACTTTTAGTGGTAATAAATTAAAAAACACTGCCCCCGATTTTGATAGCATCAGTGCCGGCAACAGGTATTTTAATTTTAGGTTAAAGGCAACCTCTACTGTTATTAATAAAGGCAGTAACACTGGCTTAACATTCGATTTAGATGGCAACAACCGAAATGTGGGATTACCCGATTTAGGTTGTTTCGAAAAACAATAATTTAAGTACTCAACTTTTTATCAAACCAATTGTTTCAATAAAAACTTTGTTCATGAAAAAAATATTATTCATTTCATTTATTGCTATGTTAACCGCATTTACAGCAGTTCCACCACAAACCATCCATGCATTTAAAGTAAAAAGTTTAGATGGTGGTACAATTGATTTTGCTAAGTTTAAAGGCAAAAAAATATTGGTTGTAAATACTGCTTCTGCATGTGGTTATACGCCACAATATGAAGCTTTAGAAAAAGTATATGAACAATACAAATCTAAATTAGTAATCATTGGCTTCCCTTGCAATCAATTTGGTGGACAAGAGTCAGGTACAGCAACTGAAATACAAGAGTTTTGTAAAAAGAATTATGGTGTAACTTTTCCTTTGGCTGATAAAATTGAAGTGAAGGGAGACAATGCAGCTGCAGTGTATAAATGGCTGTGCACTAAAAGTGAGAATGGCGTTTTAGATGCAACGATTACCTGGAATTTTAATAAGTTTTTATTAGATGAGAACGGAAAAATGTTGGCTTACTTTCCAAGTAAAGTAAAACCTGATAGTGAAGATATTTTGAAGTATTTGAAATAAAATACAGTGCTTGCAAAAACTAAGAAAAGGTTTGAACGATTGTTCAAACCTTTTCTTTTTATATCTTTAGTCTTTAAATTTAACTGTATGCATAAAAACAGACTCTTTAGTTTGATTGCTTCATTTTTTTTATTGGCTGCTTTTACAACCCATGCACCTAAAAACATTTATGCATTTCAAGTGCCTGCAATAGATGGAGGTATTATTGATTTCTCTTCTTTTAAAGGTAAAAAAATATTGGTTGTAAATACAGCATCTGCTTGTCAGTACACGTATCAATATGCTGCATTACAATCTTTATACAGTACGCATCAAGACAAATTGGTGATTATTGGTTTTCCATCTAACCAATTTAATCAGGAAGAAGGTAGCGAAGACGATATTAATAAATTTTGTAAAACCCGTTATGGCGTTACTTTTCCTATGGCTGCAAAAACACCAGTATTGGGAGATAGTGCATCGCCTTTGTATAAATGGTTGTGCAGTAAAAACGAAAATGGTGTTTTAAATGCCACAATCAAATGGAACTTCAATAAGTTTTTAATTAACGAAAAAGGCAAACTCATTGCACATTTTCCAAGCAATGTAAAACCGGATAGCGAAGAAATTACTAAGTATTTAAAATAAGCTTTACTTAAGTAAACCAGCAGCCCAATCGACAGCATATTTTGCTTTAAAGTATTTTACTTTTAGCTCAATTTGTTTTTGAACTGATTCAATCACTTTGTTTTCTCGAGTATTTACAACAAACAACGAACTTTCTCCATTATTAAATTTCAGCACTTCTGCCTTTAGCAAAGTGTTGTAATTATTGTACATATTATTTACCGTATTTAATTGCTGTTGCAACAAAGATGCTTCAGTAAAATAACTACGTACTTTATTTTCTACCTGCCAACGTTTTGCATTAAGCTCTAAGTTAGTTTCGGTTATTTTGAGTTTTGCTTTTTTGTAATCGCCTCTACCTTCTCTTAAAAAAAGTGGCAGTTTAAAATCTATACCCCATTTATAATTGTTTTCTAACAATGCCCCATTAAAGCCTTTCAAAACATAATAATCTTTGTTTAATAAATTGGCTTTAAAATTTAGTACAGGCAACAAACTTTGAAACTTTAATTTTCTCTCAACTTCTAAAGCATCTAATTTATAGTTGTATGCTTTGATAGACGGATTTTCGGTAGTTGCTTTTGCTACAATATCATTTAATGCTGGCAAAGATTCTTTTATTGCAAACTGAACCGTATCAGGAACAAATTTTTCGGGTAATACAAAAGCACTATCGTTTTGAAGCCATAAATAATTGCTTAAATCAAAAACAGATGTTACCAATTTTAATTGAGCATCGGCCTGTAATAATTGAAAATTTTGTACCTGTGTAAATGCTTCAATTGTATCTACTAAAGCCCTATCTCCATTATTGTAAGCAATTTTAACCAACCGTAAACGATCGTTCGAGATTTGCAAATATTTACTATAAATGCTGTAGAGTTGATAATTACCAGCCCATTGCCAGTAGCTTACATACGCATCGAACAGCAAATCATTCAGTATTTTTAAACGTTCCTGTTCACTTTGGTTACGAAATATTTTGGCTTGCTGTAATGCTGCTCTTCGCTTGTCTATCAACAAACCTTTTGCCAATGCAACTTCTACACCTGCATAACTGGTTTTACCACTAGACAGTTCAGAAGAAAGATTATCTCCACCATTATTTTCTACACCTGTTTTTACATCTACACCAATTGGTGTAGGAATTTTTATTTCGGGATTGGTATGAAAATAATAATTCTTGCCATCGAAAGTTTTTCTTTCGGCTTGCATTGCAATAATTGGATCGAAATCGCCTTTGGCTGATAGAAGTTCGGCCTTGGCTTTTTCTACCTGAATATTTGCCTGCTTAGCAACAGGATGATTTTGTTTGATGAGCTGTATAAAAGCGTCTACTGTAAATATTTCCTTTTGCTGAGCAAAAGAAATATTGGTAAAGAAGGTGAATAGGTATAAAAATTTTTTCATTTTGTTCGTAAACATTTTTGCTCAATAATGATTTGTTGTAGAAGCCGATAGCTATTATCGGCTGTGCGACACTTCGGATACGCTCAGTACAGGCTTGCTGCAGTTGAGTTGTGTACTAAAGCTCACTACATAAAAAATCATTTCTTTTCCTTATCTTTTTTTGTTGCATCGCTATTTGTCTTATAATATTCTGGCGGAAATCCATTAATGTTACGCCACAACTCATAGTAAATTGGAACATCTTTTAAAAGTGCAATACCATTGGCACCACCACCCATTCTTAGTAATCTTGGCCAAGGTTTTTCTTTAGCATCTTCGGCTACTAAAATTCGAAATTTGCCATTGTAACTTACGCTACTTTCTATAGCTGTTACAATACCTCCAAAGGTTCCATAACTACTGTTGGGCCAACCACTAAATACAATTGCAGGAAAACCATCGAAAATAAAACGTACTTTTTGGCCTTTATCTATCAAGGGTAAATCCATCGGCTCTACAAATAATTCAACAGCATACTGAACATTATCTGGAACAATTTCTACAATCATTTCTCCCTCTTTTAAAAACTCTCCCAAGCCTGCTTTTTTTGCTTTTGTAATTTGTCCGTTTTGTGGTGCAGTAATGTAGTATAACTTATTTCGAATATCGTAGCTGGCATATACATTTTGCAGTTTGGCAATATCGGCTTGACCTGTTGCTACATTAGACAGAGAAGCATATTTATCACCTTCGACTTTTGAAATTTTATCGGTGTATTCTTGTATGGCACTATTCTTTTCGATTCTTAAATTAATAAGCTCTTGCCTGCCTTGCAAATACTTATTCTCAGCACTTATTTTTTTTGCAGTTGCATTTTGATAACTCACTTTTCTTCTTTCATAATCTACCAAACTAATTGCACCACTATCTAACATTTGTTTTGCAGCATCTATTTGACGTTTAGCCACATTTACCTCGTTATTAATAGCAATTACATCGGTGCTATCGCTGGTAACTTTAAGGTATTGTTGTGCAATTTTGTTATCTAGAGATTGCAGCTTTAATTGTTGAGCACTGGTTAATGCACTTACTTGTACATCGGCAGTGGCTGCTTTATTTTCATAGCCTTTAACAGCTGCTGACTTGCCTTGAATTTGTTGTTGGGTTCTTTCTAATAACTGAGGATCAAAATAGTCTACTTTAACCTCACCCAATTGTAAAATTGTATCTCCAGCTTTTACAAAATCTCCTTCTTTTACGTACCACTTTATAACTTTGCCTGCTAAAACAGTATTTAATTCTTGTGGTCTTTCTTCCTGACGCAAAGTGGTTACCATTCCTTTAGCTCTTATATTTTGAGTCCATGGTAAAAAAAGCATAACAGCAACAACAATAAAAATACCAATTGACCACTTTTTGATACTGCTGTTTCTATCTATTTGATAAATATTTTTAAAAGACTTCAATTTGCTTTCAGCAGATTGTTCTTCGATGTTAATATTGATAAATGATTTTTCCATTAACGATTCTTATTTATTGATTTAACATATCCATCTTCTAATTCTACTAAAACATCGCAACTGTTGATGATAGAAGGTTCGTTACTTGTAATTAGAATGGTTGCTGATTTATCGTTGCGTAAAAAATTTAAAACGATTGATTGTTGCTGTGCATCAAGATGCAGAATAGGTTCTTCGAGTAACAATAACCTATGCCTACCAATTAAAGCCCTGAGCAATAAAATATCCTGACGTGTTTTTTTAGACAATCGTTTTTCTTGTGGGTCTAAAACTGTATCGTAACCCAATTTACTGTTCTGAATAAAGTTTTGGAATCCTATTTTTTCTGCAAGTAGAGATACATCTGCCATGCTAATTGAAGGATTGCCCATGGTAATATTTTCTAAAACAGTACCCTGAAAAATATCTTGATGGCTTAATAGAATACCAGTTTGTTTGCGAAGTGATGCAAGTTGATAATTTCGAACAGGAACATCATCAATTAAAATTGAACCTTCATAGCCCTCAAAAGCTCCAGTAAGCAATCTTAGTACACTTGATTTTCCTGAACCCGAGTTACCAGTTATACAAATTAACTGACTAGCCTGAACATGCAAATTAAAATTGTTTAATGCTGTATTTGCATTGCCATAACTAAAAGAAACACTATTAAACTGTATAGTAACACCTTTATTTACATCATTTAATAAAGCTGTTCCACTTACCTCAACATCACTTAAAACAACCTTGTTAATTTTTTCTACTGAAGTTAACGTATCGTAAACTTTATCTAATGATGCAATCAATTTTTCAACAGAATTGATGATACTAATGATTACAATATCTGCTGCAATAAACTGACCAATATTAATTTGATTATCTACCAATAAAACAGCTCCAACAACCAACATGGCTGCTGTGATAATAATTTTAAAAGAAATAAAACTCCAATACTGCGTAACTAAAATTTTAAAATGATTGGTTCTTGCTTTTAAATAATCCGATGTTAGATCATCGGCTTTTTTTAAGTGCAATGATGTGCCTTTGCTGTACTTAAATGTTTTTATATTACGAGACATATCTTGCAACCAAGCAGCAATTTTATATTTATAATCACTAGCTTCTAAACTTGTTGCCATTCCTTGTGCCGATGTAAAACGAACAATAAGTAAAACTATAATTACTAGCAATGCACCAAAAGCAATAAATACAGGATGATAAAATGCCAATAATATTAAACCAAATACAACTTGTATAACTGCACCAGGAATATCGAGTAATATTTTTTCAATCCCTTTGGTTAACGAAACAGTATCAAAGTAACGATTTACCAATTCAGGTAAATAATACTTGTCTAATTTTTCAATATTTAGTTTAGGCAATCTATCTGCAAATTCTAGAGAGTAACGGGTAAATATTTTTTGTTCTACTTTTTCAATTACCTGCATTTGCCTTACTTGTACTAAGCCATTAAAAAAAACACCAAATACAACTATAACAATTAATACAATAATTGATGCTGTAATTTGATTGGCTTGTACAAAGCTTATGATTGTTTGTATACCCAATGGTAATGTTAATTGAATTAGTCCCCCAATTATTGCAAAAAAATAAATGGAAGAAATATCTTTTTTATCCAGCTTTAAAATTTTAAATAAATTTCTAACTGCTTTTATTAATGTATCAGATTGTAGCTCTGCCATCTTTCATTTTTTAGATTAATTAAAAAAGTTATACAGAACATTCACTTAGGAGCATAAAAACGAATGTCACTTTAATAACTTCTTTTAGATTGACTAAGTTTTACTTTTTAAAATGTTTGTTATAAATCCGAATACTCGTAAATAGGATCTATTCGTGTGCCTGCATTCATTTCTAATACAGGATTAATTATTCCATCTTTTAACCCATAAACCCAACCATGCAACTGAGGTCTATTATCATTTTGCCAAGCTTTTTGAATAATAGATGTTTGAGCCAAATGCATTACTTGTTCTTTTACATTTAATTCAACCAACCTATCTACTTTTTGCTCTTCGTTGCTAATGGCATCAACTTCATTTTGATAGAGGTGATACACATCTTTGATGTTTCGAAGCCACATATTTAGAACAGCGTCGAAATTATGCTGTGTCATTGCTGCTTTTACACCCCCACATCCATAATGTCCACAAACGATAACATGTTTTACTTTAAGATGGTTCACTGCATAGTCTAAAACAGCTAAAAGGTTAACATCCGTGTGTACTACCATGTTGGCAATATTGCGGTGTACAAAAATTTCACCTGGTTGTGTACCTGTAATTTTATCGGCAGGTACACGACTATCGCTACAGCCAATCCACAAAAATTCGGGCGTTTGTAAGTGTGATAGTCGGTTAAAAAAATCGGGATCTTCTTCTATTTGTTCCTGAGCCCAGGCTTTATTTTCTAATAATAATTTTTCGTATGGGGTCATGATTTTTTTATTGAGGTTCATTAAATAATGAATGCATTTTTTTGTGTGGACTTTTTTTAATCTCAACACGAATATTTTTCAAATGTGCATGACAAAGAAAGTTATTTACTTCCTCTATAATGTCTTTATCAATAAAATCGGCTCTATGGGCATCAATAAGTACGTAAGCATTTTCAGGCACATCTTCGAGTTTTTTCTTTATGATTGGTTTATTTAAAAAGGATACATCTTTTCTTAAACGTATTAGATAATTGCTGTTATCATTAACAACAAAGACGGCCGAACGAAAATTACTCCTTACCATGTAAAACAAACCAACAACAATTCCTACACAAATTCCTTTTAACAAATCGGTCATTAAAATTGCTGCTATTGTTATTACAAATGGTACAAATTGATCCCAGCCTTTTTGATAAAACTCTTTAAATAAAGATACTTTAGCCAGCTTATATCCTGTAAAAATTAAAATAGATGCCAATGCACTTAATGGAATCTTATTGAGAATTAACGGTATAAAAACTACGCAAATAAGTAATAAAACCCCATGAGAAATAGCACTGATTTTTGTTTTACCACCAGCAGCAACATTGGCCGAACTTCTTACAACCACCGATGTTAGCGGCAAGCCACCAATTAAACCAGAAACAACATTACCAATTCCCTGAGCTTTTAGTTCTCTGTTGGTTGGTGTAACTCTTTTTAAAGGATCTAATTTGTCTACAGCTTCAATACCTAATAATGTTTCCAAGCTTGCAACAATTGCTAGAGTTACTGCTGTAATCCAAACCTGCGGATTATTTAAGTATTTTATATCTGGGAAAGTGAAAAAAGTAAAAAACTCTTGTACATTTTGAGCAATAGGTAATGCAACCAAGTGTTTTGCTTCTAAGGCATAATCGGGTTTTGTTGTTTTAAAAAATTCGTTGATTAAAGTTCCAACAATTACAACCACTAATGCTCCTGGCACCAATTGAAGTACACGTATTTTCTTAAAGGTTTTGTTTTCCCAAAGCATTAAAATTAAAATTCCAACACCACCAATAAGTGCTGCTGAGGGTGTAATGAACCTTATAGCGTTTAAAATACCAGAAAATGTATTTTCAGAATCATTTTGTGAGAAACTTTCATCTCCTTCAAAGTCTTTATCGTACCCAACCAAATGTGGCAGCTGCTTTAAAATGAGTATTAAACCAATAGCTGCCAACATACCTTTAATTACAGAGTTGGGAACATAATCACCAATTACACCTGCTTTTATAAAACCTAAAATAACTTGTAAAATACCTGCAATTACAACTGCAAGTAAAAAGGCTTCGTACACTTGTAATTTTAAAATTGCTGTAGCTACAATAACTGTTAAACCAGCTGCAGGACCACTTACACTAAGTTGGGACCCACTTAATAATCCAATGACCACACCTCCTACAATACCTGCAATAATACCTGAGAAAAGTGGAGCTCCACTACCCAAAGCAATGCCCAGACACAGTGGCAAAGCAACTAATAAAACAACAATAGATGCAGGAATATCGGCACCTACATTCTGAAAATACTTTTTCATTTAAATAACCAATTGATATGAACAATACGTAAACATAATTGATAAAATAGCTATTTGCATTATCATCTACTTACTAAATACTTTATCAAGTAAACGAGTGCAAACTAGCCTATCTTTTAACTTGGGAACAGTTAGAAGTTAATTTTATTAAAGTTAATGCTTAACAATTTGGAGGAGGAACTAAAATTTCGTTGGAGAAGTTATGTGGTAAAGCCACATTATTAAATGTAAATTGATGCTGCGAAATGATGGAAACCACAGCAGCTAGTGGATTTGACCAATCTATAAATTCGCTTTTACCAGAAACTTTTTTTATAGCATCTTTTTCAATATCAAGTGAATGAGGAATTTCTTCGGTAAATACATTATTAAATATTGCAGCACCCATTTGTTGTACAGGCAATACTTGCACAGCCAAAATAAGGATGAGAAATATGTTAATAATTTTTTTAGTCATTCGCTGCGAATGTATAGATCTAATTGTTAACAATTGGATCTTATATTTTGTTTAACAAAATGATTACAAAAAGCCAACAGGCTTAAATATTGTTGGCTTTTTGTACCAACCCTTAAATATTTAAACCGCCACATGCACTTAAAACCTGACCTGTGATGTAACTGCTCATATCACTAGCTAAGAATAAGGTGGTATTGGCAATTTCTTCAGCCTTACCAAATCGGCCTAAAGGAATTTTCTTTAAAAAATCTACAGCTGCATCTCCATCTTGCAAATAATGGGTCATATCGGTTTCAATAAAACCTGGAGCAATGGCATTGCAACGAATATTTCTGCTTCCCAATTCGTGGGCAACACTTTTAGTAAACCCAATAATACCTGCTTTACTTGCAGCATAAGAACTTTGACCAGCATTACCACGAATACCAATAATTGAGCTCATGTTTATGATAGAACCTTGCTTTGCTTTCATCATTGGACGAATCACTTGCTTGGTCATGTTGAACACACTTTTGAGGTTAATGTCCATAACATCATCCCACTGTTCAGGGGTCATTCTCAATAATAAATTGTCTTTGCTAATGCCTGCATTGTTTACACAAACATCTATACTGCCAAATTCTTTTAATACATCGTTTACAAAAGATTCACTTTGTGCAAAATCGCCTGCATTGCTTTTGTATGCTTTTGCTTTAACACCTAGAGCTATTAATTGAGCTTCTAAAGCTGCAGCTTTTTCGGCACTGCTATCACTAACATAAGAGAATGCTATATTACTACCATGTTCAGCTAATTTAATTGCAATGGCAGCCCCAATTCCACGAGCTGCACCAGTTACGATACTTGTTTTTCCTTCTAAGAGTTTCATGACCTTGATTTTAAGGATTTAAAGATTTACATGGCTATAATAACTTATTATTATATAGTCGTTTAAATTGCAAAGAAAGGCTTCCAAAATTAATTAACAACCCAATTTTTATTTTAGCTGCTTCTAAATAATTTAAACCCTGTGCCAAATGAACATCTTCTAATTGACTTACTGCCTTCAATTCAACCATTACTGTATTCTCAATAAATAAATCAACATATCTTTTGCCAATTGGTACGCCGCTATAAAAAATATCCATTTCTTGTTCACTAATAAAACTTAATCCAGTTTTTTTAAGCTCTATTTCCATAGCTCTGTGATATATTTTTTCGTGAAAGCCAGATTTTAATTCTGCATGAACCTTCATGGCACAACCAATAATTTTATGTGTCAATTCTTCATTAGCCATCATGATAATCTTTAAATTTTTTCAATCATGGTTTTCATTTCTTCTATGTAAACCCTTTCATTACTCAATCTTGGAATTTTATGCTGACCACCTAATTTGCCTTTACTACGCAACCAATTGGTAAAAACAGTTTTTTGTACCGCATGAATTACTGGCATTCTCAACGCAATGTCTTTATGCCTTTTTGCTTCATAGTCACTATTCAAGTTTTTTAAAGCACAATCTAATTCGTAAGCAAATTCGTTTAGGTTAGCTGGATTATTCTCAAATTCAATTAACCATTCATGAGCTCCGTTGCTGTTGTCGCTAAAGTAAATTGGGGCTGCTGTGTAATCGTTTACTACCACATTACATTTTTCACTTGCTATAGCAATTGCTTTATCGGTATTATCTACAATTAGTTCTTCACCAAATGCATTGATATAATGCTTTAATCTTCCTGTTACCCTAATTTTAAAGGGATACAAAGAAGTAAATGCAATGGTATCGCCAACCAAATAACGCCACAAACCACCGTTGGTAGAAATTACAAGGGCATAATTTTTATCTACTTCAACATCTTTTAATCCAATGGTTTTTGGTTCAGCTTTTCCATATTCTTCTACTGGCATAAACTCGTAAAAAATGCCATGTTCTAAAAACAACAGCATTCCGTCATCCGTTGGATCGTTTTGAGCAGCAAAAAAACCTTCACTAGCATTGTACACATTCAAATAAGTAATATCGCCACCAATTAATTGTTTAAACTGCTCTTTATAAGGTGTAAAAGAAACGCCACCGTGCAAGTACAATTCTAAATTTGGCCAAACTTCTTTCAATGTTTGTTTACCAGTAATTTCTAGAATACGTTTTATTAAAACCATTGTCCAAGTTGGAACACCAGACATAGAAGTTACATCTTCATGAATGGTTTGTTGTGCAATGGCTTCTATTTTAGATTCCCATTCATCCATTAAAGCAATAGATAATTCTGGTGTACGAATCCAGTTGGCCCAAACAGGTGTATTTTGAAAAAGCACTGCACTTAAATCGCCATAATGTACTTCTTCGTTTAAATGATTGATTTGATGACTACCACCAATGAGTAATCCTTTGCCTGTAAGTAAATCGCTATCAGGGTTTAAATTATAGTACATGCTTAACACATCTTTACTCCCCTGAAAGTGGCAATCGTTTAAGCTTTCTTCGGTAATAGGAATGAATTTGCTTTTATCGCTGGTGGTGCCACTACTTTTTGCAAACCAGTTTACAGGTGTATTCCACAATAAGTTTTGTTCACCCAGCATTAATTTTTCTATGCAAGGCTTTAAATCTTCGTATGAGTGAATAGGAACCGCTTTTTTAAAATCTCTTACATTAAAAAGATTGTTGAGCCCATATTTTCTGCCAATTTCGGTAAACTGGGCATGTGTAATTAAATCTTGTAAAACCTCACGTTGTGCTGCAATGGGATTTTGTATCCATTGTTCGATACGCCAATGACGCATTCGGGCAAGTCGTGATATTGCGGGGCTAAACAGTTTCATTTTAGGGGTTGTTGCAAAATACATAATGATAAGCAAATGAAGAAACTTTTAGTTACCTCATTCATTTACAGTTTCTGATTCTGCTTCATTCATTCTATGTTCTTCAGCAATAGTTGCACTATCCTTCATTCCCATTTCAATAATCCAGTCTTTACGTTTCAATTCGAAATTGGTACCTAAATACAAGCGTTTTACTTGTTCGTCTTCTGCCAATTCTTCGGCAGTGCCATGTTTAAAAATTTTGCCATCAATTAACAAATAAGCTCTATCACAAATAGATAAGGTTTCGTTTACATTATGATCGGTAATTAAAATACCAATATTCTTAAATTTCAATTTTGCAACTACACTTTGAATATCTTCTACAGCAATAGGATCTACGCCAGCAAAAGGTTCATCTAATAAAATAAATTTAGGATCAACTGCCAAAGCCCTGGCAATTTCAGTTCTTCGCCTTTCTCCACCACTTAAACTATCCCCATTGTTTTTACGAACATGATGCAGGTTAAATTCGTCTAATAAACTTTCCAGTTTCTTCTGACGTTCTGCTTTAGAAAGCTTGGTCATTTCAAGCACCGCCATAATATTATCCTCTACACTCAATTTTCTAAAAACACTAGCCTCTTGTGGTAAATAACCAATACCCATTTGTGCACGTTTATACATGGGTAATTTGGTAATATTAATGTCGTTTAAAAAAACATCGCCTTCATCAGGTTTTATTAAACCCACCACCATATAAAAACTAGTGGTTTTACCAGCACCGTTGGGACCCAATAAACCTACAATTTCTCCTTGTTTAACCGAAACACTAACATGATTTACTACAGTACGGTTTTTATAGGTTTTTACCAGCTCTTTTGTATGTATTGTAAGACTCAAAGTATAAATCGTTTTAACAAAAATATGCTGTAATACTATTGATTGGCATTTATAATAGTTAATCTTAGTGCAACAAACACTGTATTTTAAAACAAAAGCATGGCTAATTGCTTTTTTCAAATGAAAAAACTATTTTAGTATTCTCCTTTTGTAAACTGTATTATGAAAACACTACTTCTATATATCAATTTATTGCTTTGTATACAAGTGATTGCTCAGCCAAGTGACGAAAAGGATTTCTTAACAAAAGACACAATGAGTAATAAAAATGCTGTTGTTAACGCTGCAGTTGCTAAAAGCTTTTTTTCTACAGATAATGCAAAAGTGCTGCGTTTTAATTTGCTCGATAGAATACAAGCCGAATACTGCTTTTGGACAGAACCTGCAGTTAAAATTGAAACACAAAAAGAAGTAGTAGATAGAATTAAAGCTTATTGGGCAGTAATTAATATTTATCCAACTACCAAAGAAATTACTACTTACAGTTGGCAAGAAAAACACCCTTGGAGTGCTGCTTTTATTTCCTGGTGTATGAAAACAGCCGGCTATGATAGCATGTTTAAATATGCACCCAACCATGCAGAGTATATTGTTTGGGCAAAACAAAACCGCTTGAAAAAAGATAGTGCAAATCCTTTTTGGGCTTATACCATAACCGACTCAGCAGCTGCATGGCCAAAAGCTGGCGACCTACTCTGTAAAAACAGAAGTGGCAAAAAATTTACATTATACTCTATAGAGGAAAAATGTATTTCACACTGCGATGTAGTTTTAGATGTAGATAAAGACAATGGTATTATTACCACTATTGGTGGCAATGTTTTAGATAAAGTAAACAAGCGTTGGGTATTTTTAAATAAAGATGGTTTCATAGATAACAACGCCAATTGGCTTTGCTTTGATGCAAATGGCGTTGCTGTGAGTGGAGCACAGCAAGAGTTTTTTGCAGTGATAAAAGTATTATAGAAGTATTGTTGTTTTGATAAAACCCTGTACAGATTTGCACAGGGTTTTTGTTTTACTGTATATTGCAACAATTTTATAAGCAAGCATGAAAGTTACCGAACATATTGAACAAGCAAAAGACACCTTGGTTTCTTTTGAAATTTTACCGCCTTTAAAAGGCAAAAGCATAAACTCGATTTACGAACATTTAGACCCTTTAATGGAGTTTAAACCCAGCTGGATTAATGTTACTTATCACCGCAGTGAAAGTATGTTTAAGAAAAAAGCCGATGGTACTTTTGATAAAGTAGAAGTTCGTAAACGACCAGGAACTGTGGGTATTTGTGCTGCAATAATGAACCATTACCGTATAGATACAGTTCCTCATTTTATTTGTGGCGGCTTTACCAAACGTGAATGTGAAGATGCTTTAATTGATTTGAACTTTTTAGGTATTGATAATGTATTGGTTTTACGTGGCGATGCCGAAAAAAACGAGCCCAGTTTTGTGCCTGAAAAAGATGGCCATGCCTATGCCATTGATTTGCAAAAGCAGGTTGCCAATTTAAATCATGGATTGTATTTGGATGAAGACATACAAAATGGTGGTAAAACCAACTTTTGCATTGGTACGGCAGGCTATCCTGAAAAGCATTTTGAAGCACCCAATCTTGAAATAGATTTACAACGCTTAAAAGACAAAGTAGATGCTGGTGCCGATTATGTAATGACACAAATGTTCTTCGATAACCAAAAGTTTTTTGATTTTGTAAAAGCTTGTCGAGATATGGGTATTAATGTACCTATTATTCCAGGATTAAAACCCATTACCAATAAAAAACAATTAACTGTTTTACCAAGAATTTTTCATGTGGATATTCCAACCGATTTATCGAATGCAATTATGAAATGTAAAACCGATATTGAAGTAGAAGCCGTTGGTACAGAATGGTTATTGCAGCAAAGTAGAGAACTCAAAGAGTTTGGTGTACCTGTTTTACACTACTACACATTGGGTAAACCCAAAGTAATTAGAAATGTAGTTAAAGAAATATTCTAACAAAAATGCTCTTCAAAATTGAAGAGTATTTTTAATTATACAAAGCCTATTTTGAAGCTGTTTAAATTAACCCAAATTGTTTACTGTGGTGCTGTACATGTTTGTAATGCAATAGAATCCATTCTTCAAAATTCAATGCCCCAAAAACAGGATGTGTTGTTACTCCACCTTGGTTTTGTTCAAAGTAAACAACAAAATCATTTATTTGTTTTTCCAGTTTACTGATAGCAACTTCAATAGATTCATTTCTTACAGGCAAAGGTTCATCAGGAATAATCGCTGCTGGAGCTTTTGTATTTTCCCTAAACGGCTTATCACTCAATAAAAATTCTTTCAATTTGGGTAAATGTTCAGCAGGCGTAACAAATGGCAACTGAATTTTATTGGATGATACCTTAAAAAAATCGGCTACATGCTCAACCATTTGCCGAAAATTCATTTTACCCCAATTGGCATTCACCATTGGGTTAGCAGATTTAATTAATGCAGGAAATGTAGTAGTAATAAATGCAAGCTTTTCATTATCCATATAGCAAAACGGTTTATAGTGAAAGTATAAAAAAACCACAGCATTCGCTGTGGTTTTTTGCAGTTGGTATTGATTGCTTAAAGGGTTACAATCAGTTCGGTAATTTATTAAGACATTCTTTTATCAATTTCGTTGCATAGAGCATCAAAAATTTCTGTAACAGTTCCTTCACCTTTAATGGCTACTACTTTATCAAATTTTGCATAGTAATCGGCAACTACAGTTGTTTTCTTTTCGTACTCAGTAATTCTTGCTCTAATTACTTCTTCATTGGTATCATCACTTCTTCCACTGGTTAATCCACGGTTTAATAATCTTTTCACCAATTCTTCTTCACTTACTTGCAGTGCCAATACAACACCAATTTCGGTTTTCTTTAGTTGCAATAATTTATCCAATGCCTCACTTTGAGCTTCAGTTCTCGGAAAACCATCAAACAAAAATCCTTTTACTTGTGGGTTAGCATCCAAAGCACTACTAATCATGCCAATTACTACCTCATCGGGTACCAACTGACCTTTATCCATAAAATTTTTTGCTTCTAATCCCAATGGTGTTTTTGTTGCAATTTCACTGCGTAGCAAATCACCTGTACTCAAATGTTTTAATTGATATTTTGCAATTAATTGCTCACTTTGTGTACCTTTTCCACTTCCTGGAGGGCCAAATAGTATAATATTAAACATGGGGCTTACTAACCTTACTTGAAGCACAAATATAAGGCAAGCTTGTTAAAACACATTAACAACTAAGTATTTATTACCAATGTAAGGTGTTGTAAAAACGAACGTTTATAAGTTTAATCAAACTTTTTATACAGTTAAAACGTAATTAATCAGGAAAATTAAACAGAAATGAAAAAAATAATCGTTCACACATTAATATTACTAACTGTGTTTAGCAGTTGTCAGGCACAAAATACAACCACAAAAAAAAATACGATGGACAGTACAAAAAATAACAACCCAGTTTATTCTACAACAGATTCTTCTAAAGTTGTTTTGAAAGACGATGAATGGAAAAAAGTATTAACCGCTGAGCAATATTATATTGCCCGACAAAAAGGTACAGAAAGGCCTTATACCAGCAAGTTCGAGAACTTTAAAGAAAAAGGTACTTTTTATTGTGCAGCTTGCGGCAACCCTTTATTTAAAAGCGATGCTAAGTTCGAAAGTGGATGTGGTTGGCCAAGTTTCTATGAGCCCATCAGCAAATCAGCAATTATATATACACCCGATCATTCGCATGGAATGGAACGTACCGAAACTCAATGTGGTCGTTGTAAAGCTCATTTAGGTCATGTATTCGAAGATGGTCCACCACCAACAGGTTTGCGTTTTTGCATTAATGGAGTAATTCTCGATTTCGAAAAAGCAAAAGATGCCGAGAAAAAATACAACGAAGCAAAAAAACAATAAGGTTTGGGGCTATCAACTGCAAAACACAACTCAACAGTAGTTCAGGCTTTTCGCAAGTAGTCCTCGTACTGCTTTTCAAGCAGCACTGTGGGCTACTTTGCTATAATCCTGCAGCCAATCAAGTGCACTACAATACTCACCAATAAAGAGGTTTACTTTTTAAGTAAACCTCTTTATTATTTCATTCATCAAACAGTTTTTGTCTTACGCTGTTATTTTCAGATATTCCATTTTTATTACTGCTAAAGCATATTGAATCAACCAAAAACTAACAAAATGAGAACATTGCTGCTAAGTATTATTTCAGCATTTACATTGTTTGCTGCAACTGCCCAAACAGTTGATTTGAACAAACATTTTAAAAACTTTAAGCCCCGTAATATTGGCCCTGCAGGCATGAGTGGCAGGGTTACCAGTATTGATGCAATTAATACCAATCCCGATGTTATTTATTTAGGCACAGCCAGTGGCGGTGTTTGGAAAACGGAGAATGCTGGTGCCAGCTGGAAACCCATTTTCGACGAACAACCTATTCAGAATATTGGAGCTGTTGCCATCACCCAATCTAATCCTAATATTGTTTGGGCTGGTACAGGCGAAGGCAATCCTCGTAACTCAGTAAGCATTGGCGAAGGCATTTACAAAAGTTTAGATGGTGGCAAAACCTGGAAATGCATGGGTTTGCAAAAAACCAGAAATATTCATCGCATTATTATCGATCCAACCAATCCTGATATTGTTTATGCAGGTGCCATTGGTAATCCATTTGGTGTTCATGCTGAACGTGGTGTTTATAAAACCATTGATGGTGGCGAAAACTGGAAACTCATTTTACATACCAATGATTCGAGTGGTGTTGGTGATATGATTATGGATCCTACCAATCCCAATAAAATTTTTGTAAACATGTGGCAGCACCATCGTACACCATGGAGTTTTACAAGTGGTGGCAAAACGAGTGGCTTGTATGTTACGTATGATGCAGGTAAAACATTTAAGAAATTAGGAAAAGAAGAAGGACTTCCGTCAGGAGACTATGGTCGTATTGGCATTGCCATCAGTCGTAGTGAACCCAACAGGGTTTATGCTTTAATAGAAGCCACTAAAAATGGTTTATATCGTAGTGACGATGGTGGTATGAAATGGGAATTGGTGAATTCAACACCAGAAGTAGTAAACAATCGTCCTTTTTATTTTCAAGATATTGCCTGCGACCCTCAAAACGAAAACAGGGTGTATTTAATTTATCAAATGATTGGATTGAGTGAAGATGGTGGTAAAAATTTTAAAACCATTATTCCGTACAGTGGTATTCATCCAGATCATCATGCATTTTGGATTAATCCATTAGACCCCTCTTTAATTATAGATGGTAACGATGGTGGTATTGGCATTAGCAGAGATAGAGGAAAAACATGGGTGTTTGATGAAAAATTACCATTGGGTCAATACTATCACATTAATGTAGATAATAAACTTCCTTACAATGTAATGGGAGGCTTGCAAGATAATGGTAGTTGGTATGGGCCAGCTTATGTATGGATGAACAGTGGTATTAGAAATGCATTTTGGCAAAGTGTGGGTGGTGGAGATGGTTTTGATGTAATGCCACACCCTGCCGATGAAAATTGGGTGTATAGCATGAGCCAAGGTGGAAGTTTGGGAAGATATAATGTTGCTACAGGCGAAAGATGGAGTATTCGTCCTCCTAATCCATCTGCAACTGTTCGTCAGCGTTTTAATTGGAATGCAGCCATTGCACAAGATCCATTTGATAAGAATACTATTTACTATGGTAGCCAATTTGTAAATAAAAGCAACAATAGCGGTGCAAGTTGGGAGCAAATTTCTCCAGACTTAACGACTAACGACAGTGCTAAAACCGATCAAACTTTAAATGGAGGCATTAGCATTGATATTACAGGTGCCGAAAATCATTGTACCATTTTGTGCATTGAACCATCTTCCAAAGAACAAAATACCATTTGGGTAGGTACAGATGACGGAAATGTGCAGTTAACAAAAGATGGTGGTAAAACATGGACAAACTTCAGAGGCAAAATCCCTGGAATGCCTGTAGGTTGCTGGATTCCACAAATTAGAGCCAGTAAGTTTAATGCTGGTGAAGCTTTTGTTGTGGCCAATGATTATAGAAGAGCTGACTCTAAACCTTATATTTTTAGAACAACCGATTATGGCAAAACATGGACAAGATTAGTAGACGAGAAAAAGGTTACTGGCTATGCATTGTGCGTTTTACAAGACCCAACAGAACCTAATTTAATTTTTGTTGGAACAGAACAAGGCCTTTGGATTAGTTTAGACAATGGAGCCAATTTTCAGCAGTTTAAAAATGGTTATCCATCCGTTTCTACGTATGATTTAGCGATTCAAGAACGTGAAGCCGATTTGGTAATTGCTACTTTTGGAAGAGCACTATTTGTGATGGACGATATCCGCCCACTTAGAAAATTAGCTGCCAATAAAGGACAATTATTTAAAAACAAATTAACCAGTTTCGATGCTCCCCAGGCTTATCAGGCAAGAATTAAAAATGCAATGGGTGTAGAATACAGCACTTATGGTACTTACGAAGGAGAAAATAAACCAACAGGTGCTGCCATTAGTTTTTTCGTAAATAAAACAGCCGCCGATACTGGTAAAAATAAAATTGCTGATACTGCAGTTATTAAAATTTATGATGCCGATAATAAACAGGTAAGAATGTTGCGTTCAAAGGCTGATAGTGGTTTCAATCGCTTTTATTGGGGAATGGAAGGCAAAGGCATCAGACAACCAGGTGGAGGAAGAGGTGGAAGACGTGGAGGCGGTGATGGAGAAAACAGAAATGAGCCTGGTGGCTTACCTGTAGATCCTGGTTCCTATAAAATAGTGATTAGTTTAGGTAAAGATTTAAACGATAGTACTATGGTTATTGTAAACGATGACCCCAATGCACCTACAACAAAGGAAGTTAGAATTGCTAAAAGACAAATGATTGGACGTGTAGATAAAAGCAGTTTAAAAATAACTGATTTGGTAGACCGACTTGCAGAAGCTGATGAAATTGTAAAAAAAGTGGAAGCTACCTACAGCAATATGGATAAAAAAGCTGCTGATACTTTGAAAAAAGTTGCCAAACAAGTTACCGATGAAATTAAAACCATTCGTGAAACTTTAAATGGTAAAACACAAGATAAGCAAGGTTATGGCCAAGTACCTCAGGTTACAGTAAGTGGTACTTTGCAAGAAGCAAGGGGTAATATCTTAGGTAAAAATGTTGCACCAACTGCACAAGAAGAAAGACTGGTTACAGAGGCAGAACAGCAAGTAACTGCATTACTAGCAAAAGCCAACGCCTTCTTTACTACAACCTGGGTAGGTTATCAAAAATTAGTTGAAGCCAGTCCCGTAAAGTTGTTTAAAGAATATAAAAACATAGAGTAGTCACTAGCTGATTTATCTAACAAAAAAGTCTCTCAAAAATTTGAGAGACTTTTTTTATGCTTCAACATCTTTGGTATGTTCTAATTTCTGTTCAATTCGTTTATCAGGTATAAAACCAATAATGGTCATTAGACGATTGCTGAAGGCTTCTAAACGCCCTTTGGTCATAGATTTAATTTGATAGCTAAATTAATGTTGTATTTTCTTTAATACACTTATCAATCAACACCATATTTGGTTGCTTGGCTTTACTTTTGTGTATTGCTTAAAACTTAACGATTTACCATGTCTATAAGAATCTTCATCACAGGTGGCACTTTCGATAAAGAATACAATGAGTTAAATGGTTCTTTATTTTTTAAGGATACACACTTGCCTGAGATGTTGAAGCTAGGCAGAAGCAAGGCTGATGTAGATATCAGAACATTGATGATGATTGATAGTTTAGAAATGACCAACGATGACCGTCAGCTCATTATTCATCAATGCAAAAACACAGATGAAGATAAAATCATCATTACTCATGGCACTGATACCATGACGGATACAGCAGAATTATTGGCCACAGCAATAACCGATAAAACCATTGTACTTACGGGTGCTATGATTCCTTATAAATTTGGCAGTAGCGATGGTTTATTTAATTTAGGTAGTGCTATTGCATTTGTACAAACACTTCCTGTAGGTGTTTATGTTGCTATGAATGGACAATATTTTAAAGCTGGCACTGTAAGAAAGAACAAACAAACAGGATCTTTCGAAGCAATTTAATTACTGCAGAAAATATCTTATTCAATTTATTCCAACAAGCAAACCTACCACATTTTATTTTGTTTAGTAAAATCCACAAGCCATTAAGTTTCGTATGTGTGGTTTTTACGAATTTGTGTTGTGGTTTATACTCAATTTAAAAAAAGAATAGAAAAATTTTACTTTTTTTATAATAGACTCTCTAATGTCTCGTTATAAATAGACGCAGTACCAAATGGTAAAGCGTTATTAGTCAATATCCAATATCAATATCTTATGAATTCCAAATTCTACACGCTATTTATGCGTATGGCACTATGCACAAGTATTGCAATGGTTGCAATACAGTCTCAAGCTCAAATTTATTACAACGATTTTGTTAGAAGTGATCGCCAATGGGAAATGGACATTAACGTTGGTCCAACAATTTTTTTAGGCGATGTAGGAGGTAATAAAGGCAAGGGCACCTTATTTATAAAAGATATTAACCCTGCAGCTACAAATATTTTTTATGGAGCTAATGTAACTTATTACCCCAATCAGTGGCTGGGAATAAGAGGCAGTTTAAATACTGGTAAGTTGGCTGGCTTTGATAGTTTAATTACCAATCAAGGTAGTGTAGAAGTAAATCGTAAAAATAGAAACCTTGGATTTAGAACAAATATTACCGAAGTAAATGTAGCTCTTGAAGTTTATCCCACTGCTTTTTTCACAAGAAGAGAAAGTTTCTTCAACAACAAACTTCGTCCGTATTTCACAGTAGGTATTGGTGCTTTTCGTTTTAACCCACAAGGTATTTATGAAGATCAAGTATCGGGTAAGAAAACCTGGGTAGATTTAAAACCTTTACGCTTAGAAGGACAAGGCATGAGTGAATACCCAAACAGCAAAGAATATGCTAATACAGCAGTACAAATTCCATTTGGCTTTGGTATTAAATATTTTATCAATGATAAATGGTATATAGGTGGAGAAGTTATGCAACGCTATACATTTACAGATTATGTAGATGATGTAAGTGGTAAGTATATAGACCCATCTTTATTTACAAAATATTTGCCTAAAGATCAGGTTGCTATTGCACAACAAATGATGTATAAGAGAGCATTGGTAAATAGCAGACCAGTGAGTGATTTTGTTGGAAAAGATAGAGGTGATGCCACTAATAAAGATTATTATTTATCGGTATTTTTAAAACTGGGCTTTAAGTTTGGAGAGAGAGATACAGATATGTCTTGCCCAAGTGGCAGAAGTAATAGAAGACACAGTTACTATTAATTGGGGTATCGGTATATAGACAAGGTTGCTACAAAACGGCAACCTTTTTTATTTACCAATACGTTCATCTCCTTTTTTTATCAGTTCACAGGCAACTGCTACTTTCTCTTCAAAATCGGGTAAATCTTCACTAATAAAAATCCAACTGTCTTTACTACCATCAAAATCAAATTCCATTCTGCTGATATGAATTTCCTGTTGTAATTCTTTAAAAAATTCTGGAACAGTAGCTACAAAAACACCATTAAATTCTGGACTTACGTTTGCCCTATCTCTCAAATATAGAATGAGTCTTTTGTTAAGGTATAAACCATAGCCACCCAATAATTTTTTTACTTTAGGACGTACTGGATACAATGCTCGTATCACAAAATCGTAGGGTAATAAATAGCTCATGAGTTTATGTCATTTCGACGATTGGAAAAATTTCATCTTCCCAACAAAGATGCAGTAGATTACTCTTCACTTACTAATACAAACAAATTTATTTTACCCTTTCTTTTAATTGTTTAGTATATACCAATGCCCTTTTTTCAGCAAAATAATCTGCACCTAACATTAAAGCAGCTTGTATAGCTAAGGCTACAGCAACGCCATAAATAAATTGCTTATCGATATTGTTTTTATACAATGCCATTAAAACAACTCCTACAAATAGCAATGCAATTTCTACATAACGGTAAATAACAAAGTTTTTATTGACTGCTTCCATTCTTGGTAACTCTTTTTCTTTTAAATCATCAGGATTCATAGTTAATGCATATACTACTCTTATTCTATCTGCATCACTTCTATTATGCACAGTAAATCCAACAATTATTTGCAATACAGCAATTGTAATAAGTGGTATAGAAGCTCCTTTCCAAAACTGTGTTTTCCAAACAAATATTCCCAACAATGCAATTACTATTGCAGCAATTCCAATACCTAAGAACAATAAACTTTCTTGTTTTTCGGCTATAAAATATTTCTCAATATCGGTTTTGGTAAGCATAATTTTTATGTTTTAAAATACGACGATTGGCTTGTAACATTAATGCAAAGCAGCAACTATTTTTTCATCTAATGGAGAAACGTCTTTACTAAAAAAGCCCATCAACAGTCCGTTTTCATCCACCAAATATTTTGAGAAATTCCAATCAGGCTGTTTTGTACACCAACCATTTTGTGTACTATCACTTAACCATTTAAAAATGGCATTTTGTTCAGCACCTTTAACAACACTGCTTTTTTTAGCCAACAAAAAAGTTACACCATAATTCAGTTTACAAAAAGAGGCTATGGCATTATCATCTTTACTTTCCTGATTTTTAAAATCGTTTGCAGGAAAACCAATTACCACCAATTTATTTTTATATTGTTGATGTAAGGTTTCTAACTCACTATATTGACCAGTATAACCACAATCACTTGCAGTATTTACTAACAATATTTTCTTGCCTTTGAATTCTTCTAGGTTGGTTAATAATCCATTATTGGCGGTTAATTGTAAGCTATAGAATGAAATTGTTGGTGTAATTTTTTTCTCATTCAACAAAGTACCGTTTGAAGTACCAAAAATTTTCCCTTTCAGCATAATTACCGAGTAAACAGCTTTCATTATTGATTGTCTTAACGTCATATCTTTTCGTTTAATACACAACAATACTATAACTATAAAAGTTGCAGTAATCGTTAATCTTTTAACCCACTTATGTTTTAGTAAATTCATTTCAAAAAAAGTTTAAACCACTTTAGTTTTCCTTTGAATGGAGGGTATTTTAAAGATGGGTCTATCCATGTAGCAGTTTTTAAAACTGGCTTTGCATGAGTGAAAATTTCAAACGATTTATGTCCATGATAACTGCCAATACCACTGTAGCCTACTCCACCAAAAGGCAAATGATGATTGGTAATATGATAAATAGTATTGTTTACACAACCACCACCAAAAGAAACTTTATTAATCCAATCTTCTTCTGTTTTAGTAGAAGCAGTAAATACATAAAACGCCAATGGATTGGGATTTCTTTTGATAATATTCAATGCTTCAGCATGAGTAGAAAAACTAAAGATGGGTAATATTGGACCAAAAATTTCTTCTGTCATCAGCTTTGCGTCAAGGGCAACATTTTGTACAATTGTTGGTTCAATATATAGTTTAGCTTTATCGTATTTTCCACCATAAATAATTTCACCTTCATTTAAATAAGCTACCAATGTATCAAATCTTTTTGCATTAATAATTCTGCTGTAATCTTCTGTACTGGCTGCATCATTGGTATAAAAATCAACAATGGTTTGTTTCAATATCTCAAGAAATTTTTCTTTAATTGAGGACTCAATTAACAAATAATCTGGAGCAATACAGGTTTGTCCTGCATTAATAAACTTGCCCATAACAATTCTTCTAGCAGCTACTTTTAAATTTGCATCAGCTGCAATTACACAAGGACTTTTACCACCCAATTCCAATGTTACAGACACTAATTCTTTTGCAGCTAATCCATATACAGCCTTGCCTACAGCTGTACTGCCTGTAAAAAACACATGATCAAAACGAAAACTGTTCATCATTTCAGGAATCACCACTGCACCATCACCTTCAACAATTTGTATATATTGTTCAGCAAAAATTTCTTGTACAATTTTCTTTGCAACTGCATTGGTTGCAGGGGTAAATTCACTGGGTTTCAATACCACACAATTACCACCAGCAATTGCACCCACTAGCGGATTAAACAACAGTTGAAAAGGATAATTCCATGGAGCAATAATCAGTACAACGCCCAATGCATCGTAATATATTTTACTGCTGGCAGGCAAATTCATTAAGTTGGTATCAACCGATTTTGGTTGCATCAGCTGTCTTAAATTTTTTAAGAAAAAACTTATTTCCATTTGCACTAAAGCAATTTCACTGGCATAAGCTTGGGTGTAACTTTTACCTAAATCTTTAAATAAAGCTTCCGAAATTTCGGCTTCATATTTTTTTATAGTAGCAGCCAATAATTGTAATTGCTGTTTTCTAAAAGCAAAGCTTTTGGTAGCACCAGTTTCAAAATATTCTCTAGATTTCTTTAATTGTGCAAGCATAATTGGTAGGTATAACAGCACAATTTAAGCATTGTGTTTGTTTTACATAAAAATCGTTCAAAACAGTATTTTTTATTTTGTTGCCAGCAACTGTGCTACTATCAACTTTACTGGTGTCACACCCTTTAGAGGTTCTGTTCTTTATTCAACAGAATACAACGAAGTTTGTGTGCAATCAATCAACAAATAATTATGGAAATACTACCTTTCTCAGATGAATACTTTATGCAACAGGCATTAAAAGAAGCAAGACAAGCTTTTGATGAAGATGAAGTACCTATTGGTGCTGTGGTTGTGTTAAACAATAAAATTATTGCCCGTGGACATAACCAAACAGAAAAACTGAACGACAGTACAGCCCATGCCGAAATATTGGCTCTCACCAGTGCTTATAGTTATCTTGGAGCTAAATATTTACCAGAAGCCACTCTGTATGTAACGGTAGAACCTTGCTTAATGTGTTGTGGTGCTTTGTACTGGGGCAAACTAGGAAGAATTGTATATGGAGCAAGTGATGAAAAAAGTGGCGGACTTCGTTTTTTTACAGATGAAGATGGACTCATCATTCCTGAAAAATGGCCATTTCATCCAAAAACAGAATTGGTAAAAGATGTTCTAGCCGAAGAATGCAGTATGTTAATGAAGAGTTTTTTTAGGAGTAAGCGATAATTTGAAAATCGGCAAAATTTTGCCGATTTATAAACTAATAGAATCACGTACTTTCTTTGACTTACCTTACAAAATATAACAATAAAAGAAAGTTATCTAAATAATAAAGCGTTTGTTTATCTATTTAAAACTTACATATAAATAAAACAGTTCATCATTCTCATAATTACAATTTTTGGTGTTGTATTAAAGATTATATTTAATCTATAATTAAATAATATGGCTTTAAATAAATACCAACAATTTATAAAAGAAATCAAAGACCTCTATACCAAAAGCCAAAAAATGGAAGCTGTTGAATTAATGAGGTTTTTTTTTAGAAATTATAATAATAATAATCCTGAAATTAAAGCTTGTCTTTTAGAATTACTTGCGTATTCAAATAAGTGGATAAAAGATAATTCTGCTGAAGCATTCAATATTAATACTTACTTGAACTGGCGATACCGCGATTATGATGCTGCTATTGCGAGTGGTGTTGAAGCAATAAAGCTTAGTCCACAATATGTCAATGCATATCACAACTTAGGAAACATTTACTTAGAATTGGAGAATTATCCAAGTGCAATACAGCATTATAAAAAAGCAATTGAGTTGGACGAGACCTATGTTGACTCGTACAATGGTCTTGGGAATGTTTACAATCATTTAAATGATTATTTAAATGCAATAAAAGAGTATGAAAAAGTAATTGAATTGGACGAAAAATATGCTATAGTTTATGGTAACTTTGGATATCTTTATGCAAAATTAAAAGATTATCCAAAAGCAATTGAGAAATATCAAAAAGCAATTGATTTAGATAAAAATGATGCCTTTGCACATAATGGTCTTGGGATTGTCTATAGTCGATTGAATGATTATCAAGAAGCAATTAAGAGTTATGAAAAAGCAATTAAGTCGGATGAAAACTTTGCTAGTGCTTATTTCAATTTAGCATCAACATATGAAAAACAAAATGAATACCAAAATGCATTGTTGCACTATAATAAGTACATTCAAATCCAAAAAGATAAAAATGATATTTTTGTAGAGTGGGCTAGCGATTCTGTAAATGAATTAACTAGAAAAATAAAAGAAAACGAGTATGCTGAAATTGATAAATACATAAAAAAAATTAAAAATATATTAAAATTTGTAGGCACATATATTACCCATTATACAGGTATTACTGTTGGAAAAATATTGATAATTGAATCAGGCAAAATGCGATTATCAGAAGGCTCTTTTTTAAATGATACTTCAGAGGGAAGGCAATTATTTGATTACTTAAATTGGCACGGTCTTATAAAAAAAGAAACGGAAGCGTTATTAGAATTATACTCAGAGAAACCGTTTATTGCTAGTTTTGTAGCCGACCATGAACACAATAATCTTACACTTTGGCGTATGTATGGCAAAGAGTTGCAAGTTGAAGGCAAGGGTTGTGCTATTACAATTGATAAAGAAAAATTTATTGGAGAAATAAAAAGGAAGCTCGGAATTAATTCCAAAGAATCAGATAAAGGAATTGTTGAAGAAGGTATGTTTATATTTTATAAAGTAGCTTATAGAAATAATGATGACTCATTTTCTATTCCTGGGGCTAAAAGAGCTGAAAACAATAAACTAAACAAACTACTGAAAACTGTAAAAGAAAAGTTGGAGTTACTTAAACATGAAGAGAAGCAAGAAAGAACTTTTGAGTTAATTACCAACTCATTAAATGATATTGCTTACTTGTTTAAAACAGCAGAATATCAATATGAACATGAAGTTAGACTAGTAATGCAGGGAATTGGCTTCGAAAAAAATATTTATAAAGAATCAAGTCCACCAAAAGTATATATAGAATTAGGTAGCATTTTGCCTGCTATTACTAAAGTTACTATTGGTCCAAAGGTAGATAGACCGGATGAATGGGCTGCTGCTTTTAATTATAGTTTTAAAAAAGAGAATTTAAATCCAACAATTGTTATTTCTAGATTACCGTACAAATAAAAAATTTATTTGTACGGCTTCATTTTTCGAGTTCAGAAACAATAACGTTTCATATTTCATCTTTCCCAAATCATAGGTTACTTTTGCACCACATTATTTAAAACAAGTAAAAATTATAGTATGGCATTTACATTACCGGCTTTGCCGTATGCTCATGAAGCATTAGAACCAAATATCGATACATTGACCATGCAAATTCATCATGGTAAACACCATCAAGCTTATGTAGATAATTTAAACAAAGCTATTGCTGGTACCGAGCATGAAAATAAAAGCATTGAAGAGCTGGTTGCAGCAGCAGGTACTATTTCTCCTGCAGTACGTAACAATGGTGGTGGTCATTGGAACCATACTTTCTTTTGGGAAAGTTTAGCTCCCAATGCAGGTGGTACACCAACAGGTGAATTGGCTGAAGCTATTAACACAGCATTCGGCAGTTTTGATGAATTTAAAACCAAATTTGCTACAGCTGGAGCTACCCGTTTTGGTAGTGGCTGGGCTTGGCTATTGCTAAAAGATGGTAAGTTAGAAGTAAGTTCTACACCAAATCAAGATAACCCTTTGATGGATGTTGCTGAAGTAAAAGGTACACCAATTTTAGGGGTAGATGTTTGGGAACATGCTTATTATTTAAAGTATCAAAACAAACGTCCGGATTATTTAGCAGCTATTTGGAACACTGTAAACTGGACAAAAGTTGCAGAACGTTTTGCAGCAGCAAAATAATTGTATAAAAAACATTTAATTTTAGGTCCTCATCCAAAAAGGGTGAGGATTTTTTATTTAAAACAACATCAATTATGAAACTTTCTGCCTTAATGGTTGCAGCCATTGTTTTTTTTGCTTCCTGCTCTAACAATCAAAAGAAAATATTGGTACTTAACAAAGGACGTGGTACTGTAGATATTGAAAAGCAATCTGTAAAAATTAAAGATGGTGCTGGCAGTGAAGAGCATGATATGATTTACGATACAAAAGATAAGATTTCTATAAAAGTAAAAGCCGATGAAAAAGAAGCCACAATTGACATTCCTGAAAATGGCTACTACATTTTAAATGCAAAAAATGATACGATTATAGGTAGCTATCAAAAATACAGTGCTCAAAAAGCTGCTCCAGATACATTTACTGTGATTACACAAGAAATGATAAAAAAAAGTATTGATTCTTTAGTTGCATTAACAGAAGGTAAAAATGTAAGTGCAGCCAATAAAAATTACTACATTCTTCCTTTTACTGCTGTTAAAGTAACTGATAACGTAAATGCTACAATTGTAGCACCTTACCACAACATTAGCTCAATTGAAAAAGAAGGCGATAAAGACCCTGAAGTTTATCGTTTTTATAGCATTAAAGAAATTCGTGAAAAGATAGAAAAGCAGAAAGCTATGACAAAAACAAAACCTACTGATATACCAATGGGTAATGGTGGCAAAAAAAGTTAATTCATCAACTGCATAAATAAAAATGCTCTTCAAATATGAAGAGCATTTTTATTTGGTATCGTTCCAATTATTTAATGATAACTACTTTTTGTAAATAGCTTTCATTTTGAGCAATTAACTTAACTGTAAATGTTCCCGCATGTAATTGTTTAACAGGAATTGTAATTAATCCATTAGTTATTGTATAAGCATTGTTTACAACCATTTTACCAGTAATATCTGTAAGTTGAACAGTAACTTTTTCGTTGCTGTTGTTGTTTACTTGCAATGTAATATAATCTTGTGCAGGATTAGGATACACGGTAAATTTAATGTTCAATGGAATGTGTAAAGTGAATACTTCACTATAGCTGAAGCTTCCATCGTTATCAATTTTCTTTAAACGATAGTACACCCTTCTACCTTTAATATTATCAGCAATATCAGTAAACGTATAATTTTTTACACCAGTAGATTTGATAGAACCAATCAACGAATAGTTTGTTCCATTTACGCTTCTTTCAACCTCATAACGGTTAAAGTTTATTTCATTTTCAACTTCCCAGTTTAGCACCACTTTGTTGTTTTGTAATTTACCCGAAAAGAATACAATATTTACTGGCAAAGTTGATAAACCAGGGCATATATTATTCCAAACCCTATTTACATATTGAGGGCTGTCGATGTATGGATTTCTGTTGCCTTGATAAGTATATGCAGCATTGTTTCTATCAATCTCTTTTTGGCTAACAGGATCTTGATTGTGCCACTTAATCATCAATTTTAAATAATTAATTTTTACCGATGGGAACGTGTTGTTATCGAACGATTGTGTAGCTTCTGCATTACTCGACCAAGTTGGTATATCATTTTCATATCTTGTTACAAAATATAAAAATGCTCTTGCAACATCACCTTTGTACTCATTAATAGGTTCAAATACTGAACCTGTAAAGCCTGCTACTGACGATGTACCCAATTTACTACCATTTAAACTGGTAAACGAAGCTGAAGCTACTTCTCCATAAATAAAGTTTGCACGTGTGCCATTTACTTTTTTATCGGTAGGGAAAATGTGCAAATAGTCGGTAGCTGGCCCATTAGAACTTGTACTGCCACTAAACCAACTTAACGGTACAGAGTGTTCTCTATTGTAAAACTGTCCTTCAGATCCACCACCACTTCCTTGATCTTGTTGCCCTCCACTACCAGTTCCTGGTGTAAAATTATAAGGGTCTACACCTGTTGGATTATCAGAATAAATATCCCAAATTACATTCGTAGAACCACTACCTACTTCTCTTGGTTTAAGATCAGAAACTTGATATTGAGTCCATAAAGAACCGTAAGACTGTGGCGAATTACCATTGGTAATAATGGTTTTAAGGGCAGTTTTTAAAGTTGCACAACTACCCGTTGCAGCAGTTGAATAATAGCCTGCAGGTGGTTGGGCTACAACAACAGCGGTTGTAATTAAAGCAATCGTAAGCGATAGAAATAATTTCATATAAAAAAATTAGGCGCTGAAGTTAACTGAAAATAAGGTAGTGCAATAAGTTTTCAGCATTAATAACACATTAAACTATTGCTAATGCAATATATTTTTTACATGCAGGGTTAAAATCATTGGAGCCCCATTTCTAAAAACCAATACGGCCAACTTTGAGCCTGCAACTTGCATAGCAGCTTTAAAATTTTGAATATTTTTGGTAAAATTATTATCGATAGCCATAATAATATCGCCACTTTTAAACCCTGCTACATCGCCTGGAGAGCCTTTTACAATATCAATTACTGTTACGTCATTGTTTACCAAGTAAATGCTTAATCCAGTATAAGAATAATCGAATGGATCATTGAATTTACCATTGGGTTTTAGGTGAATGGCTTGATCAGGATAATTTAGGATTACGTTAAATCTTCTCAATAAATCGTTACCCATAATACCAGCCATTTGTGGGTAGGAAGTAACATTAAATTCATCTTGAAAAATATAAGTTGGTACTTTTTTAAATTTAAAATGCCCAACCGATACGCTTTTTATTACGGTAAGCTCCATGGTTTTTTTTCCACCCAAACCTTCGGCTTGTGTGTTGTATACTTTCTTTTTCTTCTTTAAAAAAGAACTATCTTCTACAAAGTCTTTGTTTAATAACAAACACAATCCAGCACCTGTATCAAAAATAAAACGGTTTATACAGTCGTGAGCATCTTCAATTTCGAAAAAAGGCAATGGTAACGTACTAAAATTGGGTTTCATCAAATATCCACCTCTGGGATATTTGTATGCTCCTGGATAATACACTTCAAGTTCTTGTTTATCGTAGTCTATTTTTATAATATATCTACGCAAAAAACTAAAACCAATAATACCGTCAATTTTTAAACCATATACACTGGTTAATAAATCGTAATCGTTTATATGAAAACTAAATGTATCAGTTTTTAATCCTGGGAAATTCAGGTAATGCCCAAAAGCAAAGCCTACTTTTTTCATACCAGCAATACCACGAATGGTTTTTTCGGTTTGTGCAACTTTAAACCCGTTATTGGCAACAGTAGTTGAATCTAAAGAAATGCCACCACTGCCAGTATCAAAAACAAAATTTAAACTGTCTGTACTTAGTGTATCAATAGCAGCTCTTACAATAATTATTCCACCAGTCAATTGTATAAATGGGAATTTAGTAATCAGTTTTGCTTGAGGAGGTACAAATTCTTCTTGGGCACAAATTTGTGTTACTTGAGAAAAAAGAAGAAATATAGCAAAAACGATTTTTTTCATCGACGTAGTTAAGCAGTTATACGCAATATGACAATGATGAAGTTAAAGTAGCTGCTACTTGTAGCCAACAATTGTTTATTCTTTTTATTTTCCTGAACTATTATGTTTAGAATGCGTTAGGGATTGCAGTGGAAAGCCCACAGCCAAACAAAGTGAAACACAGTTTGGCGAGGACTTGAAACGTAAAGCTCGACCCTTGGGTAACGCCCTAATTTTTTTGCCCATTAGTCAAAATATCATTTAAAGTAAATTTCACCCAACTATACATCCTTAACTTTGTTATTCTTTAAAATAAATTGATATGCAGTTAGCCGATTTGTATAGCAGGGCCCTGAAATTTGAATTTTTAAGTATAGAGGAGGGCATGTTTTTATTTGAACATGCACCATTGGCCGAGTTGATGTTTGTTGCCAATGAAATGAAAAAACACCATGTACCACATGGAAAAGTTACCTGGCAAATTGATAGAAATGTAAATACCACCAATGTGTGTATTGCCAATTGTAAGTTTTGTAATTTTTATAGAATTCCTGGTCATGCTGAAGCATATATTACTGATATGCCCACTTATAGAACCAAAATTGAAGAAACCATAAAATATGGTGGAGACCAATTGTTGTTGCAAGGTGGACATCATCCAGCATTAGGATTGGATTTTTATACCAAAACATTTAGGGAGATTAAGCAAGAATATCCAACCATTAAATTACATGCTCTTGGGCCCCCAGAGATTGCACATATTACCAAACTAGAAAAAAGTACCCATCACGAAGTGTTGAAAGCTTTAAAAGAAGCTGGGTTGGATAGTTTGCCAGGTGCAGGTGCTGAAATTTTAATTGATAGAGTTCGCAGATTAATTAGCAAAGGAAAATGTGGAGCCGATGAGTGGTTGGCAGTAATGCATGAAGCCCATAAATTAGATATTACTACTAGTGCAACCATGATGTTTGGCCATGTAGAAACATTAGAAGAGCGTTTTATTCACTTGGTGAAAATTCGTGAAGTACAAGCCATGAAGCCTGAACATGCCAAAGGATTTTTAGCGTTTATACCATGGACTTTTCAAGATGTAGATACTTTATTGGCAAGAATCAGGGGTGTACAAAACTTAATTACTGCAGAAGAATACATTCGTATGATTGCCATTAGCCGAATTATGTTACCTAATGTAAAAAATATTCAAGCAAGCTGGTTAACAGTAGGTAAACAAACAGCACAAATTTGTTTAAATGCAGGTGCCAATGATTTTGGCAGCATTATGATTGAAGAAAATGTAGTAAGTGCTGCCGGTGCTCCTCACAGATTTACCTATACTACCATTCAAGATGCGATACGTGAAGCAGGTTTCGAACCTCAATTACGTAATCAGCAATATGAATGGAGAGAAATTCCTGAAAGTATTGAAGAACAGGTGGTTAATTATTAAAAAAACAGCATTTTGAGCCGTTTAAAACCCACATATTTATGCTACCCTTCGTTTGAAGGGTATTTTTTTTCTTTGCACTGTAACAAATTTTACCTTGTATCGTATAACACATTACAAGGCAAGCATTAACTGATTATTTATTCCGACTGTTTATGACCGAAAAAAATTACAACGACTGTGTAACGCAATACGCCGACAACGTATTCAGGTTCATAGTTAAAAATTTAAAGCATGAAGAAGATGCACGTGATATTGTGCAAACAGCTTTTGAAAAAATGTGGCGTAACAGAGAAGCTGTAGAAAACGATAAGGCAAAATCGTATTTGTTTACTGTAGCGTACAATCAAATGATTGACCATATCAGAAAAAACAAGCGTATACAGCTGAAAGAGGAATTTAAAGAGGAAACTAAAGTGGGTTATCAATCAAACAGCAATACAAAAAAAGTATTGTTGGAAGCGTTGAACCGTTTAAGTGAAACGCAAAAAAGCCTAATCATGCTGAAAGATTATGAAGGCTATAATTATGAAGAAATAGGAAAAATTATGAGCCTGAACGAAAGTCAGGTGAAAGTTTACCTGCACAGGGCAAGATTGGCTTTAAGAGATTATTTAGTGAAGCCCGAAAATGTGTTGTAAGCAAATTTTAACCTCCATTTCAAACAAAACAAAACATGAACATTAACAGAAATAATTACGAAGAGTTTTTCCTAATGTATGTAGATGGGGAATTAAACAACCATCAACAACAAATGGTAGAAGCTTTTGTACAGCAGAATGCCGATTTACAATTTGAGTTGAATATGTTATTGGAGACTAAATTGGTGTTGGATGAAGAAATCGTTTTTGACAAATCTGTTTTGTACAAAAATGAAGCCGATGCAATCAATGCAACCAATGCCGAAGAAAAATTTTTGTTGTACGTAGATAATGAATTAAACACTACTGCTAAAGCCGAAGTAGAAACATTTGTATTACAACACCCTGCTTTTCAAAACAATTTTACTGCATTAAAAAATACTGTTTTACCAGTAGAAACAATTGCTTGTCCAGATAAAGAAAGTTTGTATAAAAAAGAAGAGAAGCCTGTTGTATTTATGTGGGTAAAACGTTTGAGTATTGCAGCAGCCATTTTATTTTTTGCAGTTATGGCATGGCAGTTAATTCCATCTAATACTGTTCAAACAGCTGTTGGTTCATCTGTAGCCAGCAATACAGAAAGTTCGAAAAAAAATGAGGTTGTTCCTGTAACTTCTAGTACAACTCAATCGTTAAAAATAGAAAATACTACAGCTGCAACCAATCAACAAAAAATGCCAGTTGTAGAAGGTACTGAACAAACAGAAACTGTACGATTTGCTAAAAACAATAACGAACAAGTTGTTACTAACAATACTGTTCAAACAACTGCCAGCAATCAAAACAACACAGTACATAACAATATCACAACACAGCAACCAGTACAACAAATTGCAGGTGTGGTAACCCAAATAAACAAAACAGAAAACAGCATTGCAACCACAGTAAAAAATACAGAAAATGTAAACAAAACTGTAAATACAATAAATAAGCAAGATGCAATTGTTAGTGTTCAACCTGCAGTGTACAAGCAGCTAGACACTAACGAAGAAGAAGGCAACAACACGGTTTATGTAGGTAATTTAAAAGTAAACAAAACCAAATTAAACAACCTGTTTAAAAAAGCCAAGGGCTTGTTTGGTAAATCTAAAAAAGAAGAAGTTTCAGATGAAACCTATACTTCAAAATCTAATACACTTTAATTAATTTAAACTTTACTGAAATGAAAACAGTTTTATTAGCAGCAACCAGTTTACTGGCTGTACAAGTAAGCTTTGCTCAAACAGATACCTCAACAAAAAAAGCAGATACATTGGTTGCTGGCAACTTTGTAATTGTAAAAAAACCTTCAAAATCTGTGAAAATTGAAATGAGCACTAAAAGAGGCTTAGATGTAACTTATAACAATGGTAAAAAGAAAAACAGTAATATTAGTACCAACTGGTGGATTATAGACTTAGGTTTTACCAATCTTACAGATAATACCAATTATACAAGTGCCCAAGGTGGTGGATATCTAAGAACCTTAAACACAGCTGCTGGTCCTGTTACTGCTAATAGTATGAAATTAAATACCGGTAAAAGTTCCAACTTTAACTTGTGGTTTTTTATGCAAAAAATGAATGTGTATAAGAATGTGGTAAACCTGAAATATGGTCTAGGATATGAAATGTACAACTTCCGTTACGACAGAAGTTTAAGCTACCGCAAAGATCCATCACCTTACATTTTTAACGATACAGTGAGCTTCTCAAAAAATAAATTATTTGCTGGTTATATCACAGTTCCATTTATGATTAATATTAATACTGCACCTAGCAAACAAAAAAGCCTAAATTTTAGTGCTGGTGTAAGTGCTGGTTACTTAGTTGCAAGCCGTAATAAACAAGTTAGCAACGAAAGAGGTAAAGTAAAGTACAAAGGTGATTTTGATTTAGAGCCTTTTCGTTTGGCAGCAATAGGAGAACTTGGTTTAGGTCCTGTACGTTTATTTGGCAGCTACAGCTTAAATAAATTACACAAAAGCAGTACTGGTTTAGACCAAACACCTTACTCTTTTGGTATCAGATTTAGTAATTGGTAATCGTTGGTTTTAATAAGCAAAAAGAAAGGCTCTGCAATTGCAGAGCCTTTCTTTTTTGAATTTGTGAAAATTTATTCAATCAATGTTAGTTGTGTTTCATTATCATTTCAACTTTTCCAAAGCCGCTTCTAGATTGCTTAATACAACTGGAATATCCTCTTTCTTACAAGTGCCTACACTTAATCTATACCAAGGACTGTCATTACTTGCACCAAAACAATAAAATGGCACAACAGCTACTTTAGCTTCACCTAAAATATAAGCAGTAACATCTGCCTGATTATTTAATACAGTTCCATCAGATGTTTGTTTACCCACTAAATCTATTTTAATGGTTAAATAAATAGCTGCTTGTGGTGTAACTGCATCTACAGCATATCCTTTTTCTTTAAGTGCAATAAAACCATTGTAAATATTGTGTAGTCTGTATTCCAACTCTAATTTGTAAGCATCTAAAAATGTTTTGATTGCTGCTGTTTGGGTTAAATATTTTGCAGTAGCTCTTTGTTCAGCCATTGGAGCCCATGCACCCACATGACTTAATATAGCTTTCATTTTTGCAATCACATTTTTGGGACCCATGCTCCAACCAACACGAACACCTGTTGCACAAAATGCTTTTGAAATACCATCTACAAAAATGGTGTATTCTTTCATAGCTGGGTTTAATGAAACAGGATTGTAATGCTCAATTGCACCATAGGTTAAGGTCCAGTACATTTGATCGTACATTAAATACAATTTCTTTTCGTCTGCACTTCTGCTATTGTTTTCTTCAATAATCAAATCGCAAATTTTTGCCAATGCTTCTTTCGTAAGTGTTGTACCTGTTGGATTTTGTGGAGTGCATAAACAAATTAATGTTGCTCCTTTAATATGTTTTGCCACATCTTCAGGGGTTGGCATAAAATTGTTTTCAGGCAAACAATCTATTAAACAATGTTCACCATCAGTTAAGTGTACATAGTGATTGTTATTCCAGCTGGGTACTCCATAAATTACTTTATCGCCTTTATCGACTACAGCTTTAAACAACGTATAAATTAATGGACGACCACCCGATGCAATTTGTATTTCATCTGGTGCATAATCTAAACCTTCCCATTCTTTTAAGAAAGTTGCAACAGCTTTACGCAAATCCAATACACCATCTGCTGGCGGATAACTGGTACTTCCTTTTCTGTATTCTTCAATAATTAAATCTTCTAATTCTTTAGGTATAGGAAAAATTGATGAATCAAAATCGCCGATGGTATAATTATAAATCTTTTCTCCGTTTCTGATTCTGTCGTTAATGGCATTGCCCAATTTTACAATTTCGCTGCCTATCAAAGTTTCTGCAAGTTGGCTTAGTTTGCTCATAACGTAAATTTTGCGGCGAAGGTAAGTTTTTGTTGTAGCCTCAGAAGCTCTGAAATACAGAAATTTATTTTATTTACCACAGAGAAACTGAGCGAAGGAGTTATACCGAGGAATCTCATTTCTTCATTACTGCCTTGCTGAATGTTTTAATCTGCACAAATCTTTGTGTATCTCAGAGTTCTCTTTTACTCTGTGGTAAAAACCATTACCGCAGGCAATCCAAAAAACATTGAACCTTTCACCAGTATTTGCGTTTTCTATCAACAAAACTTTTCAGCCCTTACTTTTGCAATTCTTTAAAAATAAATTATGAGTCAGCATTTAAGTGAACAAGAGATTATCCGTAGAGAAAAACTAGCTAAAATTCAGGAAGCTGGTGTCGATGCATTTCCTGCACCATTATTCCCTGTAAACGCATTTTCAAGCGATATTAAAGCCAATTATACAGAAGAAACAAAAGAGCAATTTGCTGCTGTTTGTGTGGCTGGTCGTATCATGAGTATTAACGATAAAGGCAAAGTATTTTTCATAAAAGTGCAGGATAGTAAAGGCATTATTCAATTATATGTAAAACGTGATGAGCTTTGTCCTGATGAAGACAAGAGCCTTTGGGATAATGTAATTAAACATTTAGACCTAGGCGATATTATTGGTGCAAGAGGTTATGTATTTATTACTAAAACTGGTGAAACTTCTATTCATACACAAACTATTACTTTACTTACCAAAAGTTTAAAACCTTTACCAGTTGTAAAACGTGATGAGGAAGGCAATGTGTTTGATGAAGTAACTGATCCTGAGTTTCGATACAGGCAACGTTATGTAGATTTAATTATTAATCCTGACGTAAAGGAGACTTTCGTTAAGCGTACAAAACTCATCAATATCATTCGTGAATTTTTAAACGAACAAGGAGCTATAGAGGTTGATACACCTGTATTACAGGCCATTCCTGGAGGTGCAGCTGCTCGTCCTTTTGTTACACACCACAATGCATTGGATGTTCCTTTTTATTTAAGAATTGCCAATGAGCTGTATTTAAAAAGACTGATTGTTGGTGGATTTGATTGGGTATATGAGTTTAGCAGAAACTTTAGAAATGAAGGCATGGACAGAACTCATAACCCTGAGTTTACTGTGTTGGAATGGTACACTGCTTACAAAGATTATTATTGGATGATGGATATTACCGAGCAATTGATTGAAAAAATTGCATTGGCTTTGCATGGCACCACTGATGTACAATTGGGCGATAAAATCATCAATTTTAAAGCACCTTTTAAACGCATTAGCATTCATGATTCTATTAAAGAGAATACAGGCATCGATGTGAGCAATTTAGATGAAGCTGGTTTACGTGAGGTATGCAAACAATTAAAAATTGATGTTGCACCAACTATTGGCAAAGGCAAATTGATTGATGAAATTTTTGGAGCAACCAGTGAACACACTTACACACAACCAACTTTCATTATTGATTATCCGGTTGAGATGAGTCCTTTAACCAAAAAACATCGCAGCAAGCCAGGCTTGGTAGAGCGTTTTGAATTAATGGTAAATGGAAAAGAAATTGCCAATGCGTACAGCGAGTTGAATGACCCTATTGATCAACGTGAACGCTTTGAAGAGCAGGTTAAATTAATGGAACGTGGCGACGATGAAGCCATGTTTATTGATTACGATTTCTTACGTGCCTTAGAATATGGTATGCCTCCAACAAGTGGTATTGGTATTGGTATTGATCGTTTGGTAATGATGATGACCAATCAAGCTAGTATTCAAGATGTATTGTTGTTTCCTCAAATGAGGCCTGAAAAATTTGAAGATTAATTTTTAAACCACATAGAAACATAGATTTTTAAGAACACATAGTTTAGGCTATGTGTTTTTTTATTTATGGAGTGGGCTGAAGAACTTTAATCAACTGTAGTTGCGTCACACTTGTGCTGTTAGTGGGAACTATAATCGTATTCCTAGTTCATTTTCTAATAATTTAAGCTGATTTGATATTTTTTTTCGAATCAATTCTATATTAAGGCTAGAAACGAACTTGTGGCAATCACTTCCTTTCTGATATACTTTATTTCCTTTTTTGAAAAGATCTTTAATTTTTGTGTATCCGCTATTTCCAACTAATCTCGAAGGTTCTTTTATTTTTAAATATTTACATAATCCGCTAATGTCAAGTAAAAACCAATCTTCTATCATCTTACTAACTGGTATTTCATAAAACTTATCTATACCAATATCGTTAACTTTTTTCTTAACAGATTCCCAATCTGTTGGGGGCTTTTCAGCTAAATCAAAAACATCAGTATCATAACTGCAAAAAACAGAAGTACCCTTGGTTTTAATTTTAGGTAAATAATGATTTTTAAGTTTAGAAGGAATTTTAGACTCATATCTACCAATCCCTTTAATATTGCATACTTTTAAAACAGCCTTGAGCTGAGACTTAGAATGTTTCTGATAATATTGATATAATGCTTCGAAAAATTCTTTATCAGAGTCGCCTTCTACAAAAAGGATAATTACTCTCATGTTACTGACACATATCATTTAAGAATTCAGTTTCTCCTCTAGAACACTCAATCATGGAGTCAAATAATATATCGCCTATTGAAACTCCATCTTCTTTAGCTATACGAAGCAGTTTTGAAATCTTTGTTTTTTTCAAAGATTTGAATTGAGCAGTTCCAAAATTATTTGGTATTCCCAATTTAATTTTGTCTATATCCAAATATTTAATCAAATAAGGAGAATGGCTAGTTACGATAGTTTTAGTATCTGATGTTAAGCCATCAAGAATTATTAGTAGTCTTTGAAGTAGACCAGGGTGAATTGAATTTTCAATTTCTTCAAAAATAATTACAGGTGCCTTGTTTAAATCTGCGGCAATGGCCATAGCCAAAATGAAAAATATTTTTTGTGACCCAGAAGATATATTCGCAATACTTGTTTTTTGATTATTACTTTTCTCTTTAACAATAATATCATACAACTTTTCTGGAAAATCTATTGGAATCTTATCATCACTTTCAATTTTAGCCTGCTTTTTAAAATCTATTTCTAATGGCTCAAAATCTTCTATACTTGGTAATAATGATTTGACAGAATCTTTATATAAGGAAAATAATGATTGATTTTTTTTCATCAGACTATAAATAAAGAACCCTACATCAGTACTCCTCGGAATTTCTAAGGAATAATCTGTCCGAACAGTTTTATCACCAATAGTCCTGAACAATTTATCAGGATCTCTCATTGTTTCTACAACAATTACTCTGAAGTCATTTATATACTTTATGATTTCTAAGTAAAATAATTCGTCAAAATTACTCAGCTTATTGATCAGCAAATCTTCTTTATCAATACTAATCTTTTTATTGCATCTACCAGTTTGGGATGACAAGTAAAAATTGCCTTTTGTATTTCTATCAATGTATGTTTTATACTTACTATCTGCTTGATTATTCTTGACTTTTAAAAATTCAGACTTTACGCGTTGTCCTTTATTTTTATCATTTTTTATCCAATCAAATGAATAACCATAATTAACAACCAAATTTTCCTTTTTGAATTTTGCTGAAAATTCCATTTCAAAAGAAAATGGCCTATTTGCCAATGTTTTATTTATTGGTATAACTGGTTTATATGCCATCATATTTTTTTTCATTGATATGGGCATTTGTATAAAATCCAGTCCGAAATCTAGTGAGGAAATAAGATTCGATTTCCCAAAATTATTCAATGCTACTAAAGCGTTAAACTTACCTAAGTCTAATTCCACGCTTTCCAAATTAGCAAATCCGTCAATTTTAAACTTTAGTGTGGTCAGATTTGTCATTTTTTAATACTTTAAAAAGTAAATTTAAAACAAAATTATACTTTTTTGTACACAAACGCAATAAATAATTGCGTAACTACCACTAACATGGGTTCGACAAAATACAGGCAGACGAAAAGCATCTCAGGTTTTATTCTCTAATCATCTTCAGTAAATGGGGTTGAGCGTTCGTCAAAAAACATTTCGGCAAAACAAAAACCTCTTTTCATAACTTATTTCTGAGGCTGGTCTGACGGAATTCCAATTCCCGTACTTCCCCAAGCCGTCACGTTGTAGTTTGCTCAATAATGTAAAAGTCATAAATACAGCTGGTTAAAATTACCTCTGTCCACAGCCTACAATAATTTGCATTTTTGTTTACATCATTTATACTTATTTCGTGGTATGAATAAACTTGTATGTTTTGCAGCTATTGTTGTGCTTTGCAGTTGTGGCAGTAAAAAAAATATTCCCGATATTTCTAAAGTGCAGGTACAGTTAAGTACTGAACGTTTTGAAAAAGATTTTTTTGCTTTAGATACTGTGCATTTAGACAGTGGCATACAAAAGCTTTTTAACCAATACCAAATTTTTACAGTTGATTATTTTCAAAATATTTTAGGCAGTAATCCGCAGCCTGATAGCATTATGCAAAATGTTAGGCTTTTTAAAAATGCCTATGCCAATGTGTTTACTGCCAGCGAACAAACATTTGCCGATTTTTCGGCTGTTGAAAAAGAAATAAAGGAGGGCTTTCAGTTTGTAAAACATTATTTTCCAAAGTATGAGTTACCTACAAAACTGGTAACCTATATTGGTCCTTGGGATGCTATGTTTATGTTGAGTAATAACAGTAGTGGCTCTGGCATTATGAGAGATGGTGAGGTAATGGGTATTGGGCTACAATTAAGTATGGGCAAGGATTTCAGCGTGTATAAAGACCCTGCTATTCAAACATTGTATCCTGCATTTATCAGTCGAAGATTTGATAAACAATACATAGCCACCAATGCCATTAAAGTAATTATAGACGATTTGTACAATACAAGAACACAGGGCAAACCTTTGGTTGAACAAATGATTGAAGCAGGTAAAAAATTGTATGTTTTAGATGCATGCTTGCCCTACACTGCAGATAGTATAAAAACAGGTTACACCCAAAAACAATTAGAAGGTTGTTTAAAAAATGAAGCCAATATATGGAGCTTTTTTGTTACCAATGATTTGGTATATGCTACAGAACCTACATTGGTAAAAGACTACATGAACGATGGACCAAATACTGCTGCTTTGGGCAATGAATCTCCTGGATTTATTGGTCAGTTTGTGGGTTGGCAAATTGTAAAAAAATGGATGAGCAAAAACGATAAAAAAACGCTGGAAGATTTACTAAAAACTTCGGCTAAAGAAATATTTGAACAAAGTAAGTACAAGCCTTAGTCTTACCACATAGGCAGATAGAAGAAAATAAAACTATTGTGCCTATGTACCTATGTGGTTAAAAACTACACAAATAGGTCCTGAAATAACTGCCCACCAGGCACCACAGCATATTTATCTAAATCGGTAATGCCTTCTTTAGCCAATACTTCTTCATCGATAAATGTATTACCAGTGTAGGTTAAATTTTCTTTGCTTAAAATATAGTAAGCTGTGTCAGCTAAAATATCTACGGTTCTGCTCATTTTAGCCAATGCTTCACCACCTAGTAAATTACGTACTGCAGCAGTATCAATTGTGGTTCTTGGCCACAAAGCATTGCTGGCAATACCCTCTTTTTTAAATTCTGCAGCCCAACCAATTGCCATCATGCTCATGTTGTATTTGCTCATGGTATAAGCCACATGCGGACCAATCCATTTTTGTAAAATATTAATGGGTGGCGATAAAGTTAAAATATGTGGATTCACTCCTTTTTTTAAATAAGGTAAACAATGTTGCACCACCAAAAAAGTTCCTCTCACATTAATGCTGTGCATTAAATCGAAACGCTTGGCTTCGGTTTGTGCTGTGCCTGTAAGTTGTATGGCTGATGCGTTGTTGATTACAATATCAATTCCACCAAAAGTTTCTACAGCTTTAGCAACTGCAGCAGCAATTTGCTCTTCGAAACGAATATCAGTTTGCACAGGCAAGGCTTTACCACCAACAGCTTCTATCTCAGCAGCAGCAGAAAAAATAGTACCGCCTAATTTAGGATTTTCTTCAGCACTTTTTGCAGCAATAACAATGTTAGCACCTTCGGCAGCCAGCTTTAGTGCAATGGCTTTACCAATACCACGACTTGCACCAGTAATAAAAACGGTTTTGTTTTGAAACGACATAGCAATCGATATTAATTATTTTGAAAGATAGTTATTTAAGCCCATTGCAAAAAAGTTGCAATAGCTTGTTCAGCATCGGCACAGGCTTTGTCTAAATTTTCGTTCACAATTACTTTAGAAAAAGAATGACTAAAAGAAATTTCATAAGCAGCTTTGCTTACTCTGGTTTCAATGCTTTCAGGTGTTTCAGTACCACGACTTTCTAATCTTTCTCTCAACACATCAACACTTGGTGGCTTAATAAATAGTGATAAAGTTTGATTCGGATATTGCTGCTGAATATGAATTGCACCTTTTACATCAATATCTAAAACAGGGGTTTTACCTTGTTGCCAAATTCTTTCTAATTCGGCTTTTAGTGTGCCATAATATTTTCCTTCATACACCATTTCCCATTCGGCAAAAGCATTGGCTGCAATTTTTTCTTGAAAATCAGTTTCAGACAAAAAGTAATAATCTACACCATGTTTTTCTTCTCCACGAGGTTGCCTTGTGGCAGCAGAAATTGAAAATGAAAGCAAGGGATATTTATTGAGCAGATACCTTGTGATGGAAGTTTTGCCTGCACCCGATGGAGCAGTAATGATGATTATTTTTCCTGTTGCCATGTGCAAAGAAAAGGAAAACTGCAATATGCCAACTAGAGCCATACAATTAATTGCACAGCTCTTGTTTATTTGTTATTTAATTGCCAAATGTTTTAATCACCAAACTTGGGCCACTATTAGCTGCTGCTTTATGTAATCTGTAAGTAAATGTTAGCAGGAAGTAACGTTGCAAAACATTGTATCGAATATCTTCAATGTAGTTTTGATTGGCATTACGGCTTACGCCTACATTTCTGTTCAAAATGTCGAACACCGCTATTTTAGCTTCCATTCTTTTATTCTTTAAAAATCCTTTTGCCAAAGATGCATTCCAAAATGGTACTTCTGTATTAAAACCATCAGCTCTGCCTGAATTAATCGTATAGTTAAGATTATTGTTTAAAATCAAACCCAGCGGTAAATAATTGGTAACTTCTGTACTGTAAATCTGTGTAAGAAAATTACTGTTGAGTTGCTCCTGCAAAGAGTAAGTTGCTTTGTTAAAACGCAGGTTGGCACTGGCTTGTATATCAATTATATTGTCTTTAAAATAAGATAATGCAATAGATGGATTGATGGCTGTATTGTTGATGGTATTGGTTTGTCCATTAATCAATCCAAAGTTTTTTGTTGCATTTAATCCAACAGAAACATCGGCCCTTAATTTCAACTTTTTAATAGGAAACCCGTAGTTGATATTACCAAATAAAAAGGTTGTACCATTTACGTTTACAGGAGTCGATTTTCTTGCACCATTACTGCTGAAAACATCGGCATTAACAATGGCATTTTGTGTTATACCAAATGCTGCAAAAGCAAAAAAGTTTTGTCGTGTTGCAGGATCTGCAGTGAAAAAATTCAGATTAATATTATGAGAATAGCTTCTTTTTAAATCTGGATTTCCTTCATATACATTCAATAAGTCAGCTACATTTTGCAATGGTTGTAATTGAGCTGTAGATGGTTGCTGTGTACTGGTGGTATAATTTAACGTGAGACTTTTATAATTGCTGAATTTGTATTGAATATTGGCATTGGGTAATACATCAGTAAAACTTTGTTGAATGGTATTGTTATTGGAAATATTCTTACTGGTTAATTCGGCCAACTGTAACGATGCTCCTGCACCAATAGAAACTTTTTTTCTGTTGGTTCTATAATTAATACTTCCACCACTGTAATTGTAGTTGCTTTCGAAACTGTTGCTTAATAAACTATTCAAAACATCATGTTTGCCAGAATTGCCATTGTAGTCGTATGTTTTTCTATCGCTTTTACCAATAGTGCTGTTATAAAAGCCACTCAATTCAATTAATGAACGTTTATCAACAGGTTCAGTATAAGTAATATTTCCACCAAAACTATTGGTATTGGCATCAGTGCTATTTATTTGATTTAGCAACGAATCCTTATCAGGTAAGCCTGCAAGATAAAATGTATTCTTAGTATTCAATGTTCCTGTTTGGTCGCTGTTGTTCAAATTCATGTTGCCACTAAAAGAAAGGGTTCTTCCTTTTTTTCTGAACTTCTTTCTAAACAAAATATCATTGGTTAAATTAAATCCATCAGATTTAGTGGTACTGTTGTTATAACCATCATTCAACAATTGTTTGGTTATAGTAATTGAATTAGAGGATGTATAATTTTTATTGCGTTGTTGCTGCAAGGTTAATACTGGCGTAATTTTTAAAGAAGTAAAACTGTCTATCTTATGGTCGATACTCATATTTAATCGCTGCTGCTGCACTTTTTTGTTGCTGTTACTCGTTGCAGCATAATTAAAATTATTTCCTGGAGTAATGTATTGCCTTTCTGTTGCTCTATCTGTTTTCAAATCAACATCACTGGCTGTTATACTTGCATTGATATCGGTTTTTTTACCTAATTTATTATTGTAATTCAATCCCCCTGCAATGGTGGTTGCAATGCCTTGTTGGTTTTGTCCTAAGCCTGTAATTGGCAATCCTCCTTGATCATCACTTTGTGTTCTTATAACCATGCCACCACCATTACGCATACCATTTCTCAACTCTCCTGAAAAATTTAAAATATCGCTCATGCTAAATCCTTGCTTATTTACATTGTTGCCCATGCCAATTAAACTAATTTGCTTATCGCCTTTAAACTTGTTGAGATTGTTTTGTGCATCATAACGTTCATTATTGCCAGCACCTGCTGCCACTTTACCAAATACAGCATTGTCTCTGTCTTTTTTCAATTTCAGATTAATTGCTTTTTGGCTGTTGCCATCATCAATACCTGTAAACTCAGATCGATCACTTTTTTTATCAAATACTTGAACTTTATCTACAGCATCGGCATCTAAATTTTTAGTGGCCATTTTGGGGTCGCCATTAAAAAAATCTTTGCCATTTACAAATACTCGGTTTACACGTTGCCCATTAACACGTATTGTACCATCTGCATCTACTGTTACTCCAGGCAAACGTTTCAGTAAATCTTCTACAACTGCATTGGGTTGTGTTTTAAAATTTTCTGAATTAAATTCTAAGGTATCGCCATTAATTACCACTGGTGGACGTTTGGCCTGAACCGTTACAGCACTGCTATTGGCTAAATCGGTCATCATTATTTTTCCAACATTCAGGTCTGCTTCATTAGATACAGTAATGCCTTTCCATACAGGTGCAAAACTAACATAAGAAGTAGACAATAAATAATTGCCTTTGCTTACCTGTTTTAAAACAAATGCTCCTGCCGAGTCGGCTCTTGTAAAATTGATGAGTGTAGAGTCTTTGGCATTCACCAAAGAAACTGTTGCAAACGATAAGCCTTTCTTAGATGCTGTATCAAAAACAACTCCTTTAATACTGATATTTTTTTGAGCTATTAAAATAGTTGGTATAAAAAGCAAAAAGTAAATTATACGATGCATGGTGCTGTTATTTTGAAAGTCAAAAGTAGTTGCACCAATTTTGTTTTGCAGTTAATCAACTTATGTTTAAGGTTAATGATTGTTAATGGGTTTGCTGAACAGCGATAAAAATGTACAAGTGTGCGACGCAACTACAGCCCAATTCTTGTTCTTTTGTTGGTAACACAACACCTGTTCTTTCTGTTTTCAACATAGCAGTACTAAAAAATTATTTTATGTAGGTTTGTTACAAACTACAGCACATGAGTTTAGAAACAATTATTGACTTTCTTGAACCAATTAATATTTATGAGCTTTCGAACGATGAAGGCTTTAAAGACACTCAACTGGGCAGGCATATTGCTGTATTTGAAGAAGAATTACCAGATATAACCAATGCTGATATTGTGATTGTAGGTTGTGGTGAAACAAGAGGCACGGGTGCTGGATACAATCACACACTTTCTCCGAATACCATTCGTGAAGAATTTTACAGTTTATACCATTGGCACAAAGAAGTGAATGTGGTAGATTTTGGTAACGTAAAAACTGGAGCAAGTTTGCAAGATACTTATGCTGCATTAAAAGCTGTGGTGAGTGAATTGATAGAAAGAAAGAAAAAAGTGGTGATACTGGGTGGCAGTCATGACTTAACATTGGCTCAATATGGAGCCTATGGAAGCCTAGGAAAAATTATTGAAGCTGCTGTAGTCGATTCAAGAATTGATTTGAATATTGATAGTGTTTTACCTGCCGATAATTTTTTAATGGAACTGCTTTGTGGCAGCCCAAATTATGTTAAACACTACAGCCACATTGGGTTTCAGAGTTATATGGTTCATCCACACATGTTGGAGACAATTGATAAACTACACTTCGATTGTTTTCGTGTGGGTAAAGTAAAAGAGAATATCGAAGAAATGGAGCCTGTAATTCGTAATGCCAATATGTTAAGCTTTGATATTGCAGCCATTCAAAATGCTCATGCCCCAGCAAACAGAATTACACCCAATGGGTTTACTGGAGAAGAAGCTTGTACGCTAATGCAATATGCTGGCTTAAGCAACAATATTAGCAGCATTGGCTTGTATGGTTATATTCCAAAGGACGACGTACACCAACTTACAGCTAAACAAGCCAGTCACATGCTTTGGTATGTAATGGATGGTGTGTATAAAAGCAAGCAGGAAGCTGAGTTAGATAATACCAACGAATTCAACGAATTTCATTTGGCATTTGCCGATGTGCAAACTTCATTTTTACAAAGCAAAAGAACAGGACGCTGGTGGATGCAATTGCCAGATAGTAAGTACATTGCCTGTAGCCAAAGCGATTATATTATTGCTGCTAGTAACGATATTCCTGAACGTTGGATGAGAGCAATAGAAAGAAGTTAAATTTTGGTAACCAACTGCAGTACTACTATTAGACTCCAGTTGCATCGTTGAAAATCCTGCTGAATAGCAGGACACCCTTCAACGTTCTTATCTTTAATGAACAAATACGATAACATGAAGCAAACTTTTCTACATAAAAGCAACTACGCAATAATTAATCTGTTGTTCATATTGGTATTTGCTTCTTGTTCTGTAAGCAAACAAATACAAACAAACCAGCCACAAAAACCTGCTTTTCTCAATAACGAAATTTTTGCACCAGCTCATGTAGGCGTTGCTGTGTTTGATATTGCAGCCAATTCGTATTTATACAATTATCAGGCAGATAAATATTTTGTTCCAGCAAGTAATACGAAAATTTTCACCTGCTATGCAGCCATGAAACATTTAGGCGATAGCTTAACCGGCTTATTATACACTCAAGAAGATAGCAATTACACAGTAAAATTTGCTGGCGACCCAACATTACTACATCCAGATTTTAAGCAACATGCTGTTGCCAATTTTTTTAAATCCCACAACAATATCACAGTTGTAAAAAGTGATTGGAAAGATGTTCGTTGGGGCAATGGATGGGCCTGGAACGATTTTGATGCAGATTATATGGCCGAACGTTCAGCTGCACCAATTTATGGCAATGTAGTAGCCTTCAAAAAAACAGGTAATCAATTAAGTGTATTGCCTAAGTTGTTTAAAGATTCTGTTACTATTTATGGCAATTTACAATCGGGTAGTTTTTCTATCGAAAGAGATTATTACAATAACAGTTTTTCCTTACAAAACAGTAGCCGAAAATTTACTGCAACCGATATCCCTTTTATTACTTCAGAAGTTTTGGCTGTTGCATTATTAGAGGATAGTTTAAAGAAACCAATTGATTATTTAGATGCCGATGCAGTCAATAAATCAGGCTGGAAAAAATTAAAATCTCAACCCACCGATTCGATGCTTGCTCTAATGATGCATAGAAGTGATAATTTTTATGCTGAACAAACTTTGCTAATGGTAAGTAATGAAAAGCTGGGTGTAATGAGCGATAGTAAAATAATAGACACTTTACTTAAAACCGACCTAGCTGGATTACCTCAAAAACCTCGTTGGGTGGATGGTAGTGGATTAAGCAGGTACAATTTATTTACACCAATGGATTTTGTTTGGGTGCTTAATCAAATGAAAAAAGAATTCAGTTGGAATAGAATTGCAACCATATTCCCAACAGGTAATACAGGAACTTTAAGTGGCTACTACAAAGATTATGCTGGCAAAATTTATGCTAAAACAGGTACATTATCTAGTCAGGTTGCATTAAGTGGTTTTATAACCGCTAAAAGTGGTAAAGAATTGATTTTCTCTATTTTGGTAAACAACCATCAAACAGCTGCAAGCAATATTAGAAGAGCAGTAGAAGCTTTTTTGATTGATATCATCGAGAAAAATTAAACTATTTTACCACAGAGCAACGGAGCAATGAAGTTTTTTTGGGTTTGTAGTCTTTTTCTTTACCCCAGAGTTTTGGAGATAAGGAGTTACACAGAGCAGATAAAATAAACCCTGCTTAAAATATTTTGTTACACTCTGTATGCTTCTTTGCCCTGTAGTCAAAAAATTTCTTATTCTACTTTGTGTTCTTCGTATCCTTTGTTGCTTTATGTGAAACAAAAAGTATCTTAGCACAATAACTCATTGCCATGTATTTCTATCGAAATAATTTAACCAATCAAGACCTACGTTCTATTTATAAAGCATTAATTCTTCCTAGAATGATTGAAGAGAAAATGCTGGTACTCTTACGTCAGGGAAAAATCAGTAAATGGTTTAGTGGTATTGGTCAGGAAGCAATTAGTGTTGGAACAACATTGGCATTAGACAAAGACGAATGGATTATGCCTTTACATAGAAATTTGGGTGTGTTCACCACAAGGCAAATGCCTTTATCTAAATTATTCATGCAATGGCAAGGCAATAAAGAAGGTTACAGTAAAGGCAGAGAAAGAAGTTTTCATTTTGGCACAAGAGAACACCATATCTGTGGAATGATTTCTCATTTAGGGCCACAATTAGCCATTGCCGATGGTATAGCATTGGCTCATAAGCTAAAATCCGAAAATAAAGTAGCTGTTGCTTTTACAGGCGATGGTGGTACCAGTGAAGGCGATTTTCATGAAGCACTCAACGTTGCTGCTGTGTGGAATTTACCAGTCATTTTTATTATTGAAAACAATGGCTACGGTTTAAGTACACCAGTCAATGAACAATATCGTTGCGAAAGTTTGGTGAGCAAAGCAAAGGGTTATGGAATGGAAGGTATTCAAATTGATGGCAATAACATTCTCACCGTTTACGATACCATTAAAGGCGTTAGAGATTATTGTATTAAAGAACAAAAGCCTTATTTAATTGAATGCATGACATTTAGAATGCGTGGGCATGAAGAAGCCAGTGGTACAAAATATGTTCCTCCACATTTATTTGAAGAATGGGGTAAGAAAGACCCTGTTCAAAACTTCGAAAAATATCTGATTGGCGAAACTGTATTAACCCAGCAAACCATTGATGTAATTAAAAGTGAAATCAAATCTTATATCGAATCCGATTTACAGGAAGCTTATAATGCAGCTGCACTTATACCAGATAGTGAAGAAGAGTTGAATGATGTGTTTGCGAAACAGTCAACAGTCGATAGTCCACAGTCCACAGTCCAGAGTAAGAAGCTTAATGAAAATGGTGAGTGGGTTATTGATGAAGGTCCAACCAAAGAAATTCGTTTTGTTGATGCTGTGCAACAGGCATTACGTCAGTCTATGCTGCAGCATGAAAACCTTGTTTTAATGGGACAAGATATTGCTGAATATGGTGGTGCATTTAAAATTACAGAAGGCTTTGTTCAGGAATTTGGCAAAGCCAGAGTTCGTAATACACCATTGTGTGAAAGTGCAATTGTTGGTACAGCATTGGGTTTAAGCATTGCAGGCTTTAAAAGTATGATGGAAATGCAGTTTGCCGATTTTGCAACAGTTGGCTTCAATCAAATCGTAAACAATTTAGCCAAAGCCCATTATCGCTGGGGACAAAATGCCGATGTAGTGGTTCGTATGCCTTGTGGTGGAGGCGTTGGTGCTGGTCCATTTCATAGCCAAACCAATGAAGCATGGTTTACGAAAGTGGCAGGATTAAAAGTTGTTTATCCTTCGACGCCATATGATGCAAAAGGCTTATTAATTGCAGCAATCAATGATCCAAATCCAGTTATTTTCTTTGAGCATAAAGGTTTGTACAGAAGTGTGCATGGACAAGTGCCAGAAGCTGCTTATGAAATTGAAATCGGCAAAGCCAATACTGTAAAAGAAGGAGAAGATATTACCATCCTCACTTATGGTGCTGGAGTACATTGGTGTTTGGAATATTTAGAACAACATCCTGAAATAAGTTGTGAGTTACTCGATTTAAGAAGTTTACAACCTTTAGATTATACAGCCATTGAAAAAGCAGTTGCTAAAACTGGCAAAGTTTTAATTGTACATGAAGACAGTTTAACCAGTGGCTTTGGTGGAGAAATCAGTGCCTGGATTAGTGAGCATTGTTTTGAAAAATTAGATGCTCCGGTTTTACGTTGTGCAAGTTTAGATACCCCCATTCCATTTAATATAGAACTCGAAAAAAACTATATGGCTAAAAGCAGATTGGGTGAATACATACAAAAATTGATGAAATATTAAGGCACAGGATCATAACCACTGCTTCCACCAGGATGGCATTTGCTGATGCGTTTTATTGCCAACCAAAACCCCTTAAACAAACCATGTTTTTTAAATGCTTCAGCAGCATATTGTGAACAGGTTGGTGTAAACCTGCATTTAGGACCAAGCAATGGAGAAATCCCATACTGATAAATTTTTATCAGTAGCAAAAATGGATAACTCAATATAATCAGCAGTTTCTTCAACTCAATGCTTTAATTAGCTTATCAATAACTACAGGCATTTTTATAGGCAATACATGTTTTTCAGGCATTGCTTTATCAATGTATAAAAAGAATACAGCTACTTTTTTATTGTTGGCTTCTAAGAATTCGTGGAGTGGAATTTTGTTCAATCGGTAATGCTCTCTCAACAAACGCTTAATCCTATTTCTATCAGTTGCATGTTTAAAATTTCTGCTACTTGCCCCAACTCCAGCCTGTACCCAACTTGATGTTTCACTTGCGTCAACTTGCAAAAAGATTACTTTAACAGGAAATACCAAAAACGATTTTCCATTGGCAAATAGTTGCTCCAGCAGCTTTCTGCTTTTCAATTTTTCTGCCTTGTTATAAGAAAATGTTTTTGCCATAGTGTGTTATAAAACTAAAAAAGTTCTGCCAATAAAGGCAGAACTTATATAGATGAATTGTTACCTCTTTAGAGGAATAATTAGTTAAATTATTTTAATCCACGCTCATCAGAAACGGTAAGTTTCTTACGACCTTTTGCACGGCGGCTTGCCAATACTTTACGTCCGTTTGCAGATTCCATACGCTTACGAAAACCATGTACAGTTTTTCTGCGACGCTTGTGTGGTTGAAATGTTTGTTTCATGCTTATTTATTTTACTTACCAACAATTTTGTTTCAGTTCAAAAGCGGCCACCATACCACTATTTTGTGAAAGGACGGCGAAGATAAGGGTGAATTGCTATTTGACAAGGTTTGCAACCTATTTTTTTTATGAAACCAGCTGCAGTACTACTATTTAACGCCTGTTGCGTCGCACTCTTCAACGTTTATACCATTATTCAGCAGTAAAAGTTGAAATTTATTCTTCAGCCCAAAGGCTTGGGATTGAAGCGGTAGCTGGCCGACCAAAGAAGGCCACTACAAGCGTAAAGCCCATAGCCAAAGCTCATTAAAGTATCTGTAGTTGATAGCCCTCAAATTTATCCATTCAAATCAGCATGTTTGCTCTGAATATGCTTTTCGAAGAAAATAGTGGCTTGTTTGTTAAAAGTTTCCGTATCGTCGGTGGTGTAAAAGTTGAGTTTGCTTTCTTTTTTGCACAAAGCATCCATTTCGGGGTGGCGTTGCAAATAATTTTCTAATCCTTTGGCTACAATTTCTCCCTGACTTACAATTTTAGTATCGGCTGGTGAGTATTCTTTAATTTTTTGCAATAACAAGGGATAATGTGTACAAGCCAGCAAAATGGTATCAATTTTTGGCGATTGATGCAAAAGCTGATGAATGTATTCCTTCACAAAAAAATCAGCTCCTTTACTATGGTGTTCATTGTTTTCAATCAAAGGAACCCACATGGGGCAAGCTTGTTGAAACACTTTTACATTGGGAAAAAATTTCTCAATTTCTATGGGGTAAGAATTGGATTGTACCGTTCCATTGGTGCCCAAAATGCCCACATGTCCTGTATCAGTAAAAGTTCCAACTACTTCTGTTGTGGGGCGAATTACACCTAAAACTCGTTGGTGTTTATCGGCCAATTTTGGCAAATCGTTTTGCTGTATGGTTCGTAAAGCCTTTGCCGATGCTGTATTGCAAGCCAATATAACCAATGGGCAACCTTGTGCAAAAAACCATTGCACTGCTTCCCACGTGTATTGATACACTGTTTCGAAACTACGTGTACCATAAGGAGCTCTTGCATTATCGCCCAAATACACATAATTGTATTGTGGCAGTTGGTGTACTATTTCTTTTAAAACAGTTAAGCCTCCATAACCACTATCAAAAACACCTATCGCTCCTTTGTGTTGCATAGTATAAAATTACGTACTTAAGTTTAGCAAAATAAAAAAGCTATCTCCTTTAAAGAGATAGCTTTTAAAATATAGTTCAGCTAAAAATTAACCTTTTTTAGGAGCAGGTTTTGTGCCACCAGTTGCAGGTTTTGCAGGGGCAGAAGAAGCACTAGTTATACCTAAAGCTTTAATTTGATCTTCTACCTCTTTTGGTAAAGGAATTTTTAATTTGCTTAATACACGTAGCATTAATTCTTCTGATTTATCAGCATATACAAATACGTCTTTTTTGAAAACGTGTGTGTACTTCTGTTCAGCAATTACACCTTGTAAAGCGTTGTAAATTTTTTCTAAAAATGGCCTTAACAACTCTTGTTGTTTAGCTTGCAACATTTGTTGTTGGTATTGTTGCCAGTTTTGAATTTTATAAAAATGTTGAGCAATTTCTTTTTTCATGATTTGCTTAACAGAGTTATTCATTTTAGAAGAATCTGCCTTAAATGTGCTGTCTTTTGTTTGAAATTGATACAATTCGTAATCGTATTCTGGTTTCAAAGAATCGGTAACATACTGTTGTAAAACGGTATCTACTTTTTGTACACCTGGCATAAAAGATAAAATTGCTTCCTCATCAAAAGTGCCTATTTTAACCTGAGCATTTGTAGTTGTTGCAGCAAAAAGCGTAAACACACCAGCCACAGCCATCAATAAAACTTTCTTCATTGTTTTTGTTTGTTTATTTAAAATGATTGATAACACTAACTTTTAATTCCCAATTCTCTAAGCACATCTTCGCTTTTATCGATTTTTGGGTCGGCAAATATAACAGTAATTCCTTCACTTTTATCGAGTATAAAATCGTATCCACGACCAACTGCAATTTTTTGTACAGCCGTATAAACTCTGTCTTGTATAGGTTTTACCAATTTTTGCCTTTCTTTAAACAAATCGCCTTCGTATCCAAAGCGTTTTTTTTGTAAATCACGAACTTCTTTTTCTTTATTAAAGAGTTCATCTTCACGTTTCTTTTTCAACTCATCACTCAACATAAACTGCTCGGCTTCGTAATTTTTATACATTTTATCTAGCTGAGCTTGCTTATCGTCTATTTCTTTTTGCCACTGATCGGCAATGGCTTGTAATTTTTTATCAGCCTCCTTATATTCTGGTATTTTATCCAAAATATATTTGGTATCAATAATTGCATAACGCTGTGCATTTGCTGTTACTGTTAGCATTACAATACTAAATACCAGTAAGAATATTTTTTTCATAACTGTGGCTTTTAAAGTTTTAGTTTGATTTGTTCAGGCAGCTATTATTCTGGTTCAAAACCTAACATAAAGGTAAATCTTGAAGCATCTTTTAATTTGCCATTTGGCGTTATCCTATCCAATCCTATGCCATAATCAAATCCAAGTAAACCAAACATGGGTAAAAAGAAACGCATACCTACACCCACCGAACGGCGTAACTGGAATGGATTGTAATCTTTAAACTGAAACCAACCATTAGCTGCCTCAAAGAAACCTAATGCATAAATGGTACTGCTTGGGTTTAAACTTAACGGATAACGTAACTCTAACACATATTTATTAAACATGGTAAAATACTCTGAAGCTCCCTGTTGGTCAGGGTTTACCTTAGGATTTGATGTTTGATAAACCGGATAACCTCTTTGTGCAATAATATCGTAACCCAACAATGCAAACTGGTTGCTTAAACCTGCATCTCCCACCTGAAAACGTTCGAATGGAGATATTTTTAATTGATCGTTGTAACGGCCTAAGAAACCAAATTTAGCTGCCACTTTTAACACAAATTGTTTATTTTTTTCTGGTCCAGCTGGTCGTCCCAAAGGCACATACCATTCTGTATTAAAACGCCATTTGTGGTATTCAATCCATTGATAAGGATTGGTAGAGGTTGCAATGGTTTTATCAATTAAAGAATATGGTGGTGTAATTTGTAGGCTTAGCAAAAAGCTTGATCCACTACGTGGAAATAAAGGCTGATCTACTGAAGAACGTTGTAATGCAACTTTTAAATTTAAGTTGTGTGAAAAGCCATTATTAAAGCCAGGTAAATTAACCTGATCGATGTAATAATTTTTTAACTTATACCTTGAGAAGCTCAAACCAACACTTAAAGAAAAATAATCATCGGGCCATTTCAATTGTTTTGCCAAACTTACTGATGCTCCTGTTGTTTTAATGTAAGAATTATTAGCAGCATCACTGGTGTAAGTACCTGTTACAGGATCGTAAGCATTGGCAAATTTTGTATCGAATATAGATACCGTAAATGCATTTCTTTTTTTACCCCCTAACCAAGGCTCTGTAAATGAGAAGTTATAAGAACGAAATGCTCGTCCATTACTTTGAATACGTAAACTTAACTTTTGACCATCGCCCATTGGTAATGGATCCCAAGCTTGTTTTTTGAAAATGTTTTTAATGGAAAAATTGTTAAACGTAATACCAACAGTACCTGTTAAACCAATTCCACCACCCCAGCCTGCACTTAATTCTAACTGGTCACTACTTTTTTCTTCTAAAGAATAATCGATATCTACCGTTCCATCTTCTTGGTTTGGTCGAGGGTTGATACCAATTTTTTCTTGGTTGAAATAGTTTAACTGAGCAATTTCACGCTGAGAACGAATTAGATCACTTCTTCTGAATTTTTCACCAGGAATTGTTCTGATTTCTCTACGAATTACGTGTTCTTTGGTTTTATCGTTACCAGTAATATGAATGTTTTTAATGGTAGCCTGAGGCCCTTCAATTACACGAATTTCATAATCGATTGTATCGTTATAAACTGCTGTTTCCACAGGATCGGTTCTAAAAAACAAATAACCATCATCCATATACAAACCACTAATATCGCCACCTTCAGGAGATAATTGTTTACCCAACCCCTTATTTAATACATCTAGATTATATACATCACCTTTTCTAATACCTAAAATGGTGGTTAAAATAGAATCTGAATATTTGGTGTTCCCTCTCCAGGTAATATTACCAAAATAGTATTTCTTGCCTTCGTTTACTTTAATGCTGATGTTTAAATTACCCTTTGCATTGGCCATTTTACGGGTTTCTTCAATTACAGCATCTCTGTAGCCTTGACTATTGTAGTATTCAGTTAATTTTTCTAAATCTTCTTGATATTTAATATCATTAAACTTTGCAGAAGCAAATAGTTTTAAACGTACATAAGGATCTAAAACTTTTTTAGTTTTGCTATACGTTAAGTATCCTTTCTCTTTTAAATAATCATTGAAAGTGTATGTTTTTCCTGTACCAAAAGAGCTTCTGTCGTCAGATTTTTTGAAAGTTAAACGGCTCATTTCTTTGGTTTCCTTCATTTGCTTTTTCAGCTTTAAGGGGTCTAATGTGTTACCAGCAAAATCTATGTTGTTAACTTTTACTTTTTGGCCTTTATTGATGTAAAATAGCAATGTAACAGCATCGCCAAAAGTGGTATCTTTTTTCTCTTCAATTCTTACTGAAACATTGATGTAGGCTTTTTCGGCATAAAATTTTTGTATTGCTTCTACTGCACTACGTTTCATATTTTCTGTAACAATACGATTGGGCACTAAACCAGTTTTGCCCATTAAATCTTCTTTATCGCCTTTTTTAACACCAATAAAATCGTATTTAGACAATCTTGGCCTTTCTGTAACTACTATTTCAATCCAAATATTGGTTCCTTCTAACTTGGTTACAAATAATTGAACATCGCTAAAATAGTTTTGTCCCCATAATTTATTAATTGCTTTTGCAAAATTATCGCCACCCGGAATGGTAATTTCATCGCCTACACTTATGCTGGCAATAGATAACAATAAAGTTTCATCGAAATAATTGTTACCCGTAACTTTTAATCCTGCAACCTTGTATTTTCTGGCTTTTTTCTGGTTGAATAAATTTACCAAATCCACATCTACAGATGTAATAGTTGTATCTTTTTCTTGCGAAAAAGCATAAACAGAACAGATAGAAGCAATAAAGAGAAGTAGTAAAAATTTGTTCATTCTACGTATCGGCATAAGTATATTATTGGTGGCTGAATCAGCTTACAGAAGCAGTTTTCAGTAGTTGGTTATCTGGTTTAGGTGGGCAAATTAAAGGGATTTCTCAAAAGTGTTTGTTAAATAAGCCAGTAATAGAAATTGTTTAACTAATTGCAGGTGTATTTTCTTGTTTAATTTGTTTGCCTGTTTTACCAAATCGGCGTTCTCGGTTTTGAAAATCGAGAATTGCTTCATACAAATTGTCTTTTCTAAAATCGGGCCAACGGGTATTGGTAAAATACAACTCGGCATAAGCCAATTGGTATAATAAAAAGTTACTAATTCTATACTCTCCACTCGTTCTAATCATTAACTCAGGATCAGGAAAATTGCTGGTGGTTAAATATTGCTGTAAAGTATGCTGATCAATTTCTTCAGGATTGATTTTGCCATTTTTTACATCCAATCCAATATTTTTTACTGCATTAACCAATTCCCATCTTGAGCTGTAACTCAATGCCATTACTAAATTTAAGCCTGTGTTGTGGCTGGTCATTTCTAATGCTTCTTGCAATTCGGCCTTGGCAAAATCAGGCAACATTTGCATATCGCCAATAACATGTAGTTTAATGTTATTCTTATTTAAAACAGCTACTTCTTTGCGAATGGTATCTACCAATAAAGCCATTAATCCATCTACTTCATTTTGTGGACGATCCCAATTTTCGGTACTAAATGCATATAAAGTAAGGTATTCAAGCCCAAGTTCTGCACTACCTTCTACAATATCACGAACACTTTCAACGCCATGAAAATGACCAAATAAGCGGTCTTCGCCTTTTTCCTCTGCCCAACGACCATTACCATCCATAATTATGGCAATATGTTTGGGTAAACGTTGTTTGTCTATTTTATCTAGTAGCTCTTGCATAGCATACATTTCTTTAGGTTGGCAAAAGTAGCAAAATGCAAGGGTTATTTGCAGAAAGCTTTTTTGGCAACCTTATTTCACACTCTCAAAGTTGTAGTTTTAATAATATTTAATACCTATTAGCTTTTTTTAGTTTAATTTAGTAACTTAATTAAATCGTAGACTTTTAGTGAGGTTTATTTTATTTATAACCACTTTTATGATTATTACTTGTGTGCAATCGCAAATCGTGGTTACTACCAGTAACAATGCAGCTGTTTTGGCTCAAAAAATTGTTGGTCAAGGGGTTATCATTCTTAATCCTAGATTTACTGGTTATGCAGCTTCTGCCGCTTTATTTAAAGACTTATCGGGAACAATTGGTATAGATTCTGGCATTGCACTTACAACAGGTAGAGCTTTAACAACCAATGCAGCTAACAGTGCAGGAGTTGGTATCAATGGTACTGCAATTTTACGAGCAGGATTCTCTAATAACAGCCCAAGTGACTTAGACTTAAATAATTTATTAGGTGGAATAGGAAATAGTCAAGATGCCTGCATTTTAGAGTTTGATTTTATACCACAAGGCGACTCTATAAAAGTAAAATTTGTTTTTGCATCGGAAGAGTATCCAACGTTTAACTGTACTGGATTTAATGATGTATTTGGGTTTTTAATTTCAGGACCAGGAATAAATGGCTTAAAAAATATTGCTCTTGTACCTAATACAAATATTCCAGTTTCAATTAACAGCATAAATAATGGTACACCTGCAACAAGCGGATCTATTACAACCTGTAATAATATGGGACCTGGAGCCCCATTTACAAATTTGTATAAAGATAATAGTCGTAGTTCGATAGTTACTTACAATGGATTAACAGTTGTGTTAACAGCATCAACCATTGTACAGCCTTGTGCAACTTATCATATTAAACTAGCTATTCAAGATGTAGTAGATGGCAATTTTGACTCAGCTGTTTTTCTAGAAGCTTCCAGCTTTTCATCAAACAATATTACTTTAACCAATGAAGGCGGTTTTACAGATAATCAAAATAATACTGTTGTTGTAGAAGGCTGCAAGAGTAGTAAAGTAAAAGTTAGTTTAAGTAAACCAGCTTCCACAAATATTCAAGTGCCACTTCAATATTCTGGAACAGCAACACCTGGTATTGACTATTTGGCGTTACCCAATACAATCAATTTTCAAATAGGAGAAACTGAAAAAACGTTGGATATCATTCCTATAATAGATAACCTAACAGAACCAACAGAAACTATTATCATTACAATTGGCAATAATACTTGTACCAATACAATTTCTAGTTTTATCAATGTTTTTATTAAAGACACCCTTGGCTTCTATAAAAGATTTGACACTTTCGCATGTTCAAAATTTAATACAACACTCATCGCTCCCAAGGTTGATACAACTTCAAATACATACTTATGGAATACAGGAGATACAACTCGATCTATACAAACCAATTTACCCAACACCTATTGGGTAATTCATACTTTTTCGAATAAATGTTTTAATGTCGATACATTTAGAGTTATTAGTGGTGATCCATTTGTTGATATTGGAAACGATATCGCATTTTGTGATAATGATAGCATTCTAATTAATCCTATAGTACAACCACTTTCAGGTAGATACTTGTGGAGTACAGGTAGCACAGAAAGTGCAATTTATGCTAGAAGTGCTAAAATATTTTCATTAAAATATACCCTACCTAACGGCTGTTATTTAACTGATTCTATAAATACAACTGTTAAACCAATTCCATATGCGTTATTAGTTAAAGACACTGCATTATGCAGCAGTGAAAGTATTACATTAAATGCATTTTATCCCAATGCAACATATAGCTGGAGTACTGGTGCAACAACCGCAAGCATTAATATAAAAGATAGTGGCATGTACACAGTTACTAATGTATTAAATGGTTGTAGCAATAGCGATACCATTTTTATCGATAGAAAAAAGAGTCCTGTTGCTAATGCAGGTAATGATATGGCTATAATTACTGGAGGAATTGCACGTTTAAGAGCATTACAAGCAACTAACAATATGGAATATTTATGGTTTCCCAATATTGCATTAAACAA
>CALRLF020000002.1:0-141943 GCA_943368475.1 Allobosea thiooxidans
CATGATAAGGCAAATAGTTATTATTTTCTCTCAATAAACGAAGAATTTTGTCAGTTTCATCTTCTACTTTTTTGTAGCCCATTTTACCTAAAACCAAATCAATTTTATTGTCTTCACGAATGTTTTTAATAAAACCCCTCATTCGGTCGCCAATTTTTAAATCTTGGAAAACCTGATTATCGTGTAATACACCTGTGTGTAAATTATTAATAATGCACACATAGCCAATATCACTTTTTCTATATACAACTAAATCAACTTCTTCCATTTCCTTAACAGTCAAATCTTCATTACTTAAATGACGTTCAATTTTTTCTGTGCCAGCAATACGTCCTGTTTGTTCATCAATATAAATTTTAATTAAGTACCAGCCACCTGCATGCATACCCATGATTTGTTGAGATTTAGCAACAAACAAATCTTTCATTAGGCCCATGTCTAAAAATGCACCAGCACCCATTAATCCAACACATTTTAATAGTACAATATCACCCACAACACCTTTTGGTCTTTCGGTGGTTGCAATAATTCTATTTTCTCCATCATGGTATAAAAACACTTCTAATTGGTCGCCAACTTTTGTTCCTCTTGGTACAAAACGTTTAGGCAATAAAATGCCATCTTCTCCATTATCTAAGTAAAAACCAAAATCAACCTTACGGCTTACAGTAAGTGTATTGTATTGTCCAATTTGTATCATGAGCTTCAAATAATTGTTGCTAAGTTAGGCATTCTGCTTTTGTACAAACTTTCACCTACTTTTATAATGGATATATAATCAAAATTGAAATGAAAGACTTTAAGAAATATTACATCATAAATGAAGAACCTGAAATTATTTATCAGGCATTAACCAACCCTGCAACCATTAAATTGTGGACAGGTGAAGAAGCAGAAATGAGTACGGAACTCGGTTCTGAATTTTCATTATGGGAAGGCAGTATTGTTGGCAAGAATTTAGAGTTTGAAGAAGGTAAAAAGATTGTACAGCAATGGTATTTTGAAGGGCAGGATGAGCCTTCAATTGTAACTATAAAACTGCATAAGCATAAAGATGGAACGTCAGTAGAGTTACGTCATGTCAATATTCCAGATGAAGCTTATGATGATATTTCTGAAGGTTGGACAGATTCTTATTTTCGTTCTTTAAGTGAATTTTACGAGTAATGAAAGTTGCATCAATACAGGAAGTAAAAAGAGAATTGGCAGAATTGAATAAAGCAGAATTACTCGATTTGTGTTTGCGTTTAGCCAAGTACAAAAAAGACAATAAAGAGTTATTGGGTTTCATTTTATTCAATGCTCATGACATCGATGGTTACATTGAGCAAGTAAATGAAACAATACTAGAAATGTTTAAGGATGTGAACAGCAGCCATGTTTTCTTTGCAAAGAAAACTTTGCGTAAAATATTACGCTTTGCCAATAAACATATCAAGTATGCAGCCAACAAGCAAGTTGAAGTTGAGGTATTGATGTACTACTGTAAACAGTTTAAAAAGCAAGGCAGCTATGTGTTTAAGAGTACAGCCTTGGCTAATTTATATGCTGCACAATTGAAAAAAGTGAGTAAAGCAATTGATGGTTTGCACGAAGACTTACAATTTGAGTATATAAGGACACTTGAAATGTTGAAATAATTTATTTATGAATAGAAAAGATTTTATACAACAATCAACCTTTGCAACAGCAGGCATACTATTCAGCAAAACTTCTTTAGCCAATATTCAAACAGCTTTTCCTGTTGTTCGTATTGCAGAAGCAAAACGTAAGTTTAAAAGTAAAGCAGTTGAACGTGTTATTGCTGAAGTTAAAAGCAAGATTGACAATAAAGAAATAGCATGGATGTTTGAGAACTGTTTCCCCAATACATTAGATACAACAGTAGATTTTGAAATGATTGATGGTAAACCAGATACTTATGTAATTACTGGAGATATTGATGCCATGTGGCTGCGAGATTCATCTGCTCAGGTCTGGCCTTACCTGCCTTTGTGTAAAGAAGATAAAGAATTACAACAGTTAATTAAAGGTGTTATTAACCGTCAAGTAAAATGTATTTTATTAGATCCTTATGCCAATGCATTTTATAAAGACACTACAAAAATCAGTGAATGGAAAAGTGATTTAACCGAAATGAAGCCGGGCATTCATGAGCGTAAATGGGAGATTGATAGTTTGTGTTATCCCATACGTTTAAGTTATGGTTATTGGAAAGAAACGGGGGATGCTTCTGTGTTTGATGAGCAATGGGTAAAAGCAATGAAGCTGATTGTGCAAACATTTAAAGAGCAGCAAAGATTCGATGGTAAAGGCCCTTATCATTTTCAACGAACAACAGCATGGGCAACAGATGGTGTGCCATTGGGTGGTTATGGTTATCCTGCAAAACCTAATGGTATGATTTGTTCCATGTTCAGGCCAAGTGATGACGCAACTGTTTTTCCATATTTAATACCGAGTAATTTTTTTGCATTAAACAGTTTAGAAAAGTTAGAACAAATTCTAATTAGGGAAAATAACGATTGGTTCATGCTTATGGATAATAAATCATTGATTACTGATTTATTAAAACTATCTAAAGACATTAGAGGCATATTATGGAATTTCCCAAGTCCTACAATTGCAAATTTTGAAAATAAAAAGGTTTTTGCTTTTGAAATAAATGGTTTTGGAAGCTATCATTTAATGGATGATGCTAATATCCCTTCTCTCTTATCATTACCTTATTTAGATGTATTCATGAATAATGACGAGACTTATTTGGCAACAAGAAAATTCTGTTTGTCAGAATCTAACCCCTTTTTCTTCAAAGGCAAAGCAGCAGAAGGCATTGGTGGTCCTCATTGTGGCATGGATATGATTTGGCCAATGAGTATTATTATGAGAGGCTTAACTAGCAATGATGATAAAGAAATAAAACTGTGTTTAGATATGTTGCAACGTACACATGCAGGTACAGGTTTTATGCATGAGAGTTTTCATAAGGATGATGCAACCAATTATACACGAAAATGGTTTGCCTGGGCCAATACTTTATTTGGAGAATTTGTTTGGAAAGTTTACAGAGAAAGACCATATTTATTGAATTAGGAGAAAAAGTAAAAGGTGGAAGGAGAAAGGCTGAAGGAAAATGGAAATGATTTTATGATTGGGTATATAATGGGAAATTAGAAATTAAAAATTAGAAATTTGATTGCCATGACTACAAAAATTGTTTTAGTTGTTTTGTTTGTTACAAGTATGCTTTTAATGGCTTATACAAGAGCAGGAAAGAAAAAAAGAATTGTTTTTTTCGGAGATTCTATTACAGAACAAGGTGCAAAGTCTGGAGGCTATATTGGCAAAATAGACTCAATCATTAAACAAGAAAATTTGGATACTCAATACGAACTGGTTGGTGCAGGAATAAGTGGAAATAAAGTATATGATTTGTATTTACGCATGGAAGAAGATGTGTTGAGCAAAGCCCCAGATGTAACTGTAATATATATTGGCGTAAATGATGTATGGCATAAAATGGGTAGAGGTACTGGAACAGATGAAGACAAATTCGAAAAATTTTATAGAGCCATCATTCGTAAGCTTCAATACAGTGCCAGTAAAATTGTTGTATGTACACCGGCAGTTATTGGTGAAAGAAAAGATTATACCAATCAACAAGATGGTGATTTGAATAGATATAGCAATGTAATTCGTAAGTTGGCAAAAGAATTTGATTTGCCGATTGTTGATTTACGTCAGCTCTTTGTAGATTATAATATTGCCAATAATCCTGAAAGTAAGGATAGGGGCATTTTAACTACAGATGGTGTTCACTTAAATCCAAATGGCAATGTATTTGTAGCAAATGCCATGTGGAGTGTGATAAAGGGTGTGAAGTAGTTTTGCCACTGAAGTACTGAAACACAGAGTTTTAGATTAATTGTTTTAAAAGATTTGAAATTTCATTGGCTTTATCCATAATCATTAAATGTTCTCCATCTTTAATTGTATAATCTGCTTTAACAGAACGATAAGGCAGTAGCTTGTCTGCTGTTCCATGAATGTGAATCAGGTTTTTAGGCACAATCTCATTCTGCCAACGCATAATTGCACTAATTGCCCATTTTGTAAATACAGGATCGGTTTCTTCTACAATTTGTTTTTGAATAGCTCTTTGTTCAAGGCCTTTTGATCCTAAAACCCAAGCAGAAATGCTACTGGTCTTTTTCATGTTTTTATTGGGCAGCCATTGATATATTGGAAAATATTTTCCAATCTTTAAAAACTTAGGAAACTCTGTATAAACTTTATTGCTTGAAATTATGATAACCTTAAATTTATGATTACGCTTTGCAATTTCTGTAGCCAGCATTCCCCCGAAAGATAAACCAACAATTATTGCATTAGGCTCTTTTATTTGTGCAGAAAGCCTTACTGCATAATGTTCAAGTGTTTCTTTTCGATGTGGTTCAATCCAATGTATAAAAATTGGATTGCAAAATGATAGGTCAAGAAAGCTAAATGCTTTTTCATTTGCTCCTAAACCTGATATGAAGTAAACATTTTGCATATAGTGTTTTCTAATAAAAACTGCCACATTTTAGAAGATGTGGCAGTTTTATTTAGCAAATAATCAAGTAATAATTCTTTTTCCCTTTTTGTGCTAAAATATATTTATCATGAAGCAGCAAAGACTTGTCAATACTGAATTGTAAGCCATCTACTTTTTTTCTATTTATCGAAATGCCACCTCCTTGTACCATTTTTTTTGCTTCCCCTTTACTTGGAAAAATATTGGTTTCTGCTAAGAAAGAAACAATGTCGATACCTACTTCAATTTTACTTCTATCGAAACTAATTTTTTGCACACCATCCATATTTTCCAAATCATCTACACTTAAACTTTCTGCTGGTGCATTGGCATTGGCAAACAGTTTTTCGGTTGTTTCAATGGCTTTATTGTATTCATCTTCGCCATGTACAAAAACAGTTACTTCCTTAGCCAAAGTTTTTTGTAAAGTTCTTGCACTAGGATTTACGTCATGTTCAGTAATTAAATTCTTAATGGTTGGTTCATCTAAAAAGGTAAAAATTTTAATCCATTTTGCTGCATCTGCATCAGTAGCATTTAGCCAAAACTGATAAAATTGAAATGGTGTTGTTCTATTGGCATCTAACCAAATATTACCACTTTCTGTTTTGCCAAACTTGCCTCCATCGGCTTTTGTAATTAACGGGCAAGTAAATACAAAAGCTTCTCCACCACTTTTTCTTCTGATTAATTCTGTACCTGTAGTCATATTTCCCCATTGGTCACTTCCTCCAAATTGTAGTTTACAATTTAGGTTATTGTATAACCAATAAAAATCGTATCCCTGCATCAATTGGTAAGCAAATTCTGTGTAACTAATGCCTGTATCTCCTTCAATTCTTTTCTTCACACTGTCTTTCGCCATCATATAATTTACAGTAATGTGCTTTCCTGTATCCCTCAAAAAATCAATAAACGAAATTGTTTTAAACCAATCGTAGTTATTGGTCATTAAAGCAGCATTTGCTTTTGATGCATCAAAATCTAAAAAACGTTCTAACTGACCTTTAATTCCTGCTACATTTTTTGCCAATGTTGCTTCATCCAATAAATTTCGTTCAGCACTTTTTCCACTTGGGTCGCCCACCATTCCAGTTGCACCACCTACCAATGCCACAGGTTTATGTCCAGCTTTTTGCATGTGAACCAACAAAAGAATGGGTACTAAACTGCCAATATGTAAGCTATCTGCTGTTGGGTCAAAGCCAACATAGCCTGTGGTCATTTCTTTCAATAATTGTTCTTCTGTACCAGGCATAATGTCGGCAATCATGCCTCTCCAACGTAATTCTGCAACTAAATTCATGGCTTTAAAACTGTTTGTGGCAAATGTAAAGGATAAGTTGTGGAAGTTTTTTCTGAAAAATGAGTAAAAAAGGTAATTTCTGTAGCTTTTTTTCGTTTTTAGAAAGGCATTTTGTGGCATTATGGGCTTTTTAGTAGAAATTTGTTTATAGGGCAGCTAAATCAACAATTTAGTAGTCTTTTATAAATAAAAAAATCATCCCATATAACCCTTTGCAACTTATCTGATGGTTCAAAAAAGTAAACAATTTATGAAGAAGTTGATTTTATTGTTATTGGTGATTGGAACTTTTAAAAATGTAACTGCACAGCTGTACAGAAACGAATGGATTGATTATAACAAAAACTATTACAAGTTTAAGGTGAATTTTGGGAACGATCCAGTAACCCTTCAGCCAATTAAAAAGAAACTGGTTAGACTTACTCAGCCCAATTTACTTGCAAATGGATTAGGAACTATTTCAGCCGATCATTTTCAATTGTTTAGAAATGGAGTAGAAGTGCCTATTTATACTTCTGTAGCAACTGGTACTTTTGGCACTAATGATTACATTGAATTTTGGGGTGAAGTGAATGATGGTAAGTTGGATGCCGATTTATACAGAACCCCAGATAATCAACTATCTGATATTTGGAGCTTGCAGGAAGATGCAGGCACTTATTTCTTAACTGTAAATACAGTGGGTGGTAATAAACGATTAACTACCACTGTTAACGATGTTGCAAATACAACATTAGAACCTACAGTATATTTTATGAATACAGTTGCTTATACGCAAAGGCAACGTAGGAATGAAGGGTTCGCCGCACAAGCTGCTTTGCCTTTATATTCATCTTCTTACGATAGAGGAGAAGGTTTTACAACACGACCAATAAGACCAATAGGCAGTGATTGTGGTCAGGTTTCGTTTACAATTACTTTTAATAATTTAAAACCATACTTGGCAGGTCCTAGTATGATTTTACGAGTAAATGCAGTAGGTAATGCCAATAACGCACGTACAGTTTTAGTAAGGTTGAATGGCGATACGGTAAGTAATTTTCAAATGGATTATTTCTACGACGCAAAAATTGAAGAGTATGGTATTCCTGTAAATAAAATTGCCAGTGGCACTGCGTCATTGGTACATATTAATCAAAGTCCAGTAAGCTGCGACGAATTTAGATTGGCTAAAGATGAGCTTGTTTATCCAAGAAGTTTAGATGGAAACAACCAAACAAGTTTAGCGTTAAAATTACCAGCAAGTGGCGTAGGGCATTATTTAAAGTTCTACAATTTTAATAAAGGTGGAACATTGCCTGTGTTATATGATTTAACCAATGGCAAAAGATATTTGGGCGATACAACCATTACAGATACGATAAGATTTGTAACAGAGGCTTCATTTACAGCAAGTGATTTGGTATTGGTGCAAAGTAGTTTAAGTGAAGCATTATCTATAACTACATTAACACAAAAAACTTTTGTCAATTATAGTTTGGCTGCAAATCAAGGAGATTATCTAATTGTTTCTAATCCCTTGATTTATGGAAGTGGGGGGAATAATTATGTAGAACAATACAAACAGTATAGAACTAGTCTTTCTGGTGGAGGGTTTAATGCAAAAGTGGTAGATATTAATGACATCACAGATCAGTTTGCCTATGGTGTAAATAAACATCCACTTTCTATCAGAAATTTTTTGCGATATGCTAGAGCTAATTTTGCCAATGCACCTAAATTTATTTTTATTATTGGCAAAGGATTAAACTACTTAGAGTTTAAAAGTAATGAAGGTGCTGCTGATATTGAATACCAAAACTTGGTACCAACTTGGGGGCATCCAGCATCAGATAATTTATTGGCTGCTGAATCAAATAATAGTGCTGTTCCTGCAACGGCAATAGGCAGGTTAAGTGCAATCTCTGCAGAAGAAGTTGGTGACTATTTATTGAAAGTAAAACAGTACGATTCTTTACAAAACAGTCCAATAAATACTGTTGAAAGTAAAGCATGGATGAAAAATGTTTTGCAAGTTGTTGGAGCAAACGATCGTTCTATTGGTTTGCAACTGGATAATTATATGAATAAGTACAAACGCATTATTCAAGATACTTCTGTGGGTGCATTTGCAAAAAATTATGATAAAATTGCCGATCCTTCGGCTTACACACAATCTTTAAAAGATTTTAAAAATACCATTGAAACCGGGGCTTCTTTGATCACTTATTTTGGTCACTCATCGGCAACAAATTTGGACTTTAATTTGAATAATCCAGATGCTTACAATAACCAATTTAAATATCCTTTATTTATAGTAAATGGTTGTGATGCTGGTAATATGTTCATGTACGAAAGCCAGCGATTGAGTTTAAAAACAACAATTTCAGAAAAATTTGTATTGGCTCCACAACGTGGAGCGATAGGCTATTTATCTACTACCAATTATGGTGTGGTAAATTACTTAGACACATTTACAACTAAGTTTTATCGTTCAATGAGCACCACAGAATACAACAAGTCGTTTGGCGAAGTTGTACAATCTGGTATTAATAATGTTTTATTGGCAACCGGTTCAAACGATTTTTTTGCTAGATTTCATTCGGAGCAATTTACTTTTCATGGGGATCCTGCTATTAAATTAAATGGTTACAACCAGCCCGATTTTGTTATAGAAGCTGCACAAATTTCAGTTAGTCCATCTTTTGTTTCTGTAGCTAATGATTCTTTTTATGTAAAAGTTAAATTATACAATATTGGAAAAAAGGTTAATGATTCTATAAGTTTTAGATTAACTCGTCAGTTTCCTTCAGGTAATACAGTAACAGTATTTACAAAAAATATTGCAGCATTAGCAGCGGTAGATTCTTTAACTATTGCATTGCCTATTGTTGCTAATAGAGATAGAGGCGATAATATTATTACTGCTTCAATTGATTATACAGGCAGTATTGCCGAAATCAGTGAAACGAATAATACTGCAACTGTTACTGTGAATGTTAGGGAAGAAGAATTAATTCCAATTTATCCTTACAATTATGCGATTGTAAATAATGCAACATTCAAATTTGCTGCATCAACTGCAAACCCATTTGCGTTATCTAAAACTTACATCATTGAAGTAGATACAACAGCATTTTTTAATTCTCCTCTAAAATATACTCAAACTAAAACAATAGTTGGTGGTGTTGTAGAGTTTGACAATGGTTTAAGTTTACAAAGCAATACCACTTATTATTGGAGGGTTGCTTTGCAAGGGATTAATCAACATTGGAATAATTTCTCTTTCACTTATAAAAATATTCCAAATACAGGTTTTGAACAACAACATTTTTACCAACATACCAGCAGTGCATTAGATAGAATTTATTTAGATAGTACATCAAGAAGATTTGAGTTTAAGAATAAACCCAATAACTTGTTTATGGTGCATTCTATTTATCCTTATAGTGGTACAGAAGATCAGCAATTTAGTATTCAGGTAAATGGGTCAGGCATTATTGCCAGTGCATGTTTAGGTCAATCGGTGATTATAAATGTGTTTGATACCCTTACTTTCAAACCTTGGGAAAATTTGACAAATCCATTTGGAGCTGAGCCAACTTGCGATAACAATAGAAAATACAATTTCGAATATCATTATATTGATAGCATTGGAAGAAATAATGCCAAACAATTTTTGGAGTCTATTCCAAACGGAATGTTAGTGGCTGTTAGATTGGTATATGATGGAGATGTAGTTTGGGCAAATGAATGGGCCGATGATACGTTGGTATATGGAGCTAATAATACATTGTATCATTTTCTTAAAAATCAGGGTTTGCCAATAGATTCATTTAATAGCCCTAGAACTTTTGGTATTGTATTTAAAAAGAATGATGTAAGCCGTTTTGCACCACAATATCAATTTAGTAATGGTTTATACGATAGGGTGGTAATGAGTGTAGATTATGATGCAAAAGATACGTTGGGTTATATTACTTCACCAAAATTTGGTCCAGCTAAAACTTGGAAAAATGTAAAATGGAGTGGTGCTGGCAATGCCAATAATTTTGCTTCATTAAAAGTATTGGGTATTGGTGCAACAGGCACGGAGACTACTTTATTTACTTTAGATACTTTACAAACCAATGTAGATATTAGTTCTGTTAATGCAACACAGTATCCATTCATTAAATTAAAAATGACCAATCAGGATTCGATAACAGCGAAACCTTATCAATTACAAAAATGGAGTGTAGAATATGATGCAGTACCTGAAGGTGCAGTTGCTCCAAACTTATATTTCAATATCCCAGATTCCGCTGGTATTGCCACCTCTTTTGCAAACGATACTTTAAAAGGTGGACTTGCATTTAAAAATGTAAGTAAAGTTAATTTCGATAGTTTAACAGTTAAGCTAGTATTGCATAATGAGCGTTTGGGTAACACGTATACATTTAATCTACCTAAAACAAAAGTGCTGTTGGCTGGTGATACATTACATGTAAATTTTGCTCAAAATATAGCTGCTTTGCCACAGGATAATTATAATTTATATTTAGTGGTAAACGAAAATGCCAATCAACCAGAACAATACCATTTCAATAATTTTATTTACAAGTATGTGTATTTGAAAACCAACTTAATTGTTCCTGTTCATTTATTAAACTTTACTGCCCAACCAAAAGAAAATATTGTACAACTAAACTGGGAGGTAACCAATGAAATTAATTTAGCTAATTATATTGTTGAACATAGTGCCAATGGTGTAACCTTTAATAATATAACTGTGGTTAACGCAAAAGCGATATCAGGAAATATTACTTACAGTTTCTTACATAAAAATCCAATTGTTGGCAATAATTATTACCGTCTTAAAATGGTAAATGTTGATGGTTCATTTACCTATTCTCCTGTTAGAGTAATTAACTTTAGCAAATCGATTTCTGTATCAGTATTTCCAAACCCTGCCAGCAGTATTTTAAACGTTGTAGTGGTAAAATCTGACAATAAAACAAACAAAGTTTACTTATACAACAACATTGGACAATGTTTGCTAACTAAAAATTTTACTACAAGCACCCAATTAGATGTAAATAGTTTAGCAGCTGGTTCGTATTTAGTAAGGGTAGATGATGGAACGGACACTAAAACATTTACAATACAAAAGAAATAATTGAAATACATGTAGCTTTAATGTAGAGCATTTTTTGTACTTCGTTTGTTTCATATTATCTTAAACGCATGAAATTGTATTTTAAAATTATAGCAGTTGGTTTTTGCTGGATAATTTCCCAAAAAGCAAATGCACAATTCAGAAAATATTCGAACGAATTTTTGAATATTGGTGCTGGGGCAAGAGGTCTTGGAATGGGTGGGGCACAGGTTGCTACTGCCGCTGATGCAACTGCTGGCTATTGGAACCCAGCTGGATTAATTGCTGTTAAGGATAATCCATCTTTGGTTGTTATGCATGCAGAGTATTTTGCTGGCATAGGAAAATATGATTTTGCTGCTTTGGCAATGCCATCTAAAAATGGCAATAGAACATTGGGCATTAGTTTTTTGCGTTTTGCGGTGGATGATATTCCCAACACGTTATATTTAATTGAACCTGATGGTTCGCCCAATTATAATAATATTACCAGCTTTTCATCTGCCGATTATGCAGTATTATTAAGCTATTCTCAAGTATTGAAAAAGAAAGACAATCTTTTTATTAGTATCGGTGGAAATGCCAAAATTATTCATCGCACAGTGGGCAGTTTTGCGAAAGCCTGGGGATTTGGATTAGATGCTGGCATTCAAATTAAAAAAGATAAATGGTTGTTTGGTTTAACTGCAAGAGATGTAACCACTACATTTAATGCATGGTCTTTTTCCTTTAATGAAAGAGAAAAAGAGGTGTTGTATCTTACCAATAATGATATCCCAACAAAAAGTACTGAAATGACTGCTCCACGTTTAATTGCAGCCGTAGGAAAGAACTTTAAGTTTAACGATAAGTTCAGTTTATTGGCAGAAGCTAATTTGCATTTTACATTTGATGGGAGACGTAATACAGTTATCAGCACAAATCCAATTAGCATCGATCCCAATATTGGATTAGAAGCCAACATAAACAATAGTGTTTTCTTAAGAGCTGGTATTTCTAATTTTCAAAAAGCATTGGCCGATGGTGATACGACCAATCAAAAGAAAGTGTGGATTTACCAACCAAGCTTTGGTGCAGGGTTTAAGTTTGGCAATGTTGGTATCGATTACGCATTTACCAATTTAGCCAATCAAAGTAATCCTTTGTATACACATATTTTTAGTTTAAGAATCGACTTGGTAAAGAAAGAAAAATAGAGATAGAATTATTGAACTTCTAATAACGAACTTTATAATAATATTTATGCGTAAGCTGTTTTTTTTATTGCTTTTAATCAATACAACAGTTTTGGTTCAGGCACAGAACTATAATAATGAGTGGATTGATTATAGTAAAACTTATTATAAGTTTAAAGTGGGTTCAACTGGTTTGCATAGAATCAATCAAATAACATTACCTGCAGCTATAGCTTCAACACCAGCACAAAATTTTCAGCTATGGAGAAATGGTGTTCAAATTCCTATATACACGAGTGTTGCTACTGGTGCACTTCCAAATGATGGTTACATTGAATTTTGGGGTGAAAAAAATGATGGACAAGCAGATAAAGTATTATATAGAAACAGTACTTTCCAATTATCTGATAAAATAAGTTTACAAACTGATACAGCTGTTTTTTTCCTAACAGTAAATACTAATACGGTAAATAATTTACGTTATACGAATGCCCTGAATAATGTTGCTGCAAACACGCTCAATCCGGAGCCTTTTTTTAATTATACACAACGTTTTGATTTTAAAGAGCAAATTGCTAGAGGGTATGGAGAAAATGTTGGTGAAAGAGTTACGTCATCTTCTTACGATGTTGGAGAAGGCTGGGGTACAAGAGATATTTATCAATCTAGTCCCTATATATTTTCAGCCAATAACTTGTATCCTTATACTACAGGTTCATCTGGTTCAGTAAGCATGGGTGTAAACGGAGTTTCTTATTCATCGAGAAACGTTTCATTTAAACTAAATAACACTGCTGTCATTAATAACCAACTATTAAATAATCAGGAGTCAAAAGTATTTAATGCAACAGTTCCTGTTACTGCAATTTCAAATACATCTAACGAATTTAAAATCGAGATTGTTCCAATTGCCTCAGGTGATAATGTAAACAGAATTTATGCAGCTTATCTTGCAATAACCTATCCTCGTTTATTCAACTTTAATAACGCTACAAATTTCTCTTTTACTTTACCTGCAAGCACTAACTCATTGGGGTCTTACATTGAGATTACCAATTTTAATAGTACTTCTCCTCCTGTTTTATATGATTTAACCAACAAAACAAGGTATGTTGCTGTTGTTTCAAGTGGTTTAATAAAGTTTGCTTTGCCTTTCTCTGCAATTGAAAGAAATTTTGTATTGGTGAGTCAAGATAACGCTGCAATCACTGCTGTGAGTAGTTTGCAAACTAAAACTTTTGTAAACTATGCTACTGTTGCCAATCAAGGTAATTACTTAATTGTTTCTAATAAAATATTGGGACTAAATACTGGCGAAGCAGTTGATTTATTTAAACAATACCGGGCATCAATTGCTGGTGGAAGTTTTAATGCAAAAGTGTATGATATTGATGAATTAACAGATCAGTTTGCTTTTGGTATTAAAAAACATCCTATAGCAGTTAAAAATTTTGTTCGTTATGCCAAGCAAAATTTTACGACTAACCCAACACATTTGTTTATAATAGGTAAAGCAGTTGCGTATGATGAATACCGATTAAACGAAAGTAGCAGTTTTGCAGATAAATTAAATTTAGTACCCACTTTTGGTTGGCCTGCATCCGATTTTTTATTAGCTTCTGATGGTATTAATCCTGCTCCTTTGTTAATGACAGGACGTTTGTCGGCTGTCAGCTCTAACGAAGTGAATTTGTATTTGCAAAAAGTAAAAGAATACGAATTGCAAGCTGCAAGCACAACACAAACCATTGCCAATAAACTTTGGATGAAACATGTAATAAATGTTGCAGGTAGCAATGATCCTTCGATAAAGCCCCTATTAATTAATTACTTAGATGGATATAAGGCAACATTAAAAGATACTTTGTATGGAGCTGGTATAGCAGATTTTTATACTCAAGCGACACCAGATGAGATTGATAGAATGAAACAGAACTTTGCTAACGGCTTTTCGTTAATGACTTATTTTGGGCATAGTGCTGCTACCCAATTAGATTATAATTTAAACAATCCAATGGATTACACCAATATTGGTAAGTATCCTTTGTTTTGTTTAAATGGTTGTAATGCTGGTAATTTTTTCGACTATGATACTGCTCGATTATCCAATATTACTTCTTTCTCAGAAAAATTTGTGTTGGTTGGTCAGCGTGGCTCAATTGGTGTAATAGCTAGCTCTCATTTTGGACTTACTGGTTATTTAGATACTTACACTACTGATTTATATAAATCAATAAGCAATGCAGCAGGCTACAATAATTATATTGGCAAAAATATGTTGGATGCAGTTGCTAGATTAAACGGCAATGACTTTTTTGCACGTATGCATGCTGAACAGTTTTTATTGCATGGTGATCCTGCTATTAAAGTATATGCATCGAACAAGCCTGACTTTGTTGTTGAAGATCAAACAGTAAGTGTCACTCCATCTGTATTGTCGGTAGCTGATACCAAGTTTACTTTAAAAACTAAAATATATAATTTAGGTAAAGTTCAAGCTTCAAGAGCTGCAGCTGGTGGCGACTCATTACAAGTAACAATTAAGTGGCAACATGGTGATGGTTCGACTGAATATTTATATAGAAAGTTTTTAAAGCCATCTATTCGTTATGCCGATTCAATCGAAATGGAAGTGCCAATCGTTCCAACAAGAGACAAAGGAAATAATTGTATTACTATCTTATTAGACAGCTTAAATCAGTATGATGAATTAAGTGAAACCAATAACAGCATTAATAAATGTTTTTTCATTTTTGATGATGATGTGAAACCTGTTTATCCAACAGCATTTGCAATAACCAATAAAAGTACAGGTAAATTGTTTGCATCTACAGCCAATCCATTGGCATCATCTCGTCAATATATAATGGAAATGGATACAACCGAATTGTTTAATTCTTCGTTCAAAATTTCGAGAACCGTTACAGGCTCAGGCGGAGTGTTAGAATTTGATCCACAAATAACCTATAGAGATTCTATTGTTTATTATTGGAGGGTTGCACCAGTACCTACGTCGGGATTATACAGATGGAATACCAGTAGTTTTGTTTACTTAAATGGAACAGAAGAAGGGTATAATCAATCACATTTATATCAACATTTTAAAAGTATTGGAGAGCGTATTAAGTTAGATAGTTTTTCAAGGCAATGGAACTTTGGCTCAGCAGCAACAAATATTACAGTAACGCAAGGGGTTTATCCTTATACAGATTACGATGCGGATTTTTCTATATACAAAAATGGATTAGGTATTATTAATAGCGGTTGTGAAGGCTATTCTGTTCGTTGGACTTTGTTTGATGCAGTTACGTTTAAGCCTTATTACAATCAGACAGTTCCTGCACTTGATTCTTTAGGTGTTTCTGGTGGCTTTATGGGTAGTAGTGCAATAAATTGTAATAAAAGGGGCAGACAATTTAATTTCGAATTTAGATACAACAGTTTGGCTGACAGAAATAAAATGAGGGATTTTATCAACTGGATTCCTAATGGAGTAATTGCTGTTGCAAGATTAAATTTAGACCAACCATTTGATGCAAATCCTGTATCAATTTGGAAGGCTGATGCAACTTCTAATGGTTCTTTAAACAATACATTATATGGTAAATTAGTTGAAAGCGGATTCACGTCAATAGATTCATTTAATTATCCAAGGCCTTGGGTGTTTATGTTCAAGAAAAATACAAATACATTTTCACCAAAATGGAAGTTTGGCTTTAATGTAACTGATGTAGCACATTTAGATGCTGTTATTTCTTCCAGTGATACATTGGGTTATATTACTTCTCCAGTTTTTGGTCCAGCAAAAGCATGGAAATTATTGAAATGGAGAGGAGCTGCAGCTGAAACTACAGTTGGTGATATTCCAACAGTAAATGTTATAGGTGTAAATTCTGCTGGTGCGGAAACTGAGCTTTTTGCAAACATCAATTTAACGCAGCAGGATTTAGTATTAACCTCTGTAAATGCAACAACATATCCTTATTTGAAAATAAAAATGGCCAATAGAGATGCTGTAAACTTAACTCCGTATCAATTAAGATATTGGCGTTTAATTGCTGATATGGTACCAGAAGGTGCATTGGCTCCAAACATTAAATACACTTTTAAAGACAGTTTAGAAGCTGGCGAAAAACTGAATGTTGCTATAGCCTTTAAAAATATAAGTAATGTTAGTTTTACAGATAGTATTAAGGTTAACATGCAGGTATTTAACAGCGGTAATGTTATTAATACAATTACAACTGCAAAACTTAAAAAGCCTTTGATTGCTGGTGATACAGCTACAGTTGTAGCATCTATTCCTACAGAAGGTTTTGTTGGCAATAACACATTGTTTGTAGATATAAACCCTGAAAATGATCAGTTAGAACAAACACATTTCAACAACTTCTTGTATAAGAATTTTTATGTAAATGCAGATAAAATTAGCCCTATAGTCGATGTAACATTCGATGGGGTGCATATATTAAATGGTGATATTGTTTCTGCAAAACCAGCAATAAGAATCAATTTAAAAGATGAATCAAAATTTCTGGCATTGAATGATACAGCTGGTGTTACAGTACAGTTACGTTATCCTGATTATACAGTAAAACGTTTTAGATACGGAACTGATACATTACGATTTACGCCAGCCAATTTAAGTGGCACAAACAATACAGCTATAACAGAGTTTACTCCAATGCTTAGTCAAGATGGAGAATATGAATTGTTTGTAAAAGGAAAAGATATGAGTGGCAATAGTGCTGGTGCTCAAGAATACAGAGTAACATTTAATGTTAACAATACACCTGCTATTTCTGAGGTATTCAATTATCCAAATCCATTCACTACTTCAACTGCATTTGTATTTACATTAACTGGAACGAAATTGCCTTCGAATATTCGAATTCAAATTTTAACTGTTACTGGTAAGGTGGTAAAGGAAATTAATAAAGATGAACTAGGTCCTTTGCATATAGGCAGAAATATTACAGATTATAAATGGGATGGAAGCGATATGTATGGGCAGAAATTGGCCAATGGAGTGTATTTGTATAGAATTATTACCAATTTAGAAGGCAACAGTTTAGAGAAGTTTGACTTAAAAGATGCCAGTGGCGATAAAATAAAGACCGACAAATATTTTAAAGGCGGATATGGCAAAATGTATTTAATGCGATAAACAAAAAAGGAAAGCTAAGCTTTCCTTTTTTGTTGTTGTATTGCAACGAAGTTTTCAAATTGAGCTAAGTTGTAACTACTGAGATTTTGTTGTGTTGTTAATCCAGCTTTTTGAGCAACCAATACACCGTATTTGCAATCATCATAGCCTGCCACATCATGTGCATCAGGATTAATTGAAATTAAAATATTTTTTTCTGTAGCTTGATTGATAAAACGCCAATCGATATCTAATCTTCTTGGATGGGCATTTAGTTCGATAACCACATTGTGTTTAGCACATGCTTCAATAATGGTGGTATGATTTACAGGATATCCATTTCTGCTTAATAATAATCTGCCTGTCATGTGTCCTAATATACTGGTAAAAGGGTTGGCAATGGCATTCATTAAACGCATCATGGCTTTCTCTTCAGTCATTTTTAAGTTAGAATGAACTGACGCAATGATGATATCAAACTGCTGTAAAATTTCTGGCTCATAATCTAAACTGCCATCACCTAAAATATCGCTTTCGATACTTTTAAATATCTTAAACGGAAATAATTTTTTATTGAGTTCATTAATTAGTTGATGTTGTGCTAAAACTTTTTCTACAGGTAAACCTTGAGCATAAGATGCTGTTTTACTATGATCGCTGATGACCAAATATTCAAGCCCTTTATCTATACAAGCATTGGCCATTTCTTCTAAACTATTGTTGCCATCACTCCAACTGCTGTGGCTGTGAATAATGCCTTTTATAGATGATGTTTGAATTACGTCAGGTAAATTATTGTTCAACCCTTTTTCTATAATGGTATCGGCTTCTCTTAAATATGCAGGAATAAAAGTGCAATTACAGTCTTCAAAAATATCTTGCTCACTATTGTATGGGTTCGATGCATCCCAGCCTGTTTGCTCCATAAAACTTTGTAAAAATTCAGGGCTGCAGCTCGTTGCAAAAAGTTGGTTGTATAAATAATCTGCATCAGTAACATAAAACCCCATCGTTACATTCTCTTTGCCACAAAAACTAATATAGCCTTCTTCGGTGCTAACTATTTCAAAACCATTTGTAGTAAAAAAATTGCTTAGTGTAGCAGGTTCAACGGTGGTAACCCATTCTAACTTCTCTATAATTTCTAATTGTCTTCTAAATGCACCAGTTAGAATAAAACTATCATCGGTAAACAAAGCAGTTAATTTTTCATGAACCGATAAGGCATAGCTTTCAATTTGCTGGTACAAATAATTACCTAAAGTGCCTATGTAAAATTCAATACTCTCAATTACACTTTGTTGTGTTTTTTCGCCAAAACCTTTATATCGGGTTAACCTATTTTCGTTACAGGCATACAACAATTCTCCAATCGATTCTATTTCCATTTCTTTCCAAATGGTCGAAATTTTTTTAGGGCCAATGCCTTTAATATGCAACATTTCAATAACGCCTGGCGGTGTTTTTAAAATGTACTCATCTAAAACATTTAATCTTCCTGTATTTAGTTGCTCTACAATTTTTTGTCCAACCGATTCTCCAATACCTTTTAAAGAAAATATTTTTTCTTGTTCGATAGAACTTAGCTGCATGGGCAGTTTCTCAATATTAAATGCAGCAGAGCTGTAAGATTTGGCTTTAAAACTATTATCGCCATGAATATCCATTAGTTTACCTAACAAAGAAAAATTATCGGCAATTGCATTATTATTCATAAGAATGTGAAGATAGGAGTTGAAATAATTGGATATGCGATTGAAAAGGAAAATATGAGCAATAAAAAAAGCAGAAATTACTTTCTGCTTTTTTGTTGTGCCCCGGAACGGAGTTGAACCGTTACGACCGTTGCGGGTCACAGGATTTTAAGTCCTGCGTGTCTACCAATTCCACCACCGGGGCAACATTTCACTAAGTGAAAAAAAAATCCCGAAACTTAATCGTTCAGGACTTTCTTTGAGCGGAAGACCGGGCTCGAACCGGCCACCCCGACCTTGGCAAGGTCGTGCTCTACCAAATGAGCTACTTCCGCTTGATTGTTAAGAACTTTCCCTTTTTTGAAACCTTAATTTCTCGATTGGGAGTGCAAAAATAGACATCTAAAGTTCTCAACAAAATTTTTTTTCAAAAAATTTTATTTGTATTCAGGCGTGTATTTAGTACTGCCCTGAATTTCGATATCTGGTTTTCCTTTATAGCGTTGGTTGTATAAACGGTAACAACCACCCAATACAAATGCCAAAATGCAAAAAACCTGTAAATAGAATAAGAAACGAGAAGAGTTTACCCAGTTTTTGGTAAAATCTTTTTCGCTGCCGTCTTCAGTATGTTCTACGTGTTGTGCCATAATTGTTTTTTAACAGTTGCAAAAATAAGGATGCAAATGAATAATCCAATTCCTTTATTGTTTTTATTGATTTTTTGTTGATAAAACTCAAATATGTTTTGTTGAATGATATTCTATTGTTGATTGGCTGCTGGATTGAGCAAAGTAGCTGCTGTAGTATTGCAGCACTACTTGCGAAAGCCAGATATACAGTTGCAAGATGTTATATTGTTGAAAGCCCCAACTACATAATTTGTGTAAACTTTGTTTTCTTCTTTACAAAGTATTGCCAAACAACAGAGCCTTTGTAAACACCATTTAATGTTGTAAATGTTTTTTTGGGTTGCTTGTTTTTATTGCCAGTAAACCACCAAGAAACGGTGTGCACATGTGCAAAGAATACTGCTTTTAATGTTGTTGGGTTGCCTGTTAGTAAATCTTTCCAAGCATTGATGCCATCTAGTAAAAAACGAATGGGAATTTTATATATTTTTTCAGTGACTGGCAAATTTTTAGACAACATAATTAGGTTATTGCGAAAGTTTAAATAGGTTTTGCGATATCCTTTGGGCAATGTACCTCCACCAACATGATACACCGTTGAAAGTGGCTGTACATAAATGTTGTAGCCAGCCAATTGCATTCGCCAGCACAAATCTATTTCTTCCATGTGGGCAAAAAAAGAGGCATCGAAACCGTTGAGCTGATGAAATACGTTGCTACGTACAAAAATGGCAGCACCTGTTGCCCAAAATATTTTTTCGACAGAATTGTATTGTTGTTCATCGGCTTCACAAACGTCAAAAATTCTTCCTCGGCTAAATGGATAACCCAAGCCGTCTATATAGCCTCCACAAGCACCTGCATATTCAAACTGTGTTTTGTTGTGCCAGGATAAAATTTTGGGTTGACAAGCTGCAATTGTTTTGTCAGACTCCATTAGCTCAATAATGGGTTCTATCCAATTAGGTGTTACTTCAACATCCGAATTTAAAAGCACATAATAATCGGCTTCTACTTTTTGTAATGCCCAGTTATAACCACCTGTAAAACCATCATTGTTTAGGTTGAGTAATAGTTGTATGGTAGGATGATTTTTTTTTAAAAATTCAATGCTATCATCGGTTGAAGCATTATCGGCAACAATAATTTTTTTGTTGCTATAAGTTGATGCTATAACTGATGGAAGAAATTTTTCTAAAAAATTTCTTCCATTATAATTGAGTATAACTATTGCAACTGATGGTAACAAAGTGATTGTTTTTTGTAAAAGTAAGCGGGTATTGGCGAATTAACGAATTGGTGGATTGTCGAATTGGTGGTTTTATGAATTGATTAATGAATTTGTGTTATAATAAAAAACCCTGCAACATTTATGCAAGGTTTAAGTATTTACATTTCATCTGGGGGTGGAGGTGGATGACCTTTACCATCTCTTGGTGGATGCATGGGTTTGCCATTTTTATTTCTTGGTGGGTGTAGTGGTCTTCCATCCTTATCCCTTGGAGGGTGCAGAGGTCGTCCATCAGGACCTAATTCTCTTGGTGGTACATTAACATCTCTATTTTGATTTACTCTATCTCTTGGAGGTCTTCTTTTAGTGCTGTCTCCTTTTATTGGTCTATCCATTGGTGGTCGTCTATTGGGTTGACCAAACATTTGCATCGCTTGTTGAATAACGCTGTCGAATTTAAGTTGCTGTTTGGGTGTACAAAGGCTACGAACACTTTGAAAGTGTTGAAAGGTTGATTTATCTAAGGCTATTTGTGCAGCACCAACTTTATTCAGTGCCTTTTGTAAATCAGCATCATTTACTGGCGATTTTTTTAGTAAGCTGAATAAACTGTCTTTCGACTCACGAATGGCTTTTTTTAATGGTTCAGCATTTTTTCGCTGCTCATCTCTTAATGCACTGTATGCTTTTATTTGATTGGAATCTAATGCCAATTCTCTAGTTAAAAAATCGAATGCAGATCCGCCATTTTGAACCATAGGAGGTGGTAGTAAATCTGTGTCTTTTCTGTTTTTATCATGCCAAAATAAAACCAATGCAACAACATTTGCAGCAATCAGCAGCAAAATTGCAATCGTTAATAATCGGCTTTTGTTTGTGTTGTTCATACAACAAAAAATTAATAATTGGTAGATGTATTTAAATCATAGGTATTGGCAAAATCGTTGATCGATTTTTCTTCGATGCCTGATGATTTTTGGGCATTATTTAATTTGCTTTTAGGAGCATTGATTAAGTATATGTTTACCATAAACAAAAGCATTAAAGAAGCTATTATCCATGCTGGTCTTTGTACAGGCATCCATGTATTGGAGGAGTCCAAATGTTTATCTAATCTTGCCTGAGCTCTGGTAACAAAAAAGTTAGGAGCTTCTGCCCGTTGAATATGATTAATACTGTTGATGATGTCATCAAAATTGGGTTCGCTTTGCATGATTTATATTTTATGGTCGTTATAGTAATCTTGTAATATTTTTTTCAAATTTGCCTTTGCTCGGTGCATTAAAGCTTCAACAGCCTTAACTGTTGTATTTAAGATTGCACTGGTTTCATCATAACTCAAGCCCTCGGCTTTAATTAAAACAAATACTGCTTTTTGATTATCAGGCAGCTGGTTCAGTGCTTTAAATAAAACAACAGCCTGTTCTTTATTGTCTAATTGAACACCAGGGTGATTAAAGTTTACAGGTTCATCTGCTTCGGTTATACCAAAACCCAATGTTTGTTTGATAATACTGAAACGTTTTTTTGCTTTCTTTTTCCGTTGCCAGTCTAATGATTTTGTTATGGCTATCCGATAAATCCAGGTCGATAATTTACTTTCTGCTCTAAAACCACCAATATTCTGATATACCTGTATGAAAACTTCTTGAGCTACATCTTCTGCTTCTTCATTTTGCTGAATAATATTTAAGACTGTGTTATATACCATGTGCTGATAAGCTTCTACCAATTGGGTATAAGCCTGCCTGTTGCCTTGTTGCAGTTGTTGTATCAGCGAAAATTCGTTCAAAAAAAGCCTTTATGGTTAAATAAGACGGAAGATAGTAGTTAAACCTTCGTTTTGTTTAAAAATGATGTGTAAATAGTTGGGAAAACTTAGCATTGCCCCCAACAATTGGATGCTTACATTTGCGACAAATCAACACATAGGCACAGAGAAACATAGTAAATGGTTAAGTTTTCTACTATTTAGATAAAGAGCGTAATGCTATGTGGCTATGTCTCTATGTGGTAAACATAAATTAACAATGGAAATTACCGTTAAAACCGCTGAGCAACTTCGTTTAACCGCAGATGAATTTGAGTTAATTAAACAAAAATTAGGTCGTACGCCAAACTTTACTGAACTGTGTACTTTTAGTGCTATGTGGAGTGAGCACTGTAGCTACAAAAACTCTATCAAATGGTTGAAAACGTTACCAAGAGATGGTGGTAGAATGTTGGTGGCTGCTGGTGAAGAAAATGCAGGCTTGATGGATATGGGCAATGGCTTTGGTGTGGTATTTAAAATTGAAAGTCATAACCACCCCAGTGCATTAGAACCTTTTCAAGGTGCTGCAACTGGTGTTGGTGGAATTCAACGTGATATTTTTACCATGGGTGCAAGACCAATTGCATCTTTAAACAGTTTGCGTTTTGGTAATTTGAAAGAAAAGAAAACACAACATTTACTAAAAGGTGTAGTACACGGTATTGGTCATTATGGCAATTGCTTTGGTGTGCCAACAGTTGGTGGTGAAGTGTATTTTGAAGATTGCTACCATACCAATCCGTTGGTAAATGCCATGAGTGTGGGCATTATGCAAAGCAATAAAATGATTAGTGCAACTGCTGAAGGGATTGGTAATCTTGTATTTTTTGTAGGTAGTGCAACAGGTAAAGATGGCATTGGTGGTGCAAGTTTTGCTAGTGCAGATATTACAGAAGAAAGTGTACAAGAATTACCTGCAGTGCAAGTTGGTGATCCATTTCAGGAGAAAAAATTGTTAGAAGCCTGTTTAGAATTGATAGATACTGATGCTATTGTTGGTATGCAAGATATGGGTGCTGCTGGCATTATTTGCAGTACTGCCGAAATGAGTGCTAAAGGCAAAGTAGGAATGAGGATTGATTTAGACAAAGTTCCCACTCGTCAAAAAGACATGAAAGCTTGGGAATTATTGTTGAGTGAAAGCCAAGAAAGAATGTTGATTGTGGTAGAAAAAGGAAAGGAAAAACAGGTGTTGGATATTTTTGAAAAATGGGATTTAAGTGCCAGCAATATTGGGGAAGTTACAGATGATGGCATGTTAAGATTTTATATGCATGGTGTTTTAGAAGCAGAAGTTCCAGCATATGAATTAGTGCTTGGTGGTGGTGCTCCACAATATACAAGAGCATATACTGAGCCAAAATATTTTGAAAAGATTAATGCTTTTGATATTAATGCTGTTGAAGATATTACTGACGTAAAGTCTCTTGCAGAACAAATGATTCAAATACCCAACATTGCTTCTAAACGTTGGGTTTACACACAGTATGATAGCATGGTGGGTGCTGCAAATGCAAGTACCAATGCTCCTAGTGATGCAAGTATTGTTTTAGCAAAGGGAACAGGCAAGGCTTTAGCCATGACGGTTGATTGCAATAGTAAATATGTATTTGCCAACCCTTATGTGGGTGGAATGATTGCAGTTGCTGAAGCTGCAAGAAATATTGTTTGTAGTGGGGGTGAGCCAATTGGTGTAACCAACTGCTTGAACTTTGGTAATCCTTACGATCCTGAAGTATATTATCAGTTTGTAAAAGCTGTAACGGGTATGGGCGATGCTTGTAGAAAATTTAATACGCCTGTAACTGGTGGTAATGTAAGTTTTTATAATCAAGGACCAGAAGGTGCTGTGTATCCAACACCAACTATTGGTATGGTAGGTGTGTTAGATGATTTTAATAATAGAATGACTTTGAATTATAAGAATGAAGGCGATGTTATTATATTGATTGGTGAGCAAAAAAATTGTATTGGCAGCAGTGAATATTTACACAAATTGAAAGGAATTGAATATTCTCCTGCACCAGCATTTGATTTAGACGAAGAGTTTAAAGTACAAGCTTTAGTGGCTGATTTAATTAAACAAAAATTAGTTAGTTCTGCACATGACATAAGTGAAGGAGGATTGGCTGTAACGTTATTAGAAAAAGGATTTAATAATAATTTAGGTTTTAACATCGCCTCCCCAACCCCTCCAAAGGAGGGGCTAAGGCAAGATGCGTATTGGTTTGGAGAAGCTCAAAGTAGAGTTGTTGTTACAGTTGCTCCATCTCAAATTTCAAATTTCAAATCAGTCATTGAATCGGCTGGAATTTCTTTCACTGAATTAGGCTCAGTTTCATCTGGTGAAATAAAAGTAAATGGAGAAAATTGGGGCAGTATAGTTGTGTGGAAAGAAAAATATGACACTGCTATTGAGAAACTTTTGAATACTTAAGTTATGAACGAACAAACACCCAAAACCAAACTCCAAACAGTTATTGTTACTGGTGCTGCTGGTTTTATAGGCTCTTGTATGGTTGAATACTTGAATGAACAAGGCTATGAAAATTTGTATTTAGTGGATGATTTTGGAGTAGAAGCCAAACGTAAAAACTGGGAAAGTAAAAAGTTTACTCAAATTGTTGAAAGGCATAATTTATTCGATTGGTTAAACGAGAAAGACCCGAAAATTGATTTTGTTATTCATCTTGGAGCCAGAACCGATACAACTGAATTTGATTATGAAGTACACCGAGAACTGAACTATAATTATTCTATTGATGTATGGAATTATTGTGCTACTAATCAAGTTCCATTGGTGTATGCTTCCTCTGCTGCAACTTATGGAGATGGTGCATTGGGTTACAATGATAACCACGAAATAGTAGAAAAATTGCAACCCTTAAATCCTTACGGAGTAAGTAAAAATGAATTTGATAAATGGGCTCTTCAACAAGTTAAAGATGGTAGTTTATGCCCACTATTTTGGGCTGGATTGAAATTCTTTAATGTATATGGTCCTAATGAATACCATAAAGGCAGAATGGCTAGTGTTATTTGGCATTCATTCAATCAAATCAAAAAAGATGGGGTGGTAAAGTTGTTTAAAAGTCATCGACCTGATTTTAAAGACGGACAGCAATTGAGAGATTTTGTGTATGTGAAAGATGTGGTAAAAGTTATTTTTTGGATGATGACAAAAACGTTAAACGTGAATCGTGAATCGCTAGTGATTAAACTCACGAATAACGATTCACGACTTACGTCAGCTCTATATAATTTAGGCACAGGATCAGCAAGAAGCTTTGACGATTTGGTTAAAGCCACCTTCGCAGGGTTAGATGTAGAACCCAATATTCAGTACATTGATATGCCATTGGATATTCGTGATAAATACCAATATTTTACAGAAGCGAATATGCAAAAACTGAAAGATGCAGGTTATGAAGAAGCGTTTTATTCGCTAGAAGAAGGTGTGAATAATTATGTTCGACATTATTTGAAAGAGTTGAAAATATATTAATACTTAACTTTAGTAAAATTTTTGGCATGAACAAAGAAGAAAAAAAACAAGCATTGCAAGATTTGCTAAGCTCAGCAGACGATGGCTTGACCAATGTTTTACTAGAGGCAGCAGAAGCTTATCAAAAGAAAGTACAGGAAGAATTTATTATACCACAAGAATGGATTGAAGAATTTGATAAAAGAAGTAAAAATCTTGAACTTGGTATTACAAAACCTTGTGATCCTTATGAGACTATTGAAATAGCAAAACAACAATTAGAAGAGTTTAGAAAGCAGCGAAATCATGCTTTATAAGATTATTGAAACAGAGGAAAGCAGATTAGAACTTATTGAATTAGTTCATTTTTATGAAAATATTCAAGTAGGGTTAGGCGATAGAATTTTGAGTGAATATTTTGAAGTTCTAGCTACGTTAAGTAAAACTCCATATCACTATTATAATATCACATTTACATATCGAAGAATTCTGTTCAAAAAATTTCAATGTGGTCTTTTCTATAAAATAAAGAATGATACTGTTGAAATAGTATCAGTTAAAGACATGAGAATCAACCCTGAAAAATTCCCCAAATAATAAAACATCATGAACAAAAAAATAGCCATCATTGGTGGTGGAAACCTAGGAACAGCCATTGCAGAAGGATTAATAGCTAGTGGTTTTATACATCCATCTAATATTATCGTTACAAAAAGAAATATTGAAACATTAAAATTTTTGCACAATAAAGGTGTAAATATAAGTAATGATAATAATGAAGCTGTTGCTTTTGCCGATTATGTTATTCTTGCCATTAAGCCTTTTCAAATTAAGGAAGTATTGATTAAAATAAAACCTTCATTAGCAATTGGCAAACATGTTTTGGTAAGTGTGGTTACAGGCGTGTGGGTAAAAGAAATGCAGGATTTATTAGGCAACGATTTTCCAATTTTTCGTGCAATGCCCAACACTGCTATTGCCATTCAGCAAAGCATGACTTGTATAAGTGAAAGCAATGCAAGTAAAGAGCAAATTCAATACGTGACGGATGTCTTTAATCAGCTTGGCAAAACAGTTTTTATAGAAGAAAAGTTAATGGATGCTGCAACTGTATTGGCTGCATGTGGCACAGCTTATGCCATGCGATATATAAGAGCCAATATTCAAGGAGGAATTGAAATTGGCTTTAGTGCTGCAACTGCCAGTTTAATTGCTGCACAAACAGTTAAAGGTGCAGCCGAATTATTGTTGCAAAAAAATACACACCCAGAACAGGAAATTGATAAAGTAACAACACCCAAAGGCTGCACTATTGCAGGTTTAAACGAAATGGAGCATCAGGGTTTCAGTTCCTCTTTAATTAAAGGTATTGTAACAAGCTATAAAAAAATTGTAAATGATATGTAAGAATTTTATGTAACCAACTGCAGATACTTTTTTCAACTTCAGTTGCGTCGCACACTTTTACTATATAACTATACTCAACTATTCAGCCCTTGTATTAAAAATGCAGGGGCTTTTATATAAGCCCTCAATCCAAAAATTCACAATTCGTTAATTCGCCAATCAAATTAATCCTTCATCGGCAAAACTAAAATAACCTTCGCTGCTCACAATAATATGGTCGGCAACTTTAATGTCAAAATATGCAGCAGCATTTTTTATTTTATCGGTTAATAATTCATCTTGCCTGCTAGGCTTTAAGTTTCCACTTGGATGGTTGTGCGATAAAATAATTGCAGTTGCATTATGTTCCAAAGCTTTTTGCAAAATAATTCTTGGATCGGCAACAGTACCAGTAATTCCTCCTTCACTAATTATTTCGTGGTGTAAAATCTTGTTGCCTTGGTTTAAAAATATTACCACAAAAACTTCTTTGGTATGGTACTGAAACTGAGCTTTCAAAAAGTCGGCAATATCTTTGCTTGAAGTTATTTTTTCTTTCTTTTTATCTGCAGCATCTCTTCTAATACCTAATTCTAAAGCAGCAGCTATTGTTATTGCTTTTGCTGGCCCAATACCTTTTACTTTCAGTTTCAACATTTCCTTAACCGATAATCTTCCAATTTTTTGCAAATCATTATCTGCTTTTGCCAATAAATCTTTAGCAACATCAACTGCACTTTTATCTTTTGTACCATTGTTTATTAATATAGCCAGTAGCTCTGAGTTGCTCAATGTTGCAGTTCCTTTAAGCATTAATTTTTCTCTAGGTCTGTCGTCTTCACTCCAGTCTTTTATTCCTGCCATAAATATTTTTTATAATCTAAAATAAGAAAGTTTCAAAAACAAATAAATCTTTCCAATAAAAATCCACAAAAAAAGAAATTGATAAAATCATATTTTACAGCTAAGGCTCATCACTTTATCTTCGCAGCACATTCTACTGTTATGATGAATCCTACTGTAAAAATCTTTTCAGGCACAGGTTCTCAAAAGTTAGCCGAAAAAATCGCTCAACGTTTCGGCACACCTTTAGGCAAGGTAAATATTCAAAAATTCAGCGATGGGGAATTTCAGCCCATTTTTTTAGAAAGTATTCGTGGTGACTATGTTTTTTTAGTACAAAGTACATTTGCACCAACTGAAAACTTAATGGAATTGCTGTTAATGATTGATGCTGCCAAACGTGCCAGTGCTCATAGAGTTGTTGCTGTAATTCCTTATTATGGCTTTGCTCGTCAAGACAGAAAAGACAAACCCCGTGTTGCTATTGGAAGTAAATTAATTGCTACTTTATTAGAAGCAGCAGGAGCACACAGAGTAATTACTATGGATTTGCATGCTCCGCAAATTCAAGGTTTTTTTGATATTCCTGTAGATCATTTAGATAGCAGTGCAATTTTTATTCCTTATATCGAGCAGCTAAAATTGTCTAATCTAACTTTTGCAGCACCCGATGTAGGTAGTACCAACCGTGTTCGTGAAGTAGCCAGTTATTTTAATGCCGAAATGGTAATTTGTGATAAACATAGAAAACGAGCCAACGAAATAGCCAGTATGGTGGTTATTGGTGATGTGAAAGACAAAGACATAATTTTAATAGATGATATATGTGATACGGGTGGAACATTGGCGAAAGCTGCAGGTTTATTAAAAGACAAAGGAGCTAAAAGTGTTAGAGCTTTTTGTACGCATCCTGTTTTAAGTGGTAAAGCGTATGAAAATATCGAAAACAGTGTGTTAGAAGAGTTGGTTGTTTGCGATACCATTCCTTTAAAACATGAAAGCAAAAAAATTAAAGCTATTTCTGTAGCCGATTTGTTTGCAATCGCTATTCGTAACGCTTATGAAAACAAGAGTATTACTAGTTTATTTGTGCATAGTCAATTAAGAGGTAGAGATAAATAAATTTTATAGTTATTTATTTTAGGGAGTTTACCGAGTAAACTCCCTTTTTTGCTTTTTTAATTAGGACAAAGCTGTTCAAAATCAATAGGTTAATAAACTTTTGAACTTTGTAAACTTTTAAAACTTATATAAACTTATTTTTCCTTACTTTTGCCGTCCAAAATTTAAAATAAATGAAAACAGTTACAATCGAAGGACAACTGAGGACCGAATTTGGCAAAAAAGCCACCCGCCAAGTACGCTCTCAGGATGCAGTGCCAGCTGTAATTTACGGGGGTGCTCAGGAAATTAATTTTTCTGCCTCAGCAAAAGCTTTTAAGCCACTGGTTTATACAGCAGAATTTCAAGTTGCAGAAGTAGTTATCGATGGCAAAACTTACAGAACTATTTTGAAAGATTTACAGTTTGATAAGGTTAGCGATGCTTTAATTCACGTTGATTTGTTGGAGTTGGTAGACGACAAAAAAGTGATTGCCACTTTACCTTTAAAATACACTGGTAACTCAATTGGTGTTAAAGATGGTGGTAAGTTGGTAATCAAAATGAAGTCTTTAAAAATTAAAGCTTTACCTAAATCGTTAAAAGAATTTATCGAAGTAGATATAACAAATTTGAAGATTAACGAAAACTTACGTGTAGAAGATGTAGTAACCGATGGTTTAGAGATTATGAACTCTCCACGTATTCCTATTGCATCAGTGGTAATGACTCGTCAGTTGAAGCAAGAAGCAACAGAAGAGAAGAAAAAATAAACTAGCAAAATTTTATACAAAACCTCTGGAAATTTCCAGAGGTTTTTTTATGCATTTGTATTGGCAAAACGTATTTACTTATTTATATTAGGGTATGCTGTACTTAACTATTTTTGTTGCATGAGTAAGTTTTTAATTGTTGGTTTGGGTAATATTGGTAACGAATATAGGCATACACGTCATAATATTGGATTTGATGTAGTAGATGCATTTGTATTAAAGCATAGTGGATTTTTTAAGTTAGATCGACTAGCAGAGGTTGCTGAAATAAAATGGAAGGGTAAAATATTTGTTTGTATAAAACCTACCACATATATGAACTTAAGTGGTAAGGCTTTTAAATATTGGTTAGACAAAGAAAAAGTTTTGGTAGAAAATACTTTAACCATTGTAGATGATTTGGCATTGCCTATAGATAAGATGCGACTTAGACCAAGTGGAAGCGATGCTGGGCATAATGGTTTGAAAGACATTCAGTTAATGTTGGGAACCGATAAGTATACCAAATTGCGTTTTGGTATAGGCAATAATTTTCCTAAAGGAATGCAGGCCGAATTTGTACTAAGTAAATGGCTGCCCATAGAACAAGTTATTGTAAACAAAAAGATCGAAAAAAGCATAGAAGTAATAGAATCTTTCGCTGCAATAGGGGTTGAAAGAACCATGAACACCATAAATAATTTAAGCTTTACATAATAAAATAGGTCATTAATCTGTTATTAGGGAACTAAAAATAGCATATAAGTAAACCTTTATCACTTAACCATTCATTTTTATGAAAGGTAACAACTGGATTACTTAATTATTATTTTAAATAGCGAACCATGAAAATATTTTGTGTTGGGCGTAATTATGTAGATCATGCAAAGGAGTTGGGTAATGATATACCCGATGAGCCTGTTATTTTTATGAAGCCCAAAAGTGCTTTACTACAATCGCATACTCCCTTTTATTACCCAGAATTTAGTAATGAGCTTCATTATGAAGCTGAATTAGTGTTGCGTATTAGCAAAAATGGAAGATACATACCTGAAAGACAAGCAAGCAAATACTACAATGCCATAACTGTTGGAATAGATTTTACTGCAAGAGATATTCAAAACGAGTTGAAGAAAAAAGGATTGCCTTGGGAAAAAGCAAAAGCTTGGGATAATAGTGCAGTTTTAGGTAAATGGATTGATTTAAACTCAACGATACTAAAAAATGTAATCAACTTTTCGTTGAAAAATAATGGTGAAACAGTACAAAAAGGTATCAGTGATGATATGATGTTTACGTTTGATCAAATCATTGCTCATATTTCTAATTATTTTTCTCTAAATATTGGGGATGTTGTTTTTACAGGAACACCAGCAGGTGTTGGAGAGTGTGTGGTGGGAGATGTGTTAGAAGGGTTTTTTGAACAAGAAAAAATGTTTGAGTTAGAAATTAAATAACTTGTACAAATTGTTGAAAATTGTTCAACTGTTGAAGGGCTGGGGGATAGTAGTGAAAAGCTCCCAATTTTATTGGGACTTGTAGCGGATAGCCCCAACAAAAGCTACATTAAAAATCGAATGGTGAAAGCCCCAAAAAACAGGTGGAAAACTAGTATAGGTTTTAAAACTTCTTACCAAACTTACATAGACGATAAAGTTGTGAGATATTTACAGAAATGCAAAATCCCGAGTTACTTTTAAAAGCATATAAACTCATGGTAACCGCAAAGGCCATGTGTGATACTTATGATGCTAATAGGAATATTTGTAAATATGTTCACTCTTCTTCACGTGGACATGAGGCCATACAAATTGCTACTGGTTTACAACTGCAAAAGCAAGATTGGATGAGCCCTTATTACAGGGATGACGCAATGATGCTTTCAGCTGGATTTACACCCTACGAATTAATGTTACAATTACTGGCAAAAAAAGATGATCCATTTAGTGGTGGACGTTCTTATTATTGTCATCCTTCTAATAAAGATGGAATTCGCCCTTCAATTATTCATCAAAGTAGTGCAACAGGAATGCAAGCTATACCAACAACAGGTTTAGCTCAGGGGGTACAGTTTATTGAAAAATACCATAAGCCTTTACTAAAACAAGGCGTTAATGAAGAATTACCAGTTGTGGTTTGCTCTTTTGGGGATAATAGTATTACAGAAGGTGAAGTTAGCGAGGCATTTCAATTTGCTGTATTAAAACAATTGCCCATTATTTATTTGGTACAAGATAATCAATGGGGCATAAGTGTAAGTGCTGAAGAGGCAAGGGCAATGAATGCTTACGAGTATGCTGCTGGTTTTAAAGGATTGAAAAGAATGCAATGTGATGGTAGTGATTTTGTAAGAAGCTATGATACAATGCAGGCAGCTTTTGAATATGTACGTAAAGAAAGAAAACCAATACTGGTACATGCAAGAGTACCTTTATTAGGGCATCATACAAGTGGTGTGAGAAAAGAATTTTATAGAACCAGAGAAGATTTATTGAAACATGGCCTATATGATCCATTACCAAAACTAAGGTTGTTTTTAGGAGGTATTGGCTTTAATGAACATGAAATAAATGAGGTAGAATTTACTGCAACCAAAGAAATGGCCGATGCGTTTATAAAGGCACAAAATGCTGCTGACCCAATAGGATCATTGGCAGTTGAACATGTGTTTGCACCTGTTGTAGTTAAAGAAGAAAAGGGCGTTCGTTTTCCTAAAGTAGGTGAAAAAATAATAATGGTTGATGCTGCATTGCATGCTATTGAAGAGCTGATGCAAGATTACCCAGAAGCAATTTTATATGGTCAGGACGTAGGTCGACGATTGGGTGGAGTGTTTAGAGAAGCAGCAACATTGGCAGATAAATTTGGAGATCATCGAGTGTTTAATACAGCCATTCAGGAGGCTTATATTGTTGGTAGTACAATTGGAATGAGTGCATTGGGTTTAAAGCCTATTGTTGAAGTTCAGTTTGCCGATTATATTTACCCTGGCTTAAATCAGTTGGTTACAGAGATTTCGAAGAGTTGTTATTTAAGTAATGGAAAATTTCCTGTACAAATGGTTTTGAGGGTTCCAATTGGGGCTTATGGTGGTGGTGGTCCTTACCATAGTGGTAGTATCGAAAGTACATTGCTTACCATAAAAGGAATTAAAATATGTTATCCTAGTAATGCAGCTGATATGAAAGGATTAATGAAAGCAGCATTTTTAGATCCCAATCCCGTAATAATGTTAGAACACAAGGGATTGTACTGGAGCAAAGTACCAGGAACTGAAGATGCCAAAACAATTGAACCATCGAAAGATTATATATTACCTTTGGGTAAAGCCAATATTGTTTTACATGCCCATGCTGATAAAATTAAACTTGGAGAAACCGTTGCAATTATTACTTATGGAATGGGGGTGTATTGGGCCAAAGCAGCTGCAGAACAACTTGCTTTAAATAATGCAGCATATAGTGAATCGGTAGAAATTATTGATTTAAGAACATTGCACCCGTTAGATGAAGGAATGATTTTTAATAGTGTTCGAAAACATGGAAAAGTATTGGTTCTTACAGAAGAGCCTTTAAATAATTCTTTTGCAGAAGCCCTTTCATTAAGAATAAGCAATCATTGTTACCATTTTTTAGATGCTAAGGTTGAAGTTATGGGAGCATTAAACTTACCTGCGGTTCCTATTAACCTTGCACTTGAGCAAGAAATGCTGCCAACCGCCCAAAAAGTAGCCGAAAGACTGATTAAATTGCTTAAATACTAATTTTTTTGAAAAACTAAAATACTTGTTTTAGGGTTTTTGATAAACCCCTATATTTGCAGCCCTTACAAATGGTGAGGTAGCTCAGTTGGTTAGAGCATCGGATTCATAACCCGAAGGTCGGGAGTTCAAATCTCCTCCTCACTACAAAAGCTGAAATTCTTTATTTATAAAGGTTTCAGCTTTTTTTATGCAATTATTTGATGTAGCATTTTAAACAATAGCTAACAAAATAGCTAACAAATGCTTACTGAAAATGAAAATAAAATTATCTAATGGCTGTTTTTACAGCCACATTTAAGTTAATTCACAAAACTGGGTTTCTGAGAAAGCCAATATCTTCTAATAATGCTTTTGGTTTTATAACTAAGCCATGAAGATGTATATTCTACCGAAAAAATATTATTTGTTTTTCAATAAACTTTATCTTGTTTTTTCAATCAATAAACAAAATTAAAAAATTATGAAAAAGGTAATTGCCCTATTAAGCTTTGTAATGTTTTCAACTTTAGCATTTGCACAACCCCAAGGAGGAATGGATCCAGAAGCTAGAAAAGCCAGAATGAAAGAACAAATTAAACCACAATTGGTACAACAGGCTAAAATTACAGATGCACAGGCGGATAAAGTAATTGACATTTATTTCGATGCTCAAATGGAATCTGGTAAATTGAGAAGAGACGAAAGTTTAAGTCAGGATGACAAACAAAAGAAAATGAAAGAAATTAATGATGCTAGAGACAAAAAAATTAAGGAAATTCCTTTAACCGACGATCAAACAAAAGCAGTTGCAGCGTTTTATGAAGAACAAAGAAAGCGTATGCAAGAAAGAAGGCCACAAGGAGGTGGTGGAGGAAATTAATTGTAATAGTGGCACGATTATTACAATGATTGCTTAAATTTATTTTCCAAAAAAGTATAATTATGAAAAAAGTATTTGTAACGTTATTATGTGCAGGTGTTTTTACCATTGCAGCCAATGCACAACAAACTGCTACTTCAGAAGCTACTGCAAAACCTCAAATGAGTAAAGAGGAAAAAGCAAAACAAAAGCAAAAGCAAGAGGAAGAAGTTGCTGCTGCCTATAAAGAAGTTGGCTTAACTGAAACTCAAATTCAGCAGATTAAGGAAATTAATATGGAAGCTGGCAAAAAAAGTACTGAGGTTAGAAAAGATGCTTCATTAACCGACGAAGCCAAAGCTGCTAAATTGAAAGAAATTAGTACTGAGAAGAATGATAAGATTAAAGAAATTATGGGCAAGGAAAAGTACAAGCAGTTTAGTGAAATTAGAAAAAAACAAAAAGCTGCCGCTGAAGTAAAAGAGTAATTTTTGAATAGCTATTTAAGCCAGACAAAACTGAATTGTCTGGCTTTTTTATTTTTTGTACAAAGGCAAAGAAACAGTAAAAGAAGTGCCTTTACCTTTTTTTGTTGTAAAGCGAATGCTGCCATTTGCTTTCTCTGCAATGCCCTTACATATAGCAAGTCCCAAACCAGTACCAGAAGACTTGGTGGTGAAATTGGGAGTAAAAATTTTATCCAGCATAGCTTCATCAATGCCATAGCCATTATCGGTGATGGTGATTTCAATCATATGCTCTGTTCTTTGCTGATGTACTTTTATAATAGCTTCTTTGTTGTTTTCGCAAGCTTCTATCGCATTCAAAATAAGATTAGAAAATAAACGACTAATTTGAAGTTTATCTGCATGTAACAAACAAGGTTCTTCACTTTTTATCCATTCTATAGTAACTTTTTCTTGGGTGGAGTGTAGTTGAATTAAGCTGTTCAATATATCTGCAATTTCAAAAACTTCCGAACGGATATTTCCAATATTGGCAAACTGAGAAAAGTCGCCAGCAATTTTGGATAGCTGTTCAATTTGCTCAATTAAAGTTGTAGCAACTTGATGTGTTAACTCTTTAATATTGTTATTATTATTGCCTATTGACTTTTGCAAGTATTGAATACTCAGTTTCATTGGCGTTAATGGATTTTTGATTTCATGTGCAACTTGCCTTGCCATTTCTCTCCATGCACCTTCTCTTTCACTTTGTGCAAGTGCTTGTGCACTTAGCTCTAATTTTTCTACCATTTTGTTGTATTCTTTAACTAAAACGCCAATTTCATCGTTCCTATTCCATTCAATAATTTCATTGTGCTTCCCAAGGTTTACTTCTTTCATTTTATTACTAATTAAGTTAAATGAAGAAGCAATTCTTTCGGTTGCTAAATAGGCTATTGCACCTGCTAGTAAAAAAATAAATGCATTTAAATTAATTAAGGTGGCTAAAAAGCCTGAAATTTCTTGGTTTAGTTCGGCTTGAGAATTTAGGTAAGGGATATTTAAATAGGCAAATGGAGTTCCGTCTTCATCTGTAACTGGTACATAAATACTTAAATAATTAAAACCCGCTACTTGTTCGGATTGTATAAATCGAATACTTTTATTGTCATTCAATTCGTAAAATGCCTTTGGATCCATTTTGTTATTCAACAAATGCTTGTTGTATATATATGGTTGTGTAGATGCAATTAAATTACCTGTAACATCGTAAAAATTTACATCTACATTATGTACTTCTGAAATTTCATTGATTCTTTTTTCTACATCGTTGCCAAAGCCAACATCGTTAATATTTAAAACATCATCGAAAGCAAGTTGAGAACGAACAATTTTTAATTTCTCTTCTATTTCATTACCCATTACTTGAATGGATTTAGAAAGCCTATCTTGATTAGATTGATTAAACCGATATATGAAAAAAGAAATTGTAGCAATACCAATAATTACAAAAGAAAAAATACTGATAAATACAATGGTTGCATGTATTTGTGTTCGAATATTTAATTGAAAGGCTTTGTGTAGGCTTTGTTTATCTAAACGTAGGTTGAGTAAAAATGTAGCTAAATGAAACAACGTAATTACCACTAAAAATGTACAAAACAAATATGCAAATAAAGTGATTAGCTCAATGGTCATAGATTTTTTATGAGCAATAACAATAATTTTTCCAGTACCTGTATTGTACCACAACTCATTGTAATTGGCATTATTTCGTTGCTCAAACTTTACCCTTGGTATGGGTGTTTTTTCTAGAGATGATGGAAAATTATAGTCGTTAAAACGGTTGATGATTTTGCCTTTGGTATAAATAGCATAAGCATAATTAATATTAAAATCACTAGAGAGGTCTTGTACTTGTCTAAAAAGTTCTGGGTATAAAGCTTCGCTTTTGTAGCGTTTGGGTTTTACCATCACAAATAAATAGCCACAAATATTTTCTCCTGACGCAATTGTTTTTTCATAAATATATCCTTGTTTTTCATTTGCACTATTATAGCTGTGTAAATTATTAATGCTGGTTTCTTTTGCTTGATTTAGGATTGTGGTTTTAATAACAGCATAACTTGAAGAATCATCATTAAATAGTGGTTTGTACAAACTATCGAAAAGATAAATTCTTGTATCGTACTTGTTTAGGTAGCCCGAAAAATTTTCAGTTACCAAACTGTCCTTAATAAATTTATTAGAAAATTCTTGATTAAAGCGGTTGAAATTTTTGGCTAAAAATTCATCGCTAAAATTAGTAGTAGCAATTTTTAGTAAAGTTTCACTTTCTGGATCGGCTTGTACTGCAAGCTTTTCAGCCCATTTTTTTCTTTGTTCTAGTTCTGTATGGTTATTTTGATACATTACTAGTACTGCTGCAGATGCAGCAAAAAACATAATCCAAAAAATACCAACCGAAGATTTAAGTATCGATAAATTTAAATCTTGCTTTCTTCTGTTTATTAAAAAAAGGTAGAGCAATAACCAAATTAAAATAAATAAGGTAGAAAGCACAAATGGAGTATTCATTTTCAAGCTTAAAAAAAGTAAACCCGCTGTAGCTACAACCATCATTTGTATAAATGGGTGTATTGAATGTACAAAAACTTGTCTTAGTAAAATATGTGAAAGGTGGTAAAAATTAATTACACAAAAACAAAGAATAATAAAACTTACAATACTATAGATAGTTAGGCTAAAAAAATTACTTACATCGAACGAAATTTTGGAATCTAGTATAAGGCTTCTAATAATATTAGAGAAAAAAATGGTTATTGCTGTTAAAACAATTAACGATAAGTAAGCAAGAACTTTTTTTTGCACTTGATTATTCTGTAGAAGTATAGTGTGGTTGAATTTGTAAAAAGTAACCAACCAAAATAATAAGATGCTGTTGATTAATAAATCTCCTAATGACGGGTGTAAAAAATCTGAAGCATAGATGGATGGGTCGAATAAAGGAAGGTTACTAAAATCGAATGGAAAAGAGATAAAATAACTAATCAATCTAAGCACTAAAATGGCAATACTTAAAAATGAAAAACCTTTAATAAAAGAATGCTCTTGTACCAGAGTTATTGCCAATCGATTAATAAAAATGAGCAAACATAAAACAGCTGTAATTCTTAGTATTATGGTAAACCAGTCATAAACATGGTGAATAACTTCTTTCTTTTTTTGTATTTTGAATAGTTCGTTGTTGTGGCTATTTGTAATTGAATACCCTTTATTATCATTGGTGATTTCATAAAAATCTTCAATTTCAACAGCATCTATGAAACTGCTATTGAGGTATTTGTTTTCAATAAAATAATGCCATCTTATTGGGAGTATGCCTATGCAAATTACTTGCTGATTATCTAGGGTAACGGTTTTTTTTATTAGTTCGAAATCTCCATTTTGATATGTTTTAAAATAGTTTCCATCTGCAATAGATAATTCTTCATTTGGGATGGTATATTTATTACTATTCCAATATACCAAGGTGTTCCTAGCATTTTGTGCTGCTGTATAAATATAAATTCCTAAGGGGAAATCTGTGAGTTGAGTTTTAGTACTCACTTCTGCATTTGGTGTTATCAATTTACGCAATAAGGCTTTGTTATCAGCTAATGCATTAAATTTTCTTTCTTTTATCTTAATGGCATTACTTAATGTTTGCTGTACTTTTTTAGGTGAGTAAGTGAAGTTTTCATAATTGGTAACAGCAATAGATACAACAAATAAAACTGCTGCAATAAACAGCAGTTTCCGATTTTTTTTTATGGCATTAATTAATGTTGTAATCAATGGTTTGTTTGTTTTTTAACATCGTTCCAAATGGCATCCATTTCTTCCAATGTCATTTCAGATAATGGTTTGCCCTTTTCTGTAGCAATTTTTTCCATGCCTACAAAGCGATGAATAAATTTTTGATTCGTTTTCTCCAATGCTCCTTCGGCATCAACCTTCAAAAACCGTGCATAATTTATTAAGCTAAATAACACATCGCCAAATTCTTCTTCAACATGTTCTTGGTTATTACTTTCAATGGCTTCTTTTAGTTCGCCAATTTCTTCTTCTACTTTTTTCCAAACATCTTCTTTGTTGTCCCATTCAAAACCAACCTGTTTGGCTTTCTCTTGTATTCTTGTAGCTTTAATAACAGCAGGTAAGCCAGTAGGAACACCACCCAAAACACTTTTCTTTTTACCGGTTTGTAGTTTTATTTGTTCCCAATTTTTCTTTACATCTTCTTCATTATTTACTTTAACATCACCATAAATATGTGGATGACGTACAATTAATTTTTCGCAAATTCCATTTATTACATCTTCCAATTCAAATTGTTTTTCTTCACTGCCTATTTTGCTGTAAAATATTATGTGTAATAAAACATCTCCCAATTCTTCTTTTAAATTTTGCCAATCGTTATTGGTAATAGCATCTACCAGCTCATAGGTTTCTTCAATTGTTAATGGTCTTAAGGTTTGTATTGTTTGTTTTTTATCCCAAGGACATTGGGCTCTAAGTTCATCCATTATATTTACAAGGCGTAAAAAACTTGAGCTAAGTGTGTCTTTATTCATAACTAGTTAAATGGTAAAAAATGAAAGTAAAAAGAAAGAAACAAAGAGTATAGCGATAACAAAAAACATAATAAAGTTTAGTAAAAAAATCTTTAGTAATGTTTTAATACGACTTTGTTGATAAAAGTTACGCATTGCTTTATAGAGATAAATGAAAATACTGATCGATAAAATGGTTTTAATCCAACTATCTATTTTCTCTGGTAAAGTGCTGTTAGAGATTATCATTAACAACATTAAAATAAATGTTGCTATATATAGGTGAATACTAAAAATGCCATGCTCTACATAATATTTTTTTCTTCTGATATATAGCAAATGAAGTATTGCAGCAAATAGGGGAAGAGAAATAAATAAAATTTGAGGTAGCTTATGAAAGAATACTTCAATTAGTTTTGAAGAAGCTTCGGTTGGGTATTTTTCATTAAGTATTGCTGCTTTTCTTTCTATAGAACGGGTTAGCCAATTTCTTTTTTGTGCATTAGGAATTGTGCTTTGAATTGAATCGTATTCTTTTACAGATCTATAATTACCTAAGTCTACAAAATTATTTCTTTGTTCATTAAAATAGTGTAGCCTTTCTTTAAGTCTGGTGGTATCTTTCGCCAAAGAATCTAAATCGTTGTTTATTAGTTCTATCTTTTTTTGAATCCGTTCTCTCTTTTTTGCTTTCAGCCCTAATGCTTTAATTGCTTTTTCATTCAATCGTTTATCTGCAATTAATTGTTCTTTTATTTCGGGTGCTGTTAAGTTTTCTAATTCTACATTATTTTCTTTTATAATTTCTTCGGGATGAAATACAAAAAAGAAGGAAATGAAAAATATTGCCGACGTAAAAACATACATTCTTATCGGGTGCAAATAACTTGCCCTTTTGCCCCTTAAATATTCAGTTGTTAAAAAGCCGGGCTTAAAAATTAAATATTTTAAGGTACTGAAAAACTTACCATCAAAGTGCGTTATATCTTCAATAAAGTGGGTTACCAAATGCCAAAAACTTTCTTTGGTTTCAATATTTTCTTGTCCACAAATATGGCAATACCTGCCATAAATAGCAGCACCACAGTTTAAACATGCTTTTTCTTTCCTTTCTTTAGAATGACTCACCTTGTTAACATTTAATTAAAAATACACTACAAACCTAAGGCAACCAACACAAATACAATCTCTTTTTGAATGTTGGTTATGCAGTTATTACATTTGGTGCTGAATATTAAAATAATGAAACTTTTTTTCAGTTTAGTTACACTGGCTTTATCAGTTGTCAATATTGCAAATGCACAATATTATTACAATGATATAATTGCAACACGTATAAGCAATACTCAACAACAATTATTGCTTACCAATAAAATCCGTTTAGTAAAAGCCCAAAGCAAAGAGATTGACAATAGTATTACCGAAGGCTTTACTGTTGAACAAAAAATTAATAAAGATGCTTCTGAAATTATTACCACTACTAAAAGTAGTGCAGGTGTAAGTGCTATATTAAGTTCATATTATGTAGGTGGCAAAATCAGCAAAACCAAAAATGAAAGTAATGATATACTTACAGTAACTGATTACATTTATGATAATAACGGTTTGCTGCAAACGATTACTTCGGCAACAACCGATACTTCGATGAACAGCTTTTCATCTGAAACACATACTTGGTTTTTTAATTCAAATAACAACCCTATAAAAATGTACAGGGTTAAAAACAATACAGATACAACGTTTGTGGATTTTGTTTTGGATGACAAACAAATGATAGCAGTAGAAAACTGGAGGCGTAAAGGCAAAACAACAGAATCGTATTTTTATTATTACAACGATAAAAATCAGCTAACCGATATTGTACGCTTTAATGAAAGACTGCAAAAAATGCTACCCGATTTTGTGTATGAGTATGATGCCGCTGGAAGGGTAAAACAAATGATACAAGTTTTGGCTGGTGGTTCTAATTACAACACATGGAAGTACACATACAGCGAAAACGGATTAAAGCAAAAAGAAGCTTGCTACGACAAACAGAAACAATTGGTTGGTGTTATAGAGTACATTTACAATAACTAACGGTTGATAAAGAAACACTTCCAGTTATGAACTTAAAAACAATATTGGCAAAGCCTTTTGCAATTTATATACATAAGCAAATTAAAAAAAATATGGCTCATGCTGAAAAAGATCAGCAAGACATATTTAATGCATTAATTAAAACTGGAAAGCAAACTGTTTTTGGTAAAGATCACCAATATCAAAATATACATTCGCATGCAGATTTTACACAAGCAGTTCCAGTAAGAGATTATGAACAAATTAAAAGTTATATAGAGCAAATAAAAGAAGGCAAACACAATGTTTTGTGGAAAGGGTTACCCATTTATTTTGCAAAAACCAGTGGCACAACCAGTGGTGTAAAGTATATTCCAATTACAAAAGATTCTATACCCAATCACATTAATACTGCACGTAACGCATTATTGTGTTACATGGCTGAAACTGGCAACACAGCTTTTGCAAATGGAAAAATGATCTTCTTAAGTGGAAGCCCTGAATTAGAACGTATAGCCAATATTCCTACAGGGCGTTTAAGTGGTATTGTAAACCATCATATCCCCAAATATTTACGTACCAATCAACTTCCTTCTTTCGAAACCAATTGTATTGAAGATTGGGAAACCAAACTAGATAAAATTGTAGAAGAAACCATTAATAAAGACATGACTTTAATTAGTGGAATTCCACCTTGGATGCAAATGTATTTTGATAGGCTGACGGAAAGGAGTGAGCAGAAAATTAAAGATCTTTTTCCCAACTTTAGTATCATGGTTCAAGGAGGTGTAAATTTTGAACCTTATAAAGCCAAATTGTTTGAAACCATTGGTAAAAAAGTAGATTATATCGAGTTGTTTCCAGCAAGTGAAGGTTTTTTTGCATTTCAGGATTCACAAACTGAAGAAGGCTTATTGTTAAATACACATAGCGGTATTTTTTATGAATTTATTCCTGTTGCCGAAGTGTTTAACGAGAATCCTACACGCCTCATGCTAAAAGATGTGAAAGTTGGAGAAAACTATGCACTAATTATTAATAGCAATGCAGGTTTATGGGGTTATAATATTGGCGATACTGTAAAATTTGTAAGCACTAACCCTTATAGAATTATTGTAAGTGGAAGAATTAAACATTTTATATCGGCCTTTGGCGAACATGTGATTGGAGAAGAAGTTGAAAACGCCTTATTAAAAGCTGCAAATGAAGAAGGTGTAAGCATTGTAGAGTTTACAGTTGCACCCAATATTGCACAGGGTAAAGGCAAAAGTTACCATGAATGGTTTATAGAATTTGAGAACGAACCCCATAATATGGATTCATTTATTGAAAAGGTTGATGCAAATTTAAGAGCCAAAAATGTGTATTACGATGATTTAGTTGGTGGCAATATTTTACAAAAGCTAGTTATACAAAAGATTCGTAAAAACGGGTTCATAGAATATATGAAAAGCATTGGTAAATTGGGTGGTCAAAATAAAGTTCCTCGATTAAGCAACGATCGAAAAATTGCGGATGAATTAATCAGTTTTTTCAAGTTATAAAAGCATTTATCCCTTTTAAATGCAGTTTCCTCCACTTTTTAGTTAAAAACTGATATAATTATTTTATTTTCAGCGTAGTGAAATGCAAAAATAAAAGCATACAATTTTTTGCTGTACAAACGTACAAGAGTGCATGTGTTTTTTTGCTTGTGATTGTATTGCTTTTAATTCAGCTAAATAGTAAGGCTCAAGTAATAAATACCGACTATGTAATTTCATTTAAATGCGTAGACATTGAAGAAGGATTGGCAGCAAGAGAGGCTTATACAGGCGTACAAGATGGTAAAGGATTTGTGTGGTTTGGTACTAGAAATGGTTTAAACAGATTCGATGGAAAAAGCTTTCAGCTATTTACCAAACAATCTCACAATATGCAAGGCAACAATATTGTAAAAGTTGCCAGCGATTTAAACAATCAGTTATTTGTTTTATATGGATTGCCTGGTTATTCACGCTGGGCAACAGGTATTGTAGACGTGTTTAATCACAATACACTTCAATTTACAACACTCACAAAAACTTTTCCTCAATTACCATTTAAAGAGAGTAATGTTTATTGGATATCTAATGAGGGTACTGATGAGATTACATTTTTAACTAAGAGTCCCTATCAGGTTTGGAAGTACACCAGTAAAAAAGGTTTTAAACTTCGATTAGAAATGAAAGAATGGGACAAGGAAAATACATTTATTTACACCGATCCTTCTGGACCTTTTACTTGTTTTTATAAAGGAAATGGTTATTTAGGTTTTGGTGGACATAGTACTTCTTATATCATTAACAAAAATTCTACCAAACAATTTGCAACAACTAACTATAGCTTTATAAAAGCTGTTTCTATAAAAGGAAATGGTTCTTTGCTTGTAAAATATAGTAAGAATAAATTTGAAGGATTGGGTGAATTTAGAAATGGGCAATTCTCAAATATTGAATTAGCAAACAAAACATCTTTTTTTAAAGATATTCTAGCATCTAATGCAACAATTATTCCTGTTGCCTCTGATACCAATTCTATCATTCATATACAGGGTAAAGGATTGTTTTTTTATAACAACAGCAACTTAATTAAGGTTGCAGAACCTAGTGTTATAAAAGACTTTGCAACGCTAAATATTTATGAGTGTTTTGCCGATAGGCTTGGCAATACATGGGTGTGCAGTTCGGCAGGAATTTTTAAAGTAAGGGTACGTAGTAATAAGTTTAATCATTTATTTACTAAGCAACAACAAAAGATTGAAACCAATAATCAAGTTAGAGGAATATTTGAAGACAAATTTGGGAATGTATGTGCCAATGTATGGAATAATTTTTTTATGCAAAAAAATGGAGTCCTCACTTCTATTAAAAATAATGATTTTAATTATGGTTTAATTGAGCACAACAAAACTTTATATACTACCAATTATAAATTAGAAGAGCTGGATAGTAAAACCAATCAATTAAAACCTTTGGTAGCTTCAAATTCCGGACGGCAAATATTATCAGCTTTATCCCTGAACGATAGCATAATTCTTTTGGGAAAAATGGAAAACATTTTTACTTATAATACCAACTCTAAAATTTTAAAACTGGTGAAGAGTTATATGACTAAGCCAATTAGTCCAAATATGATTTATCACTTTTTTAAACGATTCGATGGTACTATTTGGGCAGCTTCGGAAACAGGTTTATTCCTGTTAAATAATCAGGGAGATATTATTGATTGTTATGGTGAAAATGCCAATGCTAAAAATATTTTGCCTGTTAGCAATTTTACAGATGTTTTTGAAGATGCTAAAGGTATCGTTTGGATTACTACAAACGGTTATGGCTTATATAAATGGGATAGAAAAAAAAATACTGCAACACGCTTTGGTATTGAAGACGGATTGCCTACAAATGCTATTTACAGTATATTAGAAGATAATGAAAAGAAACTTTGGATGGGTAGTGAAAATGGATTGATTTATTTTAATCCAGTCGACAGTACAGTGAATGTTTTTTATGAGAAAGATGGTTTATCTCACAACGAGTTTAACAGAATGTCATCATTTAAAGCTTGGGATGGAAAATTATTTTTTGGTGGAATGAATGGCATTAATAGCTTTTATCCAAATGAAATTATAAATGATACTGCATCCTCTGCAATTCCATTACAAATAATTTCTTTTCATAAATTTTCAAATAGTAATGATAAACTGCAAGATTTAACATCGGAATTATTGCAAAATAAAAAAATCATTTTAGATCCAGGCGATAAGTTTTTTTCTTTGGAATTCAGACTTTTAGACTATGAGAATAAAATTACCAGATATGCTTATAAAATTGAGGGGCAAGATAAAGATTGGAATTATACCAAAGAAAGCAGTATACGCATTAGTGGTATTCCAAGTGGTTTGTATGTTTTGCGTATTAAAGCTCAAACAATAACTGGGCAGTGGAGTAGCAGTGAGCTAAAATTTGTTGTCGAAGTAAATGCTGCATTTTACAATAAACCTTGGTTTGTTTTATTAATGGTGGTATTGTTTTTATTGTTAGGCGTTTTTATTCTTAGTTACAGAACCAAAAAATTAAATAAAGACAAAGAACTTTTAGAAGCTATTATTGATAATCGTACCACACAGTTAAAAACTACTTTAGCCGAACGAGAATTACTATTAAAAGAAATACATCATCGTGTAAAAAACAACTTGCAAATTATTTCGGGACTACTCGATTTACAGAAAGAAGAAATTGAAGAAGACAAATCTAAAGCCGTATTTAATGAAGGGCAAAGCAGGGTAAAAAGCATTGCACTAATTCATCAAAATTTATATCAAAACGAAGACTTGGCAAATGTTAAGTTTAGTTCGTTTGTGCAGGAAATGGCAGTTCAGGTAGGAGAAGTCTTTGAGCATTTAGATTCTAAAATGCTTATAAAAATCAATATGCCCGACTTGGTATTAGATATAGATACTGCTGTGCCCTTGGGCTTAATTATTAATGAGCTTTTAACCAACTCATTCAAATATGCATCAGTTAAAAATAAAACAGGAAGTATTAATATCGAAATGATAGAAAGGGCTAAAGGAAACTATATATTGATTTTTTCTGATAATGGGCCAGGTATAGATGCTGCCATCAATTTCGATACAGCCATAACACTTGGCTTAAGATTAATTAAAGGGTTAGCTGCACAGTTGTATGGCGAAGCTATCTATCACTTTGATAATGGAAGTATTTTTACCATTACATTTAAAGATACTGTTACAAGGAAAATGGAGGATTAAATTATTTATCCCATATTTCGACATTTTCATCCCATTTTTGATGGATACTGTTTGCTAAAAAAAGGTGAGTTTGTATTTTACACCTTTCTCGGTTATATAAAACAAGATTTGCAATTTATGAATAAGGTTAAAATTGGAGTTGTAGAAAATGAAATGGTAATAGCCGATACTATTTGCCTTATCCTAAGAAAGCTAGGTTACGAAGTACTCACTCCTGCACCAAGTTATAATAAAGCTTTGCAAATGATAGAACAAGGCAAGCCAGATTTAGTATTGTTGGATATTAATTTGGGAGGACCTAAAGATGGAATAGATGTTGCTCAATACGTAAGAGAAAATTATACAATGCCCGTAATTTTTTTAACAGCAAACAGTGATATGGCAACTGTTCAAAGGGCAAAACAAGTTAAACCCAATGCTTACCTCGTAAAGCCATTTACCAAAGAAGACCTATATTCTGCAATAGAAATTGCAATAGCAAATTTTAGCGATGCCGAAAAAGATGAAAAAAGAGAATTCATTTTAGTAAAAGACGGATACGATTTTATTAAAGTATGTATAAAAGACATTTTATACCTCAATAGCGATCACAATTATGTTACATTCCATTTACAAAATGGTAAAAAGTTAATGATGCGTTCTACCATGCAAGAAATGCTAGATCGCCTTCCTCAAAATGTATTTGTTCGGTTAAACAGAAGTTTTATAATAAACGCAGCTTTTGTAACAAAAGTCGAATCAGAAAAGGTTTTTATCAACGAGTTAGAGTTTCCAATAACAAAAGCAGCCCATGATATATTAATACCCTTATTACAAAGGCTAGGGTAAGCAATAAATGCATGACTTCAGGTAAATGCATACATTTTATAACTCCCAATAGCTACTAGAATTGCTAAATTTATAACTGCCTGCTACTGTTTATTGTAATATTATCATAACCAGTAAGTGTTCTACTACTTATCATAGTAAGTGTAGCAATCTTAGTTACACCAATAACTAAGCTTTTACAAACAGAAGAAGAAGTTAATGCTAGTTGAAATGCCCCTGTAAAAGCAACATCGCCAATAACCACATCATGGGTTGATGTTGGCACTAAATTTAAACTCCAGTTGCTGGCTGTTTCCCATGAAGTACTTGATGTGCCCTTCCAACTATTTGTTTGGGCAGCAGCAAAATGCCATAATAACAATAAAGCAATTATGAATCTGTTTTTCATAACACGGATATTATTAGGTGTTCGGTTAAAGCCAGCTCTTAGGCTATCTGAACTTAGGGTGTGCCTAATAATAAAATATCAGGTAGGGTGTTGGAGATGGGTAGCTATAATTAGCCATCATTCAAACGAAACACAATGCTATTTTATTTCTTATTTTTCTGGAGAGAAAGGTAGCAGCAGATAAAAAATATTTGATTTTGCTAATTAATTGATAAGTAAACCATTAGATAATTTCGATTTTAAATACATTACAACTGTCATCTTTTTTGTTGCTAAAAGGCACTTTTAAAAGAGGGTAAAGTAACCTGTATAAAATTATGCTGCTTCTGTTAATTGATTACTATTTTTAGTTTCAAATCTAACAAATGAGAAAGTACTTTATTCTTATAGTTGTAATTGTATTTCAAGCAAATGCTCAGATAAATTTTTTACCAGAAGAGTTGGTAAACCCATTAATGGGAACCGACTCTAAATACACATTATCTAACGGAAACACCTATCCTGCAATTGCTTTGCCTTGGGGAATGAATTTTTGGACACCTCAAACCAATAAAATGGGCAATGGATGGCAATATCAATACAGTGCAGATAAAATTCGTGGGTTTAAACAAACGCATGAACCAAGCCCTTGGATTAATGATTATGGCCAATTTTCAATTATGCCTGTAACAAATCATTTTGTTTTTGATGAAGAAAAAAGAGCAAGTTGGTTTAGCCATAAAACTGAAATTGCAAAACCTTATTATTATTCTGTTTATTTAGCTGATGCAAATGTTACAACCGAAATCTCTCCAACTGAAAGATGTGCAATGTTTAAGTTTACATTTCCTAAGGCCGATAGTTCATTTATAGTGATTGATGCTTTTGACAAAGGGTCTTACTTAAAAATTATTCCTCAGGAAAATAAAATCATTGGCTATACAACCAAAAATAGCGGTGGTGTTCCATCCAACTTTAAAAATTATTTTATTATTTATTGCGATAAAGCAATTCAGTATTTTAACTTAATAGATAGTGGCAAAATCATACAAAATGTTTCTGAAATAACATCTGCTCATGCAATTGGTGCAATTGGCTTTTCTACAACAAAGGGTGAGCAGGTGCACTTAAAAATTGCATCCTCTTTTGTATCATTCGAGCAAGCCGAATTGAATTATAAAAACGAAATATTCCATCAGTCATTTAAACAAGTTGTACAACAAGCTCAACAATCTTGGCACAAAGAATTGAGTAAAATAAAAGTTGAAGGTGGCACAGAAGAACAGATGAAAACATTTTATTCTTGCTTGTACAGGGTGCTATTATTTCCTAGAAAATTTTATGAAATAAATGATCGAAAAGAAATTATTCATTATAGCCCATATAATGGAAAAGTTGAGAAAGGATATATGTACACTGATAATGGTTTTTGGGATACATTCAGGGCGGTATTTCCATTTTTTACATTAATGTATCCCAACGAAAATGCAAAAATGATGGAGGGATTGGTAAACACTTATAAAGAAAGTGGTTGGTTGCCTGAGTGGGCTAGCCCTGGCCATAGAGATTGTATGATTGGTAGTAATTCTGCATCATTAATAGCAGATAGTTATTTAAAAGGAATTCGTGGTTTCAATATTAATACTTTATATGAAGCAATGGTTAAGAACAGTGAAAACGAAGGCCCACTAAGTTCTGTTGGAAGGAAAGGCGTTCAATTATACAATCAATTAGGCTACGTACCTTACGATGCAGGCATTAATGAAAGTGCTGCAAGAAGTTTAGAATATGGCTATGCCGATTTTTGTATAGCTCAACTGGCAAAAGTTTTGGGTAAACCAGTTGAAGAGATTAAGAAATTTGAGCAACGTTCTCAGAACTATAAAAACCTTTTCGATACTACTCATTTATTAATGAGGGGTAAAAATAAAGATGGAAAATTTCAATCGCCATTTAATCCATTTAAATGGGGCGATGCTTTTACCGAAGGAAATAGTTGGCATTATACATGGAGTGTTTTTCATGATATCAATGGGTTAAAAAAAATAATGGGTGGAGATAAACAGTTTACAACAATGTTGGATTCCGTATTTACGATGCCACCAGTTTATGATGAAAGTTACTATGGTCAAGTAATTCATGAAATACGAGAAATGCAAATAACCAACATGGGGCAATATGCTCACGGAAATCAGCCAATACAACACATGACTTATTTGTACAACTATTCTAACCAACCATGGAAGTCTCAATATTGGGTGAGGGAAGTAATGAACAAATTGTACAAGCCAACACCCGATGGTTATTGTGGAGATGAGGATAATGGACAAACAAGTGCTTGGTTTGTATTTAGTGCAATGGGTTTTTATCCTGTTTGTCCAGGTACAAGTCAGTATGTTTTAGGAAGTACACTGTTTAAAAAAGTTACACTAAGCTTTGCGTCAGGTAAGCAGTTTATTATTGATTGTTCTAATAATTCCTCAACAAATAAATACATTCAAAATATAGTGCTGAACAATAGCAGTTGGAACAAAAATTTTTTGAATCATGCTGATATTATTAATGGAGGGGTACTAAAAATAAAAATGGGTAGTACTCCTAATTATAATAGAGGTACTACCCAAATTGCTTTTCCTTATTCGTTTACCAAATAAATTATTGACCCATTCCGCCCATATCACCACCACCACTTTGATCGGCTTTATTATTTTTTCTTTTAAACAACGACATATCTAATTTACCAAAACGATAGTTGAAGTTTAATCTTAAAACCTGTGGGTCTCTTCTTCTCGAAGTTTCCTGTACAAAAAATATTGCTTCGGTATAAGTTTGGGCTTGTGTACGGAAAATGTCATTTACACTTAAAGTTAATGAACCACTTTTGCCATTTTTCCAAGTAAAATCTTTTCTTAATGCAACATCTACATCAAAATATCTAGGTAAGGTGTAGCCTTGTGCCAACGTTTGCTGTCCACCGCCCCACATCATTCCACCACCACGGCCACCACCACCTCCACCACCACCTTGTGGTAACAAAGTTTTAGAACGAGCATCGCCAGAAACTTGTAATGATAATCCTTTAGCTAGTTTAAATGTATTGTTCACTTTTGCAAACCAACTTACAATTGAATTGTCAATTGATTGGCCAGGTATGGAAGCATTAATTTGTGAATTGTATAAGTTTAAGTTTAGTGATATGTCCCACCATTTATTAATAGGAAATCTATTAGTTAATTCTAAACCATAAGTATAACTGTTGTTGGCATTTATATTGCTTGTGTAATATAAACTATCTGTTGTTGACTGCCCTGCTTGTATATTTTTATTAACGTCTTTGAAAATATAACGGGTAATTAAATTGGTACTATATTTAAAATACGCAGTTGCTAAAAAGTTAGAATTCTTTTTATAATTATTGCTATAAGAGAATTCTAATGAGTTGGTGAATTCTGGTTTTAAGCCAGGGTTACCAACTGATGGATTTTGAGGATCTGTAAAGTCATATACTGGTAACAATTGAAAGAAGTTTGGTCTATTAACTCTTCTAGAATAATTCAATTGTAAATCTTGCTTATCGGTTAACTTGTAAGTAACAAAAGCACTTGGGAATAAACTAATTGGGAAGCTTACTTTAAATGTAGATGAGTCAGCTCCTGCCAGCGTTAATAGGTTACCCGTATAATTAGAACTTTCAGCTCTTAAACCTAATTGATAACTGAATTTTTTATACTTGAAACTGTAGGTTGCATATGCTGCAAAAACTTGGTCATTAAATTTATAACGGCTGCTAGATCTTGGACTTAACACAAAACCACTGCTGTTGGTATTGTCGTTAATATATTGCATATTGTTGGTGCTAAAATCTCTTATTGCAGCCCTTGCACCAGCTTCAAACTTTGTATTTTCAGTTAATTGGTTTTCATAGTCGGTTTGAAGCGTAAAAAATTTATTAGAACCGTTGCCATCGCCTTTTAACTGATAGTAAGGATATTTTTGGCTACCTGTCGAAGTATAAATTAATGAACCAATATCAGATAATGACGAGTTGGTACTAGAATTATAGTTGGCATCTGCCGAAATACTATGACCATTTTTTGTAAAGTTGTGTTTGTAGCTTAGCTGTCCTCCAAAATTTTCGAAATTCATTTCTGAGAATGTGCTTCTATTGGTATTAGAAACGATTGATGATGATGTAGTGTCAATTTTTTGTAAGCCATCGCTTTTGAAATTTCCTTTATTAAGATTAGCAGTAAACGAAATCGTATTTCTGTTATCAATAAAATAGTCTAACCCACCTCTAAAAAAAGCAAAATATCCGTTGCTTGTATTTTCAGTATTTGAAACTACTTTTAATGGAGTTGTTGTAAAAAAGTCAGTTCCTGCAAACGATGTAGAAATTGATTTTCTCTGGTTGTAACTTCCGCTTGCAAAAAAGTTTATTTTGTTTTGTCTTATGTTAATGTCTCCACCTAAGTTTACTTTTGCACGACTATCTATACCAGCTCTTAAGCTTCCATTGTAGCCATTTTTTTTGTTTTTCTTTAATACAATATTAATAATACCAGCATTACCACCACTTGCATCGAACTTTGCAGAGGGATTAGTAATAATTTCCACTTTATCAATTATATCAGAAGGTATTTGATCTAATGTTAATGTAGTTGGACGTCCGTCAACAAAAATTTGAGGAGATGCATTTCTTAATGTTACATTTCCGTCAATATCAACCGATAAGGAAGGAATAGTTTTCATTATCTCTGTAGCTGTTTGTCCTGTGCTAACTAAATTTTTATCGACATTAAAAATTTTTCGGTCAATACCCATTTCAAACAATTGCTTTGTTGCAGTAACTGTTACGTTACCTAAATCCGATGGGTTAACATCTAATTTAATATTTCCCAAATCAACATCTGCCATACCCATCATTTTTTGCATGCCATCGCTACCACCATCTTGTGAAAATTTAATATCAAACCTCAATGGCTTTTCCAAAGTTTTATATCCAATAGCCGATGCTTTCAATTTATAGTTACCCATAATTGTTAAACCATCAAAACTAAAATCTCCGTTAGCTGTTGTAATTACTGTTTTCAATACTACTTCTTTGCGGCTTTTAGTTGCACTGTCGAACTTGTTTCCATACAAAAGAACACTAACACCATCAATAGGTTTATTGGTTTTCGAATCAACAAACTTTCCGTAAAAGTGTCCAATATTCATGTTGGCACCCCCACGACCTGCTCCAGCACCACGGTTTCCAGCACCTGGGTATTGAGCAAATGCTGTAAAGTGAACAGTAATAAATAATAACAATAAGCTTAAATACTTCATAGAAAAAACATTAATATAAATTGCAAATTTCCCACTAACAACAGTTGATGGGTTTTTTAAAGGGATAAGTGGTAATATGACAATTTTAAATGGATAAAGTTGACTAACACTAGCGGTGAAAAGTAAGTATTTACCGATTAATGCTATTGAAGCATTGTAATAACTACTTGTAGCAAGCCAATTATAAAACCTAAGACACCACCAATAATTTCTACAAAACGAAATTCTTTGCTCATAATGCCAACTAAAATTTCTTCTAGTTTTTCTGTAGAAAAGTTGCTTACTTTTTCTACAACTATTTTTTCCAAATCCAATTGTTCTTGTAAATGCCCCATGTATTTATTCATAATTAAAGGAAACATGGTTTCTAGTTCGGCAAGAAAAACTGCTTTTAATTGGGTAATTGTTTTATCGCCTATAAACATGCTTATGATAGGCATTTGTTCAGATAATTTATTGCGTAGAAAGTAATCAATATGCTCTTCTACAAATGGCATTAACTGCTTTACATTTTCAGGATTTGCAATCTTAGCTTCGATATCTTTAAAAGAAAGCAGTTCACTACTAACCATTTTTCCTAACTTCTCGGCAAATTGTTTTTGTCTTTTAGGAAAAATGCCATGAATGGTAATACCTAAAATTGTAATTGGTTTTTTGGGATGAAACAACATCTTAATTGCAATCCAATTGGTAAACCAACCTATAAATGCAGAAATGATTGGTATAAGTATTAGCCAGTAGTTCATAAACGTTGTATTAATAAAAAACCTCGTAAACAAATGCAGTTTACAAGGTTTTGTTTTTTTGGGGAGAGTAATGGGTCTCGAACCCACGGCCTACAGTGCCACAAACTGTCGCTCTAACCAACTGAGCTATACCCTCCATTTTCAAGAGTGCAAAAATAGCCGAAATATCTATTCTGCAAAATATGAAAAGGTATTTTTTCTAAAACTCTTCAAAAACCATTAATAAAACCTTTGTTAATAGGTATAAGTGAACAATGTTTAACATCAAAATACTTTACATTTGGACATCACTATGCAAAAATTTATACAATTTATGAAGAGCAGAAAAGGTTTATTGGTGCTTATTGCATTTGCTTTTGGCGGTTTATTTATTGCTTTTACAAATAGTAGAGGCGGCGAGGATGGAAATAATTCTCTTGAACAAAAGAAAAAATTGCTTTCGGCAATTGGTATTTTGTTAGAAAAACAACATTATAGTCCTCAAAATATTAATGATGCTTTCTCTAAGTTGGTATTTAACAAATTCATTGATGAATTAGATGGAGAAAAAAATATTTTTATTCAAGCTGATATTGATGCTGTAAAAAAATATGAAACAACTATCGATGATGAAATTCATGGAGCTGATGTTCAGTTTGCACCTGCTTTAAGCAAAGTTTACGACTTACGTATAAACGAGGTGATTGCATTATACAAGGGGGTTTTAACTACTCCATTTGATTTTACTGTGAATGAGCAATACGAAGCCGATTCTGATAAATTAAAACATCCAGCAAATGAAGCAGAAAGGAAAGATCGTTGGAGAAAGAAGATGAAGTATTTAACATTAGAACGTTATGCTGATTTAGTGGAACAACGTGAAAAGCTTGCAAATAAAGACTCTGCTAAAAGTGATGCTGCTCTTGAAAAAGAGGCAAGAGAACGTGTATTAAAAATTATGAATAGAACTTTTGAAAGAATTAAAACAACTTTTACCGAAGAAAGGAGGTTTAGTTCATTCATTAATACTATTGCCAATTTAATGGATCCACATACCGATTATTTTCCTCCTGTAGAAAAAAGGGCTTTTGATGAACAAATGAGTGGAAGGTTTTATGGTATTGGAGCCCAATTGCAAGAACAAGATGGGGTAATAAAAATTGCAAGTTTAGTTGCTGGTTATCCAGCATGGAGCAGTGGAGAAATTGAGGCCAATGATGTAATTGTTAAAGTTGCTCAAGGCCCTAAAGCAGAGGCTGTAGACATTACAGGATACGATGTTACCGAAGCAGTAAAACTCATTAGGGGAAATAAGGGTACAGAAGTTACACTTACCATGAAAAAGCAAAGTGGCAGTATTAAAATTGTAACCTTAATGCGTCAAGAAATTGTGCAAGATGAATCATATGTACGAAGTGCAATTATTAACGAAGGCAATAAAAAAATTGGTTACATCTATTTACCTGATTTTTATGCCGATTTTGAAAGAGCTGATGGTGCAAGATGTTCAGAAGATGTTGCCAAAGAAATTATTAAGCTAAAAGCTGAGCAAATTGATGGCATTGTTATGGATTTGAGAAATAATGGAGGAGGTTCTTTATATGAAGTTGTACAAATGGTTGGCTTATTTATTAAATCTGGTCCAGTTGTGCAAGTAAGAGATAAAGAAGGTAAATCTTCTGTATTAAGCGATAACGATCCTTCTGTTTTATACGATGGTCCATTAACGGTTATGGTAAATGGATTTAGTGCATCGGCTTCTGAAATTTTTGCTGCAGCAATACAAGATTATAAGCGTGGAATTATAATTGGTAGCAATAGTTCTACCTATGGTAAAGGAACAGTACAAAGAAATGTTCCACTTGGTAAACCAATTGATCTTGCTAGTGGTCGTACAGAATATGGAGCAGTTAAATTAACATTCCAAAAATTCTACAGAATCAATGGTGGTTCTACTCAATTGAAAGGTGTTACGCCGGACGTTTATATGCCAGATAGCTATGAATTTTTAAAATTCAGAGAAAAAGATAATGTTAGTGCCCTGCCTTGGGATGAAATTAAAAAAGCCGATTATCAAAATTTTTCGACAGATGATTATCTGAATAATACAATTAGAAATACCAATAGTAGCTTATCCACCAATACTGCATTTTCAATCATAAAATCGAATGCAATGTGGTTATCAGAAAACAACTCAAAACCCATTAATTTAAGTTTGGTAAAATATCAAGAGCAACAAAGGTTAGTTAAATCAACTGTTAACCAAATCAATCAAGTTTCTAAATTAGAAAATGAAATGAATGTAACAGTTACTATAGCCGATAAGGGTAAGTATTTTTCAAATGCTGATAAAGCCAAAGGAGAACGTTATCAGGCATGGTTAAAAATTGTAAAATCTGATATGTATATTAAAGCATCGGCTAAAGTAGTTACAGATTTAATAAGTGCATCTGCATCAAGTTCTGCAAAAAAATAAATTACTCAAACTTCACTTTATAAAGCTAAAAAAGCAGCGGATTGATTTTCGTTGTTTTTTTTATTATGAATAGTTGTGTATATCCACATAGTGTGGATTACTACACAGCCTGTTATGCAATCTTAGAGGTTAACTTTGAATAACTACTAACCCATTGGCTCTTATGTATAAATCTATTGAACGAAAACACACACCTTGGCTGTGTGTATTTGCGTTGTCATATATACTTATAATGGCTTCATCTTGCAGCAACCCTAAAAGGTTGGTTGTATTAAATGATTTGCCAGATTCTCCAAGAATTGCATTGCCTCAGCTTGCATCTCCAGTTGTATCTGTACAACCAGATGATATTCTTGAAATTAAAATCTCTGGTAAGAATTTAGAAACTGCTAATGATTTTAATTTCAAAGGAGGAGGATATTCCTTAGGTCAGTGGGCAAACCCTAACTATTTAGTAGATAAAGATGGGGACATTGAAATATATAAAATTGGTAAAGTAAAAGTTACAGGTTTGTCTATAGACTCATTGAAAATTAAATTAACAAATTTAATATCACCACATTTAAAAGAAGCGGTTGTTGTCATAAGATTTATAAACTTTAGATTTACTATACTTGGTGAGGTAAAAGCTCAAGGCACATTTACTGTACTTAATGAAAGAGTTTCGATTTTAGAAGCACTGGGATATGCTGGAGACATGACTCAGTATGCTAAGAGGAGTAGGGTTAGAGTAATTAGAGATAGTAGTGGTTTTAGAGAAATTGGCATTGTTAATTTCAATCAGAAAACCTTGTTTACATCGCCTTATTACTATTTAAGAAGAAATGATGTAATTCTTGTGGAAAGTGAGTTGGAAATGAAGAGGGCTAATGAAACCCTTGCTAAAACTAGTAGTATTATAGGTATTTTATCCAGCATAGTAACGTTGGCCTTCTTGTTGATTAGACAATAAAATTAAGAATGAGTTATCCAGTAGCAGGTAATGAGCAAGAGGTTGGTAGGCAACAAACATCGAATACTCAATTCGATCTAAAAAAGCTTATCTATAAACTAATCGGCATTTTGCCGTGGGTAATTATTTGTCTTGCAATTAGTATATTTTCTGCAAACCTATATCTTCGTTATACACCTAAACTCTCTCAAGTTAAGGGTAATCTTTTAATAAAAGATGAGGATCAGTCTAATTATCAAGCATTAAAAGATTTAAATATAGTTCCAGGCAATTTAGATGTTGAAAATCAAAGAAAAATATTAGAGTCTCATACGCTTTCAGAGAAGGTTGTTGATTCCTTAAAGTTAAATATTAAGGTGAAACAGGAGGGAAGGGTAACAACATCAGAAATGTTTGGTGAGCAACGCCCCTTCTTTATAAATGTTATAAGCGAAACACCCGAGTTCAAAAATGAGGTGAAGTATCATATTGATTTGCAAAGAGAAAGTTTCTTTATTTCTGGTATTGGAGGTAAACGAAAATTTACATTTGGCGATACTGTGGAAGTAGAATATGGGGAAATTATTTTAGAAAGAAATCCATTGGTTAAAATAAACCCTAATGGGTATCAGTTAAGCTTCGTAACAAAAAAAGCCGAAGCAGCAATATTAAAATCTAAATTAACAATTGAAAGGCTAACCGAGCAAGGGGGTATTTTAGAAATAGCTATGCTTGATGAAATACCAGAAAGAGCTGCCGTTGTTATTAATACTTTAATGGATGTTTACAACTCTGAAGGATTAAATGATAAAAATATTGTTGCAAATAAAACTATTGAGTTTTTGAACCAAAAACTCATAAAAATTTCAAAAGATTTAGATAGTTTAGAACTTTTAGCCGAGCAATTCAAAAGAAACAATAAAGTTCCATCTTTTCAAGAAGCAGGAGCCTCATTTTTTAATGAGTATACCGAAGTATCTAAAAATAGCGAGTCCCTGCAAACCCAAAGTAAATTACTAGATATTTTAGAATCATATATCACTAATTTTAAAAATACAAATGATATTATACCTCCAACATTTTATCAAACCGATGGGGTATTATTGTCACTAATTGATGCTCATAATAAAGCCGTAACTGCTAAACAGAGCTTAGAACTAAACACAACACCTTCAGATTCTCATTTGCAAGATGCCAATGAAAATATTAAATCAATAAGGCAAAATATATTAAGAACAATTCGAAATATCAGAATTGCAAACCAAGCCCAGTTGCATAGTTTCGAAAACACATCTTCACTTTTAGAATCAAAACTTCAAGGTATTCCAGCCAAACTTAGAATTGAAATGCGTTTAGAAAGGGATCGGGTTGTTAAACAAGAAATTTACAAAGATCTCTTAAAAAAGAAAGAAGAAACCGAACTTTCATTGGCATCTAATATCAACAATACAAGGGTGGTAGACTTAGCTCAAGATTATGGTGTTTTTAGCCCTAAAGTGGGTCAAATTAGAACAATGTCTATACTTGTTGGTATAATAATTCCTATACTAATTATACTTTTAAAAGACTTCTTCAATACCAAAATAAACGATAGAAGCGAAATCGAAGCAGGTACGCAAATTCCAATTATTGGCGAACTTTCATACGAAAAGGAAAAGAAAAGTATTGTAATTGAAAATAAAAGTAGAAGCCCAATAGCCGAGCAGTTTAGATTAATTAGAACCAATCTTCAGTACATGATTCCTGACAAAGAATTAAAATGTATGTTGGTTACTTCTTTTATGAGCGGAGAAGGGAAAAGCTTTGTATCACTAAACCTTGCAAGCAGTTTATCTATTACTGGTGCCAAAACTGTTATTCTAGAATTTGATTTAAGAAAACCTAAGCTTAGTAAATATTTAAACTTAACAAATGAGTTAGGTTTGTCTAATTTTATTATAAAGGATATTGATTTTGAAGATATTATTCAGCCAGTACCTGATAGGGAAAATATGTATGTAATTAGTTCGGGTCCAATACCTCCAAATCCAGCCGAATTACTACTTAGCGAAAAAACTGTTCGATTATTCGAATATTTGAAACAAAATTTTGATTACGTAATTATTGATACAGCTCCAGTTGGGCTTGTAACAGATGCACTTTTGTTAGAAAAATTTGTAGATTTAAGTGTATTTATTGTAAGGCATAAATATTCCTTTAAGGCTGTAATACCATTTATAGATAAACTGTTTAAAGAAAAGAAGTTTAGAAATATGGGTGTTATTGTAAATGGCATTAAGAATGAAGGTGGTGGTTATGGTTATGGCTATGGCTATGGTTATGGTTACGGCTATGGTTATGGCTATGGTTATGGTTATTATGTTCAAGAAAAGAAAAAAGGTTTTTGGGAAAGATTATTAGGGGGCTTTAAAAAGTAGAAATTTTGATTATAATAATTTCTTTCACTCTACTTATTCACTAAATGTGAGTGAGGTGGCGAAGCTTTTATTTTTAATACTTGTAAGTATGGAAACAGCAAAAAAATGGTATGCATTGTATACCAAACCAAGGTGGGAAAAAAAAGTTGATATGTTATTACAACGAAAGGGAATTACAACTTGGTGTCCTTTACAAAAAATTGAAAGGCAATGGAGCGACAGAAAAAAAATTATTGAAGAACCCCTATTTAAATCTTATGTTTTTGTAAATGTCGACATAAAGGATAAGATACAAGTATTAATGACAGATGGAATTTTAAACTTTGTTTACTATTTAGGAAAGCCTGCTGTAATTAATGATGATGAAATTACTTTAATAAAAAAATACTTATCTGAGGAGGATGCAAAAATCTCAGTACTTTCTACCGAAGGGTTTAAAGAACACATGAAAGTAAAAGTTAATCATGGTGTTTTTATGAACAATAAAGGCACTGTAATACGTGGTGGTAAGAAAAAGGTATATGTTCAATTAGAAAGCTTAGGCCAAGTAATGATTGTTGAATTTCCTTCAGAATACTTAATTCCAGATAGTCAGTAATTATTTGCTGTATATAAAAAAATGAAAATTCTTATTGTTGGATTGGGCTCAATAGGTAAACGTCATCTAAACAACATATTTAGTTTAGGTTATCGTGAAATAGCATTAGTAAGCAGTGGTAAAAATATCCCTAAAGAATATTCTGCTTTACAGATTTTTACAACTATTCAAGCAGCAATCGAAGTCGAAAAATTTGATGCAGCTGTCATATGTACTCCTACAGCACAACATATTGAAGCATTAACTCTCTTATTAGAAAGTGGGATAAAAAATATATATGTTGAGAAGCCTGTAAGCAATACTTTTAATGATATATTAAAAGTACAGTCTTTAATTACAAATTCTAGTAGCAGGGTTCAGGTTGGTTTTGATATGCACTATGACTTAGGATTACAAAAAGTAAAATCATTAATTCAGCAAAAAGTTATTGGACAAATTGTTTCTGTAAACGCCCAAGTGGGGCAGTATTTACCAGATTGGCGTCCGCAAGAAGATTACAGTAAAGGAATGAGTGCTAAAAAAGAAACAGGTGGTGGTGTAATGTTAGACTTAGTGCATGAATTCGATTATTTATACTGGCTCTTTGGCAAAGCTCAAACAATCGCTTCTTTAAATAAAAATTCGGGGTCTTTAAATATCGAAACAGAAGATATAGCAGAAGTATTGGTAAAGTTTAAATCTGGAGTAATTGGAACAATTCACTTAGACTACTTACAACAAAAATTGGTAAGAAATTGCTTAGTTACAGGCAGTGCAGGAAGTATAAAGTGGGATTTATCGACTAGTAAAGTATATTGGATATTAAAAGATAAAACAGAATACGAATTCAATTATTCAAGCTTCGAAAGAAATGATCGTTTTGTGAATATAATAAAAGACTTTCTTGATAAAGAAGTAAACGACCATGTTACAATGTTCAATAATGGGCTCGTAAGCTTAAAAATGGTTCTAGCTGCAAAATATTCATCAGATAATAACGTTTTTGTAAAGCTAGATGAATTTCACCCAGCTTAAATTTTACTCATGTTCATTTTAGGTACAATTTGTTGTAGAGGTGGTAGTAAAGGAGTTCCTGGTAAAAATATCAAGCCATTATTGGGCAAACCTTTAATTGCTTATACCATCCAAACTGCTTTACAATCATCATTAATTAATGATGTTATCATTTCTACAGATTCTCAGCAAATAGCTGATGTTGCTAAGCAATTTGGTGCCAATGTGCCTTTTATGAGACCTGATGATTTGGCTTCAGATACAGCCAGTAAATGGCCAGTATTTATTCATGCATTGGAAGCTTATGAAAAGCAGTATGGCGTTATTGTAGATTATTTGGTAGATATGGATGTTACTGTGCCTTTAAAACAACCCATAGATATTAATGGAGCTATACAAAAAGCTTTAGACGATACAACTGTAGATGTTGTAATAACTGGCTATGAGCCTGAACGTAATCCATATTTTAATATGATGGAAATAAGGCCGGATGGTTTTGCAGAAATTGTAAAAACAGGAGAGAAGCCTATTGTTCGCAGGCAAGATGCACCAGAGGTTTATAGCCTTACACCTGCAGCTTATGTAGTAAAAAAGTCTGCATTATACGAGTTTGAACATTGGAGCAAAGCCAAATGCAAAATATACCCAATGCCTAGAGAAAGAGCTGTAGATATAGACACAAAAATTGATTTTAAAATTGTAGAATTTTTAATGAATAATAAATGAGTAAAAACCTCTTCGATCTTACCAATAAAGTAGCTATTGTTACAGGTGGTGCTGGCTTATTAGCAAGTGAACATGCGATTGCACTATGTAATTATGGAGCAAAAGTTGTTTTGGCAGATTTTAATTTAGAAAAATGCCAAGCAGCAGCTGATGTTTTAAAGAAAGAAGGTTTAAATGTTTCAGCTGAATTTTGTGATGTTACCAAAAAAGAAAGTTGGGAAGCATTATTAGCAAGTGTTTTAGCAGAAAATGAGACACTAGATATTCTCATAAACAATGCAGGTTTTACCAATCAAAGTAAGAGTGCCAATTTTGATGCAAGTTTCGAAAATTTTCCTTTAGAAGATTGGAATGCAATTATGAATGTAAATCTTACAGGTTGCTTTTTAGGCTGTCAGGTTGTTGGTAAGCAAATGCTTTTGCAAGGCAAAGGAAGTATTGTAAATATTGCCTCATTATATGGTGTTGTTAGTCCAAATCACAATATTTATCCTGGCACAGGCATAAGCCAGCCAGTTGCTTATAGTGTAAGTAAGCATGGTGTTGTAGCCCTTACAAAGTATGTAGCTACGTTGTGGGCTAGCAAAGGTGTTCGTGTAAATTCATTAACACCAGGTGGTATTTTTAACGGTCATCAAGGCTTGTTTTTAGAAAGGTTTAAGCAATTAAATCCAATTGGACGGATGAGTGAAAAAGAAGAACTACGAGGTGGAATTGTGTACTTAGCAAGCGATGCAAGCAGCCATGTAGTTGGTCATAACTTAATTATAGACGGAGGCTGGACTGCTTGGTAATTTTAGAACAACTAACTTCTTCATATCATTCCAAATTCGTAAACGGTTTGTATAAAAAGTGTTAGTCAAAAACGGTATTACTCATCTATGGTTTCAGTAATAATAGTTAACTACAATACTTCTCAACTTACCTGTAATTGTATTAACTCTATAATAAAGTACACCAACGAAGTAGCTTATGAAATTGTACTAGTTGATAATGCTTCGGTAGAAACAGAATCAATTTTTTTTTTAGATTTATTCGGAAGTAAAATAAAATTTATACAAAGTAGCACAAATTTAGGCTTTGCAGGAGGAAATAATTTAGGAATCGAACATGCAAATGGTGATTACATTTTACTTTTAAATAGCGATACAGAGCTATTTGAAGACAGTATTGCTAAAACATACAAATTTGTTGAAAGTATAAGTGAAGTTGGTGCAGTTACATGTAAGCTACTAAACCCAGATAAGAAAAGTTTACAAAATGCAGCTAGACCTTTTTTTTCTCTTAAGATTCACTTTTTAAAAAGTTTTGGTTTAGATAAATTGTTTGCAAGCAGTGTACACAGTTATTATAAAAAATATGATTTAACCAAGAGTTTTGAAACAGATTGGATTTGGGGTACTTTTTTTATGTTTCCCAAAAAAAATTTATCGCTCATGGAAGGAAGGCTGACTGAAAATTTTTTTATGTATAGTGAAGACGTGGAATGGAGCTATTTGTTTAATAAAAATAAGCTACATAATTACTATTATGCGGATACAGCAATTATTCATTATGGTGGTCAAAGTAGCCCTACAAAACAACGTTTAAAATTAATAGAGCAAAGCCATTTAAAATTTGTTAGAAAATATCATGGTTATGCAGCTGCTTTTATTGAATATCTTTTGTTTAGAAAAGATGCGTTTAATAAACGATCAAAAAGAATACGGAGAAGATTAAAACAAAAATTTATAAAAGAAAAATTCATTTTATGAATCCTTTTTTTGAAATAGCAGGTCGTAAAATTGGTTACGATTATGCCCCATTGGTAATTGCAGAAATTGGTATTAACCATGAAGGTTCTTTACAAACTGCAAAAGAAATGGTAGATGCAGCTTATGCAGCAGGTATAGAAGTTGTAAAACATCAAACACATATTGTAGAAGATGAAATGAGCAGTGCAGCTAAGAATACCATTCCGGGAAATGCAGATGTTAGCATATTTGAAATAATGAGACGCTGTAGTTTAAATGAAGAAGAAGAGTTAGAAATGAAACGATATGTGGAGAGTAAAGGGATGATTTTTATTTCAACACCATTTAGCCGTGCAGCAGCAGATAGGTTACATAAATGGAATATTCCTGCTTACAAAATTGGAAGTGGAGAATGTAATAACTATCCTCTGTTAGAGCATATTGCTTCTTTTGGCAAGCCAATTATTTTAAGTACAGGTATGAATACTATTGATAGCATTAGTAAAGCTGTTGCTATCTTCAAAAAACATAAAGTGCCTTATGCATTGTTGCATACAACTAATTTATACCCAACACCAAACAATTTAGTTCGTTTAGGGGCAATGGTTCAAGTACAAAATAGTTTTCCTGAAGCTGTAGTTGGTTTAAGTGATCATACACTAACCAATCATGCTTGTTTAGGTGCTGTGGCTTTGGGTGCTAGTATTTTAGAAAGACACTTTACTGATAAGATGGACAGATCTGGCCCTGATATTGTTTGTAGTATGGATGTTAAAGCAGCCAGCGAATTAATTGAAGGCAGTAATATAATTGCTCAGCAGCGTGGAGGAGTTAAAGGTCCAGCAGCCGAGGAACAAGTTACAATAGATTTTGCTTTTGCAACCATTTGTACAATTAAGCCAATAAAAGCAGGTGAAGTTTTTACAAAAGAAAATATTTGGGTAAAAAGACCAGGTAAAGGAGGTATTCTGGCAGAGGAATACAACAATGTTTTGGGTAAGAAAGCTACCATGGATATAAACTTTGATATACAATTGCAAAATTCACATATCTTTTTTTAGTATGCTTTTTAATTCCTGGGTATTCGTCTTATTTTGGGTTATTTTCTTTTTATTTTATTGGTTTGTTTTCAATAAAAATAACAAACTACAAAATGCATTTATAGCTGTAGCTAGCTTCTTGTTTTATGGTTGGTGGGATTGGCGTTTTTTACTACTACTTTGGCTTAGCTTAATTGTAGATTTTGCAGTAGGCTATAGTCTTGAAAAAACAAATAAAGAAAGTAAACGAAAAGGGTTAATTATTTTAAGTCTGATATTCAATTTGGGTTTATTATGCTTTTTCAAATATTTTAATTTCTTTTCTGATAGCTTCGAATCTTTAGCTCATAAAATTGGGTGGAAAGTCGATTTTGTAACACTCAGTTTAATTTTACCAATAGGTATTTCATTTTATACATTCCAATCTTTAAGCTACACAATTGAGGTATATAAAAGAAAATTAAAAGGCACTAGCGATATTGTTTCTTATGCAGCATTTATAAGCTTCTTCCCTCAATTGGTTGCAGGCCCGATAGAACGTGCAGCCAATATGTTGCCACAATTTTACAAGAAACGTACATTTAATTATGAAGAGGGTGTTAAGGGAATGCAATTGATTTTATGGGGCTTATTTAAAAAAGTTGTAGTCGCCGATAATTGTGCTTTTTATGCAAATAATGCATTTAATAACCATACACATCAAGACGGGTTTAATTTAATAATGGGTGCCGTTTATTTTTCATTTCAAATCTATGGAGACTTTAGTGGCTACACAGATATAGCAAGAGGATTAGGTAAAATTTTAGGGTTCGAACTTAAAATTAACTTTATGTATCCCTACTTTTCTCGAAGTATTGCAGAGTTTTGGAGAAGATGGCATATTTCTCTTTCTTCTTGGTTTAGAGATTACGTTTATATTCCGTTGGGTGGTTCTAAAATGTCTAGGATTATTACATTAAGAAATACTGCGATTGTATTTTTAGTAAGTGGTTTTTGGCATGGGGCTAATTGGACTTTTATTTGTTGGGGAGCATTGCATGCTTTGTATTACGTTCCATTGGTTGCTGTCAATAAACATAAGTTGTTTAATGATACAGTAGCAAATAATAAAGTATTGCCTAGCCTTAAAGAATTGCTACTAATGTTAAGCACTTTTTCGCTAACATTAATAGCATGGGTATTTTTTAGAGCAAATACGGTTACCGATGCATTTGCTTACTTAAAAGGAATGTTGCACTTCAAAGGCTTTCATAATTTTGGTCTGTTGGAATGTTTGCCATTCATTGTAACAATGATTATCGTAGATTGGGTTGGTAGAAACAATGAAAGTGCATTAACAGGTTTTGCTATAAAGCTTTCTATGCCTATTAAAGTAGCAGTATACTTAGTACTTGGTGTTTTGGTTTATGCAAATTTCTCTAGCCAGCAAGAGTTTATTTACTTTAGATTTTAAGTAATGAAATTATTTATAAAAAAAATAGTTTTTTTTGTTTTTGCTTTTTTGGTAACAGCATTAGCTACCACAATTATTACAGAAAAGTTGTCACACCGTAAATTGTCAAAAAGAGGTAGAGGCGTAGTGATAGATAAAAATAATAGGCTAGATTCGATACAAGGAAACAAAATAATTTTAGTAGGAGGATCAAATGTTTGCTACGGAATAAACTCCAAAATAATAGAAGACTCTCTTAAAATGCCTGTCGTAGATATGGCTATCAATGCAAACATGGGCATGCAATTTTATTATGAACAAATTAAACATGCATTAAAACAAGGGGATATTGTAATTGCAATCCCAGAGTATGCAGCTTATAATGGCAATGATATGATGGGGGATGCAGGTACATACAGTTTGGCATTATTAGATAATAGAAACATAGCTCATCTAAATTTTCATCAATGGCTAAGCTTTCCTTTGTACATGGGCGATATTATTAAAACAAATGTTACTACTGCTTTTACAACTGGTAACAATAAAATAACCAATGGTCGTTATCAGTATTCAATATATGGTGATTATATAGGTCATCAGGATGATACTTCCCTTAGCTGTACATTTAAAAATAACAAAGAGTACCTAATTGGTAATTTCGATACCTCAGCTTATCCAAATCACTCCTTTATACAACTTGTAAAATCTTTTGCAACATTTTGTGAGTCGAAAAAAGTTAAGTACATACACATGTATCCTGTATATGCTAGAGGTATGTATGACCCATCTGTTGTTTCAAAAATAGCTAAGCAATTATATCCAGTTCAGTTTACAGGCACTGCTGAAACCTATTTATATGGGCTTGATAGTCTTTATGACTCACCCAATCACTTGTTGTATAATATTAAAGATGAAAGAACGTTTAAATTAGTTAAAGACATTAAAGGTATTATTCTTACCAAATCTAAATGAAAAGGAAAATTGTATTCTTAACAGGTACCAGAGCCGATTTCGGGAAATTGAAATCTTTAATTGAAATTTCTAGAAAAAATTTTGAAGTTCATTTGTTTGCCACAGGCATGCATATGGACAAAAAATATGGTTATACCGTACGAGAAATTGAAAAGAGTGGATACGAAAATATCTTTAAATACATCAATCATGACGTATCATCCTCAATGGATATTACTTTAAGTAGAACCATAGAAGGTTTTGCAAATTATATTCATTTGATACAGCCAGATTTGATTGTTATTCATGGTGATAGAATTGAAGCATTAGCAGGAGCTACTGTCGGAGCATTAAATAACATTCTTGTTGCTCATATCGAAGGAGGAGAAATAAGTGGTACAGTCGATGAACTAATTCGGCATTCCGTATCTAAACTAAGTCACATACATTTTGTTGCTAATCAAGAAGCAAAAAAAAGATTGTTACAAATGGGAGAAAATGAATGCAGTACCTATGTAATTGGCTCACCCGATATGGATGCCATGCTATCTAAGGATTTGCCAACTATTGACGAGGTTAAAAAAAGCTATGAAATTGGGTTCTCTGAATATGCCGTTTCTATGTTTCATCCTGTTACAACAGAGTACGAAAGCATGGATGAATATGCTGATAATTACATTAATGCATTGGAAAGTAGCCCGTATAATTATGTGGTTATATATCCGAATAACGATAAAGGTTCAGAATTTATATTGAATAAATTTAAGAGATTGGATTCGAATTCTAAATTTCGAATTTTCCCTTCTGTAAGGTTTGAAGCTTTTTTAGTGGTAATGAAGTACGCAAAATTTGTAATTGGAAATTCAAGTGCAGGTATTCGTGAAGCACCTTATTATGGTATTCCTACAATTAATGTTGGTACAAGGCAAAATGGAAGAACCCAAAATCCCTTTATAGTTCATACAGGTTACTCATGCTATGAAATAAAAGATGCAATTGCAAAAATTGGTAATCATATAATTTCTCCTCAATTTCTTTTTGGAGATGGGAAAAGCGATGAAAAGTTCTTAGAAATTATTTCCTTACCACAATTTTGGGACACACCTAAACAAAAAGTTTTTGCAGACTTACATAAAACAAAATAATGTCAGAAACTAAACTATATACTGTAATTGAATCGGGCAAGAGTTCAGGATTTTTAAATCTCAAAGAAATAATAAGGTACAAGGATTTATTGTACTATATGATTTTAAGAGATGTAACAGTTATGTACAAACAAACGGTACTTGGTTTTTTATGGGCTATTTTAAACCCTTTTTTTCAAGTAGTAATCTTTAGTGTAGTATTTGGTTCAATAGCTGGTATTTCTACAGGTAATGCTAGTTTGCCTTACCCTGTTTTCAGCTGTTTAGCTGTAATTCCTTGGAATTATTTTTCAAGTACTTTTTCTGCATCTTCTAACAGCTTAGTGTCTACTTCAGCAATTTTTACAAAAGTATATTTCCCACGAATTATTATTCCCCTTGTACCGATATTTTCAAAGTTGGTAGACTTTTTCATTTCGCTAATAATTTTAATAGGAATAATGGTCTATTACAATTATCTGCCAGGTGCCAATTGGTATTTATTTCTTATACCTCTTATAATAATTTTTATAACATCTGCAGGCTTTGGTCTGTGGTTGTCATCTCTTGTTTTACAATACAGAGATTTTAGATTTGCAATTAATTTTCTACTTCCCCTATTACTTTATGTTGCACCAGTTGCATACCCTGCTTTAAAAATTAAAGAAAAATTCGGAAGTTCAGCTTATGAGTTATCTGCTCTCTACCCAATGGTAGGTGGCATCGAGGGTTTTAGATCTAGCTTTTTACAGAATACAGAATTCCCTTGGATTCTTGTTACAATTAGCGGGATATCGGCACTGGTAATTTTTATATCAGGAGCTATTTATTTTAGAAAAATGGAAAAACACTTCGCCGATGTTGCATAATGATATGAATTTCGTTGTAAAAGTTACTGGTTTAGGAAAAGCATTTAGAATTGGAGTACAAAAACAAAATCCAGAGAATATTACTGCAGTAATTATTAATGCAATACTTTCTCCAATTAAAAACTTTAAGAACATTAGCTCCTTAAAAAAAATTACTTCTACATCAAATGACAATAACATTTTTTGGGCAAATAAAAATTTAAATTTTCAAGTTGAAAAAGGAGAAGTACTAGGCATCATTGGCAAAAATGGAGCAGGTAAAAGCACCTTATTAAAAATGCTTTCCAGAATTATAGAACCAACAGAAGGAAAAATAGAGTTATATGGAAGAGTTGCAAGTTTACTAGAAGTTGGTACAGGGTTTAATCCTGAATTAACTGGTAGAGAAAACATTTTTTTAAATGGAACAATTTTAGGCTTAACAAAAAAAGAAATTGAAGAACGTTACAACAGTATTGTCGAATTTTCGGGCATCGAAAAATTTATTGAAACGCCTGTAAAGCGTTATAGTAGTGGCATGAAAGTACGATTGGCTTTTGCTGTTGCTGCTCATTTAGATCCTGAAATTTTAATTATTGATGAAGTGCTGGCAGTTGGAGACGCCGAGTTTCAAAAAAAATGTTTAGGTAAAATGCAAGAAGTTGCAGGGCAAGAAGGAAGAACTATTTTGTTTGTAAGCCACGATATGGCCGCAGTTAAAAAATTATGTACAAGGGCAATTCTATTACAAAATGGTACAATTGTAAAACAAGGAAAACCAGAAGATGTAGTAAACTATTATTTACAAAATGCGAGCTCAAACGTGTCAAATACTGAATTTGACTTAGCAAAAGCTGGGGGGAATAAAAAATTTATAATCAATAGCATCGAGATTTTAAATGATAAATACGAAAAATTGATTATTGCAGAAAGCGGAAGAGATTTACTTATAAAACTTAATTATACAGTAAGTGAACAGGGACCCGACCCTGTAGTTATTTTAACAATAAGAAATAATTTGGAGCAAGAAGTATTTACTTGCCTTTCAAGAAACTCTTACAGTGGTACAATGCACTTAAATGAAAAAGGGAGCATTATATGTAATATTCCTAAACTACCATTATTGGCAGGTATTTATACTGTAGATATTTGTTTAAAACATGGATACGACGTAACATTTGGTTATGAAGATGCTTTTAAACTAGAAGTTGAATTAGGTGATTTTTTTGGCACAGGTAAGATAAATAGGGATTTGGCAAATGGTATCATTGTTTATCACAATTGGATTATTAATTAATTTAAAAGAAAAAAATGAGAGTTGGCAATAATCCAATGAAAAGCCAAAAGTTAAACATTGAACTATTTGTGCATAGAGTAATTATACCAGTATATATTCCGAATGCAGATGGTTATTATAAGAACAGTTTTGAGGTTTTAAAATTATCTGTTGAATCTTTATTAGAAACCATTCATTCTGGCACTGCCGTTACCATTATTAATAATGCATGTAGCGAAGAAATATCAGCTTATTTACAAATGCTTTTAAAAGATGGTAGAATCGATCAATTGGTAATAAATAATCAAAATAAAGGTAAGGTAGATCCTGTCATAAGTATAATGAAAGGAGTACTTGAACCACTAATTACTGTAACAGATGCAGATGTATTGTTTAGAAATGGGTGGCAAGAGGAAGTTGAAAATATTTTTTTTAAAATACCTAATGTAGGAATGGTAAGCCCATTGCCGCAACCTTCGTTATTAAGATATTATAATTTATGGTCTTGGTATTTTGGGCTTACAAGAAATTGTTTTACCAAAAAGGCTAATACTGACTTAGATTCTATAATAAAATTTAGGGAGAGCATATCAGATGATTCTAAACTTTCAAGTACTGAAGAGTACCCAATAGGGTTAGTTTATAATGATGTCGAAGTTATTTTAGGAGCTGGTCATTTTTGTGCAACTTATAGTAAGGCAATAACAAAGTTTATGCCTTCTGTTTCTGCTGGAAATTTATTTGCCGATGCAGAAGAATTTTTTTTAGATAAACCTGTTGAAGATGCAGGACTACTAAGATTGTCTACTCAAAAGGGAGCCGTTTATCATATTGGAAATAATACGGAACCATGGATGTATGAAGTATTAAGTGATACAAAACAAAAGTGTAAACCAGTAGATAAAAACAAATATCAATTTTGCAATAAAGGATTCAAGTATAAATCCTCAATTATAAATACTTTAATAAAAAATTTTCTTGCGTCTACAAGAGTTAAGAGAATCATTTATTCGATTGCTCAAAAAAATAATATTTAGCTAAAAATGAAGAAGCGAGTATTAGTTATTATCTCATTTAGTTTTAGTATTAGATACATTATTAGAACAGGCTTGTTAGAAGAAATGAAATTGTTTTGTGAACCTGTAATAGTTTTTACATGGAATCAAGAAGATATAATTAATGAGCTTAAAAATAAAGGGTTTGAAGTACATTTGATTTTGCCCGAAAAACAAACCGAAAATTACTTAAACATTAGGCGTAAAATAGATTATTGGTTTAATTATTTTCAACTAAAAAGTCCATCACAAAATATCCAAAAAAAATTTCTTAGTCAATACAAAAAATCATTTCAAAATAACATCTCAAAATTTAGTGAAATACTTGCAATTTTAAAGTTTCACATACCCGGTTACTCGAAATTATTTTTTAAAAAAGAATCAGAAATAATTAAAAATGAACCATCCTATAAAAAATTAAATAAGTGGCTTTTAAATATGAATTTAGATGCAGTTTTTACTGTAACACCATTTCATAAACAAGAAGATACTTTGCTTAGGGTTTGCAAAAATTCGGGTTTAAAAATGATTACCTCAATATTATCTTTCGATAATATCACAAAAAGAGGATGGATACCTGTAGAATATGATGTTTACATGGTTTGGAATAAACACAATAGGGATGAATTATATCGAATATATCCTTTTGCAAAAAATAAGGCAGTTGAAATAACAGGAGCTGCTCAATTCGATTTTTATTGGAATGAGGGCTATTTATTATCTTTTGAAGATTGGAAAAGAAGAGTAGGCTTGCCAATTGTTAATAGTAAAAAAATTATTTTATATGCAGGAGGCCCTAGAGCTTTATTTCCAAATGAACCTCAATATTTGCAACATATAGATGAGGCAATAACCAATGGCTTAATTAAAAATAATCCTATCGTACTTTTTAGATGCCATCCTGTTGATAATATCGAAAGATGGAAATTAGCAATTGGAAATTCTGCTAATGTTTATTTCGATACTTCTTGGTCGGGAAATAAAAATTTAGTAGATGCCAACATTACAGATGAAGACATCACAAAACTCTGCTCAACTTTAGCATATACTGATATTCACATTAACTTGTGTAGTACAATGACAATAGACGGGAGTGCATTTAGCAAACCACAAATCGGACCAGCATATGATGACGTAAGTCCGCAGTTTGCTCATTTGTTGAAAAATATGTACTGGCAAGAGCATTTTAGACCTGTTATTAATGTTAATGGAATATCTCTTGCCTATTCAAAAAAACAATTGATTGAATATGTAAATGAAGCACTTGAGCACCCTGAACAAATGACTACAGCTGCATTGAGAGTTGTAGAGGAAGTTATTAGTTATTCAGATGGAGAATGTAGTAAAAGAGTCTTTAATGTATTACAGAAGGCTTTAACATAGTTTTTTTAATTAATTGCCCTTAGAATCAATTGAACAATATAATGTCGATATGAAAATTATTCACGTTCTTATTGGATATTATCCATCAATAGGAGGCACACAACTACTATTTAAGGAAGTTTCAGAAAATTGTGTACAACAATATAATGATGAAGTTGATGTTTTAACAATTAATTCTTACTATGGTTCTCATACAAATATGTTTAAGCCAATAACCCCTTTAAAAGAGGTTATAAATGGTGTTAATGTAAATCGATACACTTTTTTTCGTGCACATAAAAGAATATTCACCTTTTTACAGAAGATATATATAAAACTAACAGGTAATGTTTCAGAGCGATTGAGTAAATACATTGTTGGTCCCTGGTCACTAGGCCTTAAAAATGCTATAGACACAACAAACGCAGATATTATTGTGGCTTCTCCCTCTGAGTACTTATATATGCGTTATCCATTATATCGACATAAACTTAGAAACCCTAAACCTTTCGTTTGTCAGGGAGCAATTCATTTTGCAGATAGTGATACGCATCAAGTAATATCTTCGGAAATGCTTGCTATAATAAAAGCAAGTGAATTTTATATAGCCAATACAACTTATGAAAAAAATAGACTAATAGAACTTGGTGTTCAAGCCGATAGTATAGTAGTAGCAGGTGTTGCAACAAATGTAGAGCACTTTAGTAATGGCAATAGAAACCGTTTCCGAAGCCGATTTTTAATTGAGGATAATGAGATAGTAATTGGATATGTGGGAAGAATTGAGAAAACGAAAAGTATAGATATTTTGCTGAAAGCATTTATTGATGCTTATTCTAAAAATCCTTTATTAAAGTTAATCATTGGAGGCTTTGAAACAAATTATAGCAAAGAGTTAAAAGTATTTGTAGAAGCATTGGATGATCAAATTAAAAAAAATATATTTTTTGTACTTAATTTATCAGATAAGGAAAAGATTGATTTATTTCATGCTCTCGATATTTTTGTATTACCATCTGTAAACGAGTCTTTTGGTATCGTTTTTCTTGAAGCTTGGAGTTGTAAAAAGCCAGTTATTGGAACAGCAATTGGAGCTATAAAATCAATTATCAGTGAAGATTTAGACGGTCTATTGATGCAACCTTTCGATTCAATTAGTCTTTGTAATAATATTCTTAAATTGGCAAGTGATCAAGAACTTCGTTTTACCCTCGGTAATAATGGGTTTATTAAAACACAGGAAAATTATACATGGGAAATTGTAACAAAAAAAATTCGAGATACCTATTCAAATGCAATAAACAAATTTAATCATGTTCAGAGAAGAAGCAATTTGGGTTGAAAAGGCTTTGTCAAAAATAGCCCCCTTGTCTAGCAATAATTTGGTAGCCAATCTAGGTTCATCAACTGCCTATTTTAGAGAAACAATTCAGCCTCATATTCATCAGCATATTATACTTCCACTTAAACAAAATGGTTGGAATGTTATTAATGTTGATTTAAAAGAAGAGGATGGCGTTGATGTGGTTGCAGATGTTACAAAGTCAAATTTTTCATCCTTAGTTGAACAGTCAGCATTAACCATTTGCACCAATATGTTGGAGCATGTAGAAGATATTTCCATGGTTATAAATAACTTAAAAAAGGTTACTATTAAAAAAGGATATATCTTATTAACTGTTCCTTATAAGTATAAAAAACATCTCGATCCTATCGATAATATGTTTCGTCCAACACCTGATGAAATAGCAAGCCTATTTCCAGTAAATGAAATTGAAGTAATAGATAAGGTCATTATTTATATATACGATAAAGAATATTATCAAGTAAAAAAATCTACTATTCCTTTATGGGGATACAGAAATTTAATAGGTTATTATTTAGGCAAGAAACATGCTGTTTCTGGTATTCTAATCAAAATGAAATAAACCGTGTGTGGAATAATTGGAATTTATAGTTTTAAACACAACCTAGCTAACAAAGAAAGCTATGTTAATTGGTGTTTACAAACTATGCAACATAGGGGACCCGATAGTAATGGTATTTGGCAACACAAAAACTATATTACTGGTTTTGTAAGATTAGCAATTAGAGATGTGTCGCCTAGTGGAAGCCAACCTATGGTTTCTGAATGTGGCAATTATTGCTTAACTTTTAATGGCGAAATATATAATGCAGAAGACTATAAATTTCAACTTCAGCAAAAAGGAGTTGTTTTTAAATCAACCAGCGATACCGAAATACTACTATATGCACTTATTCACTTTGGTTTAGATTTTGTTTTGAATGAGTTCGATGGCATGTTTGCATTTTCTTTCTATAACAGTATACTTAACGAGGTAGTAGTAGCAAGAGATAGACTGGGTATTAAACCAATTTATATTGGATTTAATGGAAGCGATGATATTATTTTTAGCTCTCAATATGATCATATAATTAATTACGAAAAACTGCAAAATGAAAATCTTGACGCAGCTGCAATTGCAAGTTTTTTACAATTAGGCTTTATTGCAGATGGACTCGGTGCAGTAAATAATACGCAACTACTACCACATGGGCATTACATAAAAATTAATACTAGTGGTTATGCAATTACTGCCTATTTTGATGTATTACACAAACAAAAAAATAGCAATGCAGTAATTGACGAAATAGATGTACTATCTACAGTTCAAAGCCAGTTAATTAGCGATGTTCCATTAGGTACGTTTATGTCTGGAGGAGTAGATAGTAGCTTACTAACACTTTTGGCAAATAAGCACAAACCTATTACAGCCTTCACAATAAGCACTGGCGATAGTGTAACAGATGAACGTGAAAAAGCTGTATGGTTTTCAAATAAATTTAAAATTCCACAAGTTGTAAAATCTATCAATGAGCAAGAAATAGAAGAGGTTGTTGCACAAAATATAAAAGCATACACAGAACCATTTGCTGATTTTTCATCTCTGCCTTCCTTGCTTATTTCAAAAATTGCTAGAAAAGAGGTTAAAGTTGTTTTAAGTGGAGATGGTCCTGATGAACTTTTCTGGGGCTATGCTAGGAACAGCAAAATGATTAAAGTGGTAGAAAAATTTTATCGTTCAAAACTTACCAATCTTGTTGATTACAGTTTATCTAAATTATCAATCACCAAGAAAACGATTTCTAAAAGACTATTTACAAGTCCAACTTTTGCAGATTATTATTACAAATCATTGTTTCTATTTGGAAGTGAACTATGGCTCACAAAAATTTATAAAATAAAGCCTACTGAAGCTCCATTTAGTCGTTTTATAAAAGAAAAAACAGATATTTTAGAAACAGATATAGATGCTGCAATGAATACAATTTGGAATTACGAAATGAATATTCATTTACAACGAATATTACTTAAAATGGATAGGGCTAGCATGTATCAAAGTTTAGAATCAAGAGTGCCCTATTTAAGTAATGCGATTATTGAAATAGCAGCACAAACTTCATGGAAACAGTGCATCGTTGATAATAATGGAAAAAATAACATTAAACAACTTTTGGCCAACTATACAGGTGATGAATTTGTTTATAGCACAAAAAAAGGCTTTGACATACCCATGAATCAATGGATTAATGGGTCTTTAAAAAATAATATTATTCATGCAATGAATAATATGCCAAAAGAATTACTAGATCTCTTTCACGTAAAGGAATTAAACAAAATGCTAAATAGGCACTTTGCAGGCAAAGAGCAAAATGGTAATTTGATATGGGCCATTTTCTCTTTAATTAATTGGTACAATTGTCATAGAAACAGTTATAAGATCTCAACTACATGAAAATCGCAATTGTTGTAAACGGGTTTCCTGAAAACAGCGAAACATTTATAATAAATAAAGTACTTGCATTGGCTAGTGCTGGAAATAATATTCATGTAGTAAGGTTAAATAGAACAGGTAACCAGTCTTTATTTAAATTATACGAATTCAATAAAAATGAACGTATAAAAATTGAGAATCCATATTTGCCATCTTCCTTAATTTCACTTTTAAGTTTTATTGTTAAAAATCCAATCTTAACTTTTAAATCAATTTCTCTTAATTCAAAACAGTTTTATAATAATATAAGAAAGAAGGTTTACTTAGGGTTTTTTAACAATAATGGATTCGATATTATTCACTTCGAATTTTCAGGCTTAGCAGTTAGCTTTTTAGATATCTTAAACGAGATTAAACCAGTTACTGTTTTAAGTTGTCGAGGTTCTGCCGAAAAAGTAAAAATTTTAACCGAGCCCAATCGAGCAGAAAAATTAGCTAAAGCATTTGATATTATACATGCTATACACTGTGTTAGTAGCGATATGCAAAATACAATTCAACCATATTGCAAAACGATAGAAAAAGTTTTTGTGAATAGACCAGCAATCGATGCTAGTTTTTTTACCCCAAATAAACAACCATCAGAGTTTGATGGAATTTCAATACTTTCTATTGGAAGGTTTTCCTTTCAAAAAGGCTATCTAATAGGAATTTTGGCAATTAAGCAGCTGGTAAATAAAGGGTTTAATATACGTTGGAATATTATTGGAGATGGTCCATTGCTCGAAGAAATTATTTTTCATATAAATGCACTTCACCTAGAGAATTTTGTAATACTTCACGGTAAAAAAAATAAAAATCAAGTAAATGAATGGATGAATAAAAGTGATATTTTCTTACTCACAAGTGTATATGAAGGGATACCCAATGTTGTATTAGAAGCTATGGCAATGGAGTTACCTGTAGTCACTACAAGAAGTGGTGGTGTAGATGAAGTAATTGATCACGGTGTTGATGGGTTCATTGCAGATCTCTATAACGTTAATGAAATCTCCAACTTATTAGAGCAGTTTATTACAAATAATGAACTTGCCATAGAAATGGGTAAAGAAGCCCGAAAGAAAATATTGGCAGATTACACTATTCAACGCCAGTTAGATGTTTTCCAAAAAAGCTATATTAAACTTTTAGAAAAAAATAATATCTCTTAATAAAATTACAAACGTGTTTTTCTTATTTATTAAATACACTCAACCAGCTTGGAAATTTAATATTAAAGCAGTAGCTCCAGAGTTTTCAGCTTGCTTATATCATCCAATTATATTGCCACTTTCTACAGGAGTTAATTTAATTGCAGATGAAAACTACGAAACAGAAGTTGCACAAAATGCTGATTTAGCATATAGGGCTTTTTTTAAAGGGTGTTTAGTAGAAGCTACTCAACAACAAGCTACTCAAATCAATAATTTAGGAAAGCCCTCTGTTAAAGATGAGTACATTTTTATAAGAAAATATTGGGGTAAGTCTTGGGCTACTTACGCATTACTAAGAAGGTTACTCTCTTTCAAAAATCCTGTAACAGAAATAATTGCATACTTTAAAACTTCAACAATTATAAAATTTCCTTTGCACGAAAATCCACTACAGTATGAGAGTTACCAAAATTATCAATCGGCATTAATAGAAACTAAACCACTTGTTTCTGTTATAATTCCTACTTTAAATAGATACACATATCTAAAGGATGTTATGCTTGATTTAGAAAAGCAGAATTATAAAAACTTTGATGTAATTGTAGTAGATCAAAGTAACCCATTTGATGCTGATTTTTATAAGCAATTTAATCTACGCCTTAATGTAATTAAGCAGGAAGAAAAATTATTGTGGACTGCAAGAAATAGAGCAGTACGAGAATCAAATGCTGATTATTTACTTTTTTTCGATGATGATTCAAGGGTCGAAGCAGATTGGATTGAGCAACATTTAAAAACAATTGATTTTTTTAAGGCAGATATATCTGCTGGTGTTTCATTGGCAGTTGTTGGTGGTAAAGTACCACCAAGTTATAACTACTTTCGATGGGCTGATCAATTTGATAGTGGGAATGCATTGGTTAATAGAAACATATTTAATAAAATTGGCTTATTCGATTTGCAATTCAACAAGCAAAGTATGGGAGATGGGGAGTTTGGTATAAGAGCTTATATAAATGGATTGAAAAGTATTTCTAATCCTTATGCTAAAAGAGTACATCTTAAAGTTTCTGATGGAGGGCTTCGAGAAATAGGTCATTGGGATGGTTTTAGGCCCAAAAAATTATTAGCACCTAAGCCTATTCCTAGTGTGGTTTATTTGTATAAAAAATATTACCCCAAGCATTTATATAAGGAAACTATTTTGCTTGGCATTATGTTGTCTAATGTACATTATGCTAAAAAAAGAGGCAATAATATGATGGCAATAAGTGTATTATTAACTATTGTTAAATCTCCTATTTTAGCTATTCAATTTTTCAAATCGCTCAAAAAAGCGAATGCAATGTTGGGTCAGGGGGCTAAAATCGAACAACTATAATGCGTTTAGCAATCATTAGTGATTGTGTTCATGTAAATACCCCTGAAGGTTTTTCAGGTAGTGATGTACATATTTTTGTAAGGCAAATGGAAGCTTTATCTGCTTACTTTTCAGAAGTACATATTTTTTGCCCTTTTGTTCCTTACAGTAAAGAAGTGCCTGTAACAACTTATAAAAATCCCAACATTCATTTTTTGCCTTTAAGAAAAGTTGGCGGAGATTCTATTGCCAATAAAATTCAGCTTATAAAACAAATTCCATCATGGTTCAAGGCTTTCAAAACAGCCAATTCTCTTAGCGATATTGTTTATCAGCGATTTCCCAATAATCTAAATATTCCAGGTTTTTTTTATTTCTATTTTACTCGTAAAAGAGTTTTTGCAACATATACAGGTACATGGGATAAAAACAACGAAGAGTCTGTTACCTATACTTTTCAAAAATGGCTGTTAAAACACTTTTTTAGAGGGCCAGTAGGCGTTTACAGTAATAGTAGTCTTTCATCTAAAAAATTATTTAGCAGTTTTAGTCCTTCTTATAGTTTAAATGAATGGAATGAAGAGATTGATAATGTAGCTAAAAAAATTCAGTCAATACAAAATAATGGGTTACCTAAACTGAACATGATTACTGTGGGCAGTTTCATAGGATACAAAAATCAGCAATACATTTTAGATACATGCTTGTTGTTAAAACAACACTTAATTCCTTTTCATTTATTTATGGTTGGAGACGGAGAGTTAAGAAAGCAATATGAAAAATTTATAGAAGATAATAACTTGCAAAGCCTAATAACAATTACTGGCAAATTAAATTATACAGAGGTACGGGAGTTGTATAGGCAAACTGATTTTGTTGTTCAAGCCCCAACTGTAGAAGGGTTTGGGAAGGTTCCTGTAGAAGGATATTTTCATGGTACATTACCAGTAATTAATAATGTAACCTTAGCTGGATATTTAACCCAACAAAATACTTTGGGTTATTTATTTGATGTGAATGAGAATAATTCATTGTTTGATAAGTTACATTATATTTATCAGCACCCTGATGAAGTTGCAAATAGAATTTTTTTATCAAGAGCTTTTGCTAAACAATTTACATTAGAAAGTTGGGCAGAGCAATACTATCAACAGATAAAAAATTATTTTCTAAGTATTTAACAAATATCAGTATACAATATAATGAAAGTTGTTTTAATAAATGATCAATTAAATGCTGGTGGAGCTGAAAAGGTATTAATATATATTGCCAACTTATTGTACAAGAATAAAGTAGATGTTTCAGTTGTTTTATTATTAGATAAATCGGTTTTAGACAATCAAATTAATGCCAATATACCGGTTCATTATTTAAACAGAAAGTCTCGATTCGATATGGAAGCTTTTCGTAAATTGAAACAATTTGTACAGTATGCTGATATTGTTCATATTCATTCTCGATATAATCTTAGGTATTATATGATGGGTAAACTTTTACTATCAATTAATAAACCTAAAATTTTCTTTCATGAGCATGTACCAAGTTTTCAATTAGATTTTTTTACTAAACTTTTATTAAGAAAGGTAGGTGCTTATGTTGCGGTACAAGATAAAATGAGAGAATGGGCCGTAACTAATAAAACAGTGGTAGCTTCCAAAGCTTTTTATTTAGCAAACACTGTAAGTGCTCCAGAAAGCCTAGCGTTAACAACTACAAATAATAATGCTGGGAAAATATTGATGGTTGCTAATTTCAGAGAAATTAAAAATCAACTTTTTGCTATTTCATTACTAGAAGCTTTGCCTAATGAGTATTCATTAGACCTTTATGGAACTGTAGACGAAATAGACTACTATGAGAAGATTGAAGCAACTATTCGATCCAAATCTTTAAAAAATCGAGTTAGGGTTGTAAAAGGGGTAACTAATATGTACGAACAATTGAGCAACTACAAATTAGCTATTCATACTGCATATGGCGAAACAGGTCCTTTGGTTTTAGTAGAATATCTATATGCAGGATTACCTTTTATAACTTACAATACTGGCGATGTTGTAAATATACTTAACCAATATTTGCCAGAGTTTATTATCAGCAATTTCAATATTGATGAATGGATAAAAAAAATTAAAGCATTTAATCAAAAGGAGAATTTCGGTGATGAAAAAATTATAATGAAGGGAGTAATCGAAAAACATTTTTCAGAGTCGGCTTATTTAAATCAGTTGACATTTATTTACAAGCAGCTTTTGTCTTAATGGTATGAGTGGAGTTTATCAAGATAAAATGTTGGTTAAGTATTCAATTGCCTTATTAGTTGGGTTGATTGTGGGCTTTAAAATTATTCCTCCAGTAGGAAGTGCAATAATTTTCTTAGGTCTAATTGTTGCATGCGGAATTTACATGCTGCAAAATAATGTAGTTAAAGTTTTTTTACTGCTACCATATATTGTATATAGTGAAATTTTCATGAGAGGTCATGCAAGATCTTTTTTACCTTATTTAAGTGTTCAGTATCTCTTTATTATTGGGTTCTCAATTTTAATAGTAAAGTCAAATTTTAAAAAGGAAGACTTCCACTTTAAGCCTATTGGTATTTTAATTTTATTTTTTTTACTAGAGGTTTTAAATGGTTTTTTTTCAGAAAAGGCAATTATTACACGAGCTATTCAATCTAACACACTTGCCTTACTCTTGCCTGCTATATGGGCATCTTTCTATAAGTTTTCGCCAACAATGATCAATAAGTTAATGGATAATATTCGATTAGCTACTATATTCTTGGCAGGTATTGTATTAGTAGCACATTTGCAAGGTAAAATTGATTATGGAGGAGTATCAAGTTCTGAAGCCAGTAATAGTTTAGCTCCTGTTCAATTAAGCGGTTATTTAGGAACTGGTTGTTCGTTATTTTTAATATCTATTTTCAATACGTTTGATAAACGATCTAAATTAATTCAAAGTATAGTTTTTGTACTAATTGTTACATTAATGGTGCTCACTTTTTCTCGTGGTGGGGTTTACTTTTTAGCATTTGTAACACTACTCTACATGATGTTCAACAGAACAAATTTTGGAGCTTATTTTAAATTCCTAATTTTTATTCCTATTGGATTAATCATTTATAATTTTGTTGTAGATGAAACAGGAGGTAAAATTATTGATAGGTATAAAGCCAAAGGTGCATCTAATAGAGAAGAGTTGGTTTTAATTGGTTTATACATTTTTTCTGAAAATCCTGTAATAGGAATTGGAACAGGAAACTATAATACCTACATTAAGAAAAATAGGTTATTCACTGTAGAATCTGGTGTGCATAATGAATTCATAAGAGCCGCTGCTGAACACGGTATTATTGGGATCCTACTATATTGGGGATTTTTCATAGCATTACTAGTTACCATTTTGCGGCGACCCAAACCAGCAAAAGATTTTGGAATGTATTTTTTGGTATTATTTTTTTTAATAACTATTCACAATGGGCTTAAAATTTCTATACAGCCGTTTATATTGATATTGGCTATTGCTATAGTTCCTATTTCTAGTCAGTCTAAAAAAATATTGAATGTTTCTGCAAAGCAACTCAAAGCCTAAAGACTTAGAAGACATTGCAATTTGTCAAATGCTGTGTTTTCCAAGTTCGTTCAATACGAAACTGGGAAAATCATTTGTTGTAAAAACATTACAATGGTTTTTGCAAACCGATAAGCGATTTCTTTTTCATGTAGTTCATAATGATGAAGTAGTAGGTTTTTGTGGTGGTTTTACACCACAATTTTATGGCGATGGAAGCAGCAGCGGAATGCTGCAATTTGCATTTAAAGAAGCGGTAATGGGTGTTATTAAAAAACCATGGCTGTTTTTTAATAAAGAACTAAGAGCTTACTATCCATTTATAATTAGGAATATTAAAAAGAAACTTGGGCTAAGAAAAACCAATGCAGCAACACAGCAACCAAAAAATTTTGTATTTGTATCAACTGTTGGTTTGGTTGTAATTGGTGTACATCCTTCACATAGAGGAAAAGGTGTTTTTGAAATGCTGATGAACGAGTTTGAAAAGAAATCAATGGATTTAAGTATTCAAACCTGTATGTTATCAGTGAGAGCTAATAATGCAAGAGCTATAGCTGCTTATAAAAAAATGGGATGGTTGGTAAAAGAAAATCAAGTAAGTTCAATTGTAATGTCGAAAGAGATTTAAACTTATAAATGTCATTATTCAATTCGATATATAATCATAGTCCGTTAGTTGTACAGAACCTGATGGTTTCGACCTATGGATATGCTTGGAAGAAGAGAAGATTTGGTGGGATTTTTGAAGCTGAACTAATACAAGCAAAAGAACGAGAAAGTTTTTCTGTTGAACAATGGAATAGTTATCAGCAACAGCAATTGAATAAAACGTTACTGCATGCTTTTAACAATGTTCCATTTTATAAAAAGCATTTTACCGATGCTGGGTTCAAAGAAAGTGAAATAGCTAAAATTGATTTATCAACTTTACAAAACCTTCCAGTACTTTCTAAAGAAATGCTTAGAGCAAATGGTGAAACTTTATTATTGGCTCATCAAAGAGAAAAGAATGGAAGTTTTTTTGCAAGCAGTGGAAGTACTGGTACCCCAACAAAAATTTTATATTCACATGCAATGCATCAACGCTGGAGTGCATTGTTCGAAGCTAGAATTAGGCATTGGGCAGGTGTAGATAGATTTACGTCAAGAGGTATGATTGGAGGAAGAAGAGTGTTGCCTGATGCAGCAAATAACCCTCCTTTCTACAGATACAATTGTTTTGAAAAGCAATTGTATTTTTCAGCATATCATATAAGCAAAACAAATGCAGCAAATTATGTTTATGGCATCAATAAATATGGTGTACAATACATGACTGGTTATGCCATGAGCAACTTTTTTTTAGCTAGATTTATTGTTGAAAATAATTTGCAGGTTAACCCATTAAAAGCGGTAGTTACCAGTAGTGAAAAGTTAACGCCTGAAATGAGACAAATGTTTTCTAAAGCTTACAACTGTAAAACCTTAGATGGTTGGAGTGGTGTAGAATCTTGTGCATTGGTGAGTGAGTGTGAGCATGGAAGCTTACATATTAGTCCTGATGCTGGTATTATAGAACTCTTGAATGATAATCTACAACCTGTTGGTTTTAATGAAGTAGGTAATGTGTATTGTACAGGATTTTTAAATTATGATCAACCACTTATTCGTTATGCAATTGGTGATAGCATGGTATTGAGTGATAAAAATTGCTCATGTAAAAGAGCTATGCCAGTAATTAAAGAAATTGCAGGAAGGGTAGAAGATGTTGTAATTGGAAATGATGGTAGAGAAATGGTGCGTTTTCATGGAGTTTTTAATGGATTGAGTACTGTAGCACAAGCTCAAGTTATACAAAATACAATAGGTGAAATTCTAATTAAAATTGTACCAGTTAGTAGCTCAGTTTCTGATGAAGAAAAACAATTGATGAAGGATAGAATTATCAGCCAGTTGGGAGATATGAAAATAGAATTCGAAGAGGTTAATCATATTGCATTAACTGCGAATGGAAAATTTAAAGCTGTTGTATCAACAGTTAAAAGAAAGTAATAAGTGTAGAATGCCTTTCAAGAAGAATAAAAAAATATTAATTACTGGGTTATTTATTAGCCCCCAAAATGTTCATTCAATATATAGAACAGCTGCAGATCAATTGGCAGAGATATTAATTGAAAATAAATTTGAAGTAATTAAGACATCTACTATTGTAAATAAATATTGGAGAGCATTTGATATTTTATCAACTATTCTTTTTAATTATTGGACTTACAATATTGCAATTGTACCTTATTATGGAAGTTCTAATGCTTACATTATCGAAAATTGGAGTACTAAACTATTAAAGCTTTTAGGCAAAAAAATTATACTGGTTGTACATGGTGGAGGTTTGCCTGCAAGGCTAGCTAAAAACTCAGCCAAATACTTGGCTGTTTTAAACAGAGTAGATCAGGTTGTATGTCCATCACCTTATTTACAGTTTGAAATTAATAAATATGGAGTAAAAAGTATGGTAATTGAAAATGTATTAAAGCTATCTGATTATCAATTTCATTTTAAAAATAAATTTAGACCCAATATTTTTTGGATGAGAACATTTGAGGATGTTTATCATCCATTAATGGCTGTTCAAGTTTTTGCAAAAGTGAAAACAGTTTTTCCAGAAGCCAAAATGATTATGGCAGGAGGCGATGCTGGTATGTTAGCACAAACAAAAGATGCTGCTAAAGCTATGGGTGTATTTGAGAGTATTAATTTCCCTGGATATATAAGTAACGAACAAAAAAATTTACTTGCAACTGAATACGATATTTATATCTGCACCAATAAAATAGATAATGCACCTGTAACACTTGTAGAAATGATGACCTTAGGATTGCCTATTGTCTCTGTAAATTCTGGAGGTATTCCATTTATGATAGAAAATAAGCTAAATGGCCTATTAGTAGAATTTGATGACGCAAGTGCTATGGCAGATGCAATAACTGAAATAATAAAAAATCCATTATTGGGGAAATTATTAGTACAAAATGGGTTAGTTACTGCTAAGAAATATGGAGCGGAAACTGTTTTAAACAAATGGACTACTCTATTTAATAAACTGAAATAAATATTATGAATAAAATAAAATTTGCAATAGTGGGTTGTGGTAGAATTGCTCAACGCCATGCAGAACATATACATACTTATGGAGAGTTGGTAGCAGTTTGTGATACTGTTGCCGATAAGGCAAATGCACTAGCTACAAAGTATGCAGCAAAAGCATATTCCTCAATCGATGAAATGTTGCAAAATGAAAAAGCAATAGATGTAGTTGCTGTTTGTACACCAAATGGGTTGCATGCCGAACATGGGATTAAAATTTTAAAATCTGGATTTCATGCAATTATCGAAAAGCCTATGGCATTGTCTGTTTACGATTGTGGCGAAATGATTAAAACTGCAGAAAAGTATAACAAACGTTTATTTGCGATTAAACAAAATAGATTTAATCCACCAGTGGCAGCTGTAAAGCAAGCAATTGAGGATGGAAGATTCGGTAAAATTTATAGTGTTCAATTAAGTTGCTTTTGGAACAGAAATAAAGATTATTATGAAAACTCATGGAAAGGAACACAAGATTTAGACGGAGGAACTTTATTTACACAGTTCAGTCACTTTGTAGATTTATTGTATTGGCTAATTGGTGATGTAAGAAGAGCATTTGCTTTAACCAACAATTTTGCACATAAAGAAATTATAGATTTTGAAGATACAGGTGCAATAGTATTAGAGTTTTACAATGGTGCCATTGGTACTATTAATTACACTGTTAATAGCTACAATAAAAATATGGAAGGTTCTTTAACAATTTTTGCTGAAAAAGGAACTGTAAAAATTGGTGGACAATATTTGAACGAATTGGAATATCAAAATATCGAAGGTTTTGAGTTTAAAGATTTGCCTGAAGGGAAAGGGCCTAATAATTATGGTAATTATGTTGGTTCAATGAGCAATCATGATAAAATTTATCAAAATTTAATTGATGTGCTACAAAAAGGCGATTCTATTGCAACCAATTCTTTTGAGGCATTAAAAACAGTAGAAATTATTGATAAAATTTATCAATCAGCTAAACAATTAAACAACTAATGCAAGAGCCAATAATGTATAAAGCCCAAATTCGTAATGTAAAATTTGGGGTAAATATAAAAGTCGTTGAGCCCTGTAATTTGTATGATTGCTCAATTGGCGATAATTCATTTATTGGTCCATTTGTAGAGATTCAGAAAGATGTTATTATTGGGCAAAATACCAAAGTACAATCACACACATTTGTTTGCGAACTCGTAACAATTGGTGATAATTGTTTTATTGGACATGGAGTAATGTTTATAAATGATTTGTTCGAAAAAGGTAAGCCAGCAGGTGGCAATAAACAATATTGGAAAGAAACATTAGTAGGAAATAATGTTTCAATTGGTAGCAATGCAACCATATTACCAGTTTCTATTTGTGATAATGTTGTAATAGGAGCAGGTGCTGTTGTTACAAAAAATATTACTCAATCTGGTGTTTATGTTGGAAACCCAGCCAAATTAATTCGAACTTTATAAGATTTTGCCTTCATTTTCGTTATTGTAAAAAAATATAAATGCAAATTCCTTTTGTCGATTTAAAAAAGCAATATCTATCTATACAACAAAGCATTGATACTGCTATAAATAATGTAGTTAATGAAACTGCTTTTATTGGTGGTAAATATGTAAACCAATTTGAAAGCGATTTTGCTAATTTTTATGGTGTTAAACATTGCATTAGTTGTGCTAATGGAACGGATTCTTTATACATTTTAATGAAAATGCTGGGTATTGGTGCAGGAGATGAAGTAATAACTGTTGCCAATAGTTGGATTAGCAGTAGTGAAACCATTACACAAGCTGGGGCTACACCTGTTTTTGTTGATATCGATCCTGCTTACTATTCAATTGATGAAAATAAAATAGAAGCGGTAATCACTAACAATACAAAAGCTATTATTCTTGTTCATTTACATGGGCAAATGAGTAATATAGAGGTTGTAGATGCAATTTGTAAAAAGCATAATTTGTACTTGATAGAAGATTGTGCACAATCGCATTTAAGTGAGTACAAAGGTGTAAGAGCTGGTGTTACAGGCATTGCAGGCTCCTTTAGTTTTTATCCAGGAAAAAATTTAGGAGCATACGGTGATGCTGGTTGTATTATTACCAACGACGACGCTTTGGCCGAAAAGTGTAAAATGTTTGCAAGACACGGAGCATTAAAAAAACATCAACATCAAATAGAAGGAATTAACTCAAGATTAGATGGAATGCAAGCAGCAATTCTTGCTGCCAAGTTGCCTCACTTAACCAAGTGGACAGAGCAAAGAATTGCTAATGCAGCTTATTATACAAAGATATTATCAAGCATAGCTGATATTGAATTGCCAGTTACACGTCCTAATTCAAAGCATAGTTTTCATTTGTATGTCATAAGAACTAAACAAAGAGAAGGATTAATTAATTTTTTAAAGGAAAAGGGAATAGAAACTGCTGTACATTATCCTGTTCCATTGCCTTTTATGGATGCCTATAAATATTTAAACTGTTCTCCTGAGAATTTTCCTGTGGTAGATGCTTTTAAAGATGAAATTCTTTCATTACCCATGTATCCAGAACTTACAGAAGAGCAAATGAATTATGTTGCTGATTGTATTAAATTATTTTTTGCAAAATGATTCTAACAATTATTTGTCCAACCTATAACGAAGAGAAGTTTATTGAGCAAACAATTCAAAGTTTTCTTAATCAGCAATACCATTCCTTCGATTTAGAAGTTCTGATTTGTGATGGAATGAGTACAGATAAAACCAGAGAAATTGTATCTATTTTTTCAAAAAAGGACGGTAGAATTAGATTGGTTGATAACCCCAAACGTAAAACGCCCTTTGCATTTAATATTGGTTTAAAAGAAGCCAAAGGTGAGTATATTGCCATTTTAGGAGCACATACAAAATATGATTCTAATTATTTGCAAGCATGTTACGATGATTTAGTTAAAACAAATTCTATCGGCTGTTCTGGAAGGGTTATTACAGAAGCTGCAAACACATCTTTCGAGGCTAAACTTTGTGAAAGTATGATGCATAGTAGCTTTGGAGTTTCTTCTAATTCTTTCAGGGTTATGAAAGAAGGTTATGTTCATTCTGTAAATTTTCCTGTATTTCAAAAACAGGCATTATTAGATTTAGGAGGCTACAATGAAGTATTGATACGTAATCAAGATAATGATATGAATCAACGCTTACTCGATGCTGGTTATCAGTTGTATTGCACTTGGCAAACCAAATGTTACTATCATCCGCCAGCTACCGTAAAAAAAACGCTGAAGTACGCATATACAAATGGTTTTTGGAATGCAATTAGTTTTTTTATTCATAAAAAAAGTATGCGATTACATCACTTCATTCCATTTCTTTTTACATTAACCTTATCTGTTTTAGTAATTGCAGGTATGATTGAATTTATTTTTTTTCAAACAACATTTCTTTTGTTGTTATTCGTTGCAATTGTTCTTTTTCATTTAACAGTTGGGTTTGTAGCAGCTTTTTTTATAAAGTCTTCTTCTATCTTAAATGTGTTTTTTTTGCCTTTTGTTTTTTTAGGGTTTCATTTTAGTTATGGATGGGGAACGTTGAGAAGTTTTCTTATTAATAAAACGAAATTTACTCAACATAAAATTTTAAATACTTCAACTGGATAAGAAAATAATATAATTTTTCCATGGTTATTAAAAGCAATATCCGTTCAAAATAAGTTATAAAATATTAATTTAAGTAATGTTTAAAAGTTTTACTTTCTAAAATTGATTTGCACGATAATTATTCTTATTTATGCTTAATTTATCATTGGTTTTAAATCGAAGCCTAAATAATACAAAGAACAGCCTGAAATAACATGTGTGGAATAGCTGGGATAATACATTACGATACATCCAGAAAGGTTAACGAAAATCAATTAACCATCTGTAGGGATACTCTAATGCATAGGGGACCAGATTTTGGTGCCAATTATATTGATGGTAATGTAGGATTAGCACATCGTAGGTTAAGTATTATCGATTTGTCTGAAAAGGCTAATCAACCAATGATATCAGCCGATAGTAACTTTTCAATTGTATTTAATGGAGAAATTTATAATTTTTTAGAACTTAAAAAAGAATTGTTGGCAAAAGGGGTTTCTTTTTATTCAAACTCTGATACCGAAGTTCTTTTAAATATGTATATCTACTATGGAAGGCAAATGCTGAGTAGGTTAGATGGTATGTTTGCATTTGCAATTTGGGATAAACAAAAAAGAGAACTTTTTATTGCAAGAGATCGAGTTGGAATTAAGCCACTTTATTTTGCAGAAACAGATAATAGCTTTGTTTTTGCATCAGAAGAAAAAGCTTTATTTAAAGCTTATTTACCAGTAGAATTAAACGAAGAAAAACTTAGTGAACTGGTTCTTTATAGATATGTCGCTGGCGAAACAACACTGTTTAACCACGTTAAAAAACTATTGCCTGGTCATTTTTTCATAGTTACCAAAGATGGAATTCAAGAAAATAAAAGATGGTGGAATTTAAAAACAGCTATTCAAAATCATGCACCAATTCATCAACCCGAAGAATGGTTTTTAAGTACATTTAACAATGCCGTAAAGTCACACATGGTTAGCGATGTTCCTGTTGGAGTATTGTTAAGTGGTGGTTTAGATTCTGGTTCAATTTGTGCTTCTTTAAATGCCCAAAAATTTGAAAATATTCAAACATTTAATGTTGGGTTTTCAAATTTTAAAGACGATGAAACACTATTAGCAAAAGAAGTAGCACAAAAATTTAATTATCCGTTTAATAGTTTGCTGGTTGAGAACGAGACATTGTTAGAAAACACTAAACTAGCAGTTGAAACCCTTGGCGATACACTAATACATCAAAATGAACCTCAGTTAATTACAATTTCTAAATTTGCAAATCAACATGTAAAGGTTTTATTATCTGGAGAAGGTGCAGATGAGCTAATGGGTGGTTATGTAAGATATAGAGCCCTAAATTTTTTTGCCCAAAGTGAACTTATTAAAAAAGGCTTAAAATTTATTCCAGATTTATTAAAAAGTAAACGAACCCAAAAGTTAGAAAGGTATCTAAGCCTCAATAATATGAATGAGGCTATTTTACTAAATGCTGCAAATACATTTCCGGCAGAGTTAGCTAAAATTGGTATGAATGTTAGTGATCTTAACAACGATTACCGAAATTCTATATTAGCTGAAGCAAAAGAATTATATCCAAAAAGTGTAGTAAGGCAAACAATGTATTTAGACCAGCACACTTATTTAACAACACTGAACGATAGAAATGATAAAACAACAATGGCAGCAAGTATTGAATGCAGAGTTCCTTTCCTAGACCATAGGCTGGTTGAGGGTTTGGGCACTTTGCCTGATAGGTATTTGTTAAGAGGAAGTAAAGGAAAATACCTACTTAAAGAAACATTTAAACATTCATTACCTGCTAACATTATACGGTTTAGAAAAGTTGGATTTTCTGTTCCATGGATGAAACACATAGAGCAAAGTGAGGAATTTATGCAACATTGGAATACCATGGAGCAAAGTGAAATTATGCAAATGGGTGTACTTAAATTAATTGATATTTCATCTTTAAAAAAGAAATATAAAAGTGGAGATGCGTCTCAAGAACTTTTGTTAAGACAATTGTTCTTTACCTCATTGTGGCATAAGCATTTTATTAAGAACATTAGTATGAATACTTAATTTAACTTTTATACGTTAAGTAATAATTATTTTTCCAATTTCATACAATGCAAATTCCTTTTTCACCTCCTTTTGTTGATGCTGATGTAGAAGCAGAGGTTTTAGATGCTTTAAGAAGTGGTTGGATTACTACTGGTCCAAAAGTAAAAGCATTAGAGCAAGAGGTTTGTAAATACACAAATGTACCAGCTTGTTTAGGTGTAAACTCTGCTACGTCAGGTATGATGTTAGCATTGCATTGGTTTGGTATTACAAGGGGCGATGAAGTTATTATTCCTGCTTACACATATTGTGCTACAGCATTAGTTGTAATGCATATAGGAGCAGTACCAATAATGGTAGATGTAGAAGACGATTTTAATATTTCTGTAGAAAAAATAAAGCAGGCAATTACACCAAAAACTAAAGCAATTATTGCTGTAGATTTTGCAGGTTGGCCATGTAATTACAATAGCATAAATGCTCTAGTTAGGCAAAATGAGATTCAATCTAAATTTATTCCTAAGGGTGAACAGCAAGAAAAACTTGGAAGAGTATTAGTAATGAGCGATGCTGCCCATTCTTTTGGAGCAAAGTATAACCATAAAAGATTGGGAATAGATGCTGATATAACGGTTTTTTCATTTCATGCTGTAAAGAATTTAACCACTGCCGAAGGGGGAGGGATTTGCATTAATTTGCCAAAACCATTTAATAATGATTCTGTATATGCCACTATGCGTTTATGGTGTTTAAATGGTCAAACAAAAGATGCATTTACAAAATCTAAAGCAGGTGGTTGGAAATATGATATTGTATATCCCGGTTTTAAAATGAATCTACCCGATGTTTTAGCAGCAATTGGATTAGCTCAAATTAGAAAATACGACGATGTTTTGCTCAAAGAAAGAGAAAGGGTTTTCGATTTTTATAACCAAGTCTTTACAGCCTATAGTTGGGCTCAAGTTCCTCCATATAATGTTGAAGGAAGTACATCTAGCTTTCATCTATATCCGCTCCGTATAAAAAATATCACCGAATCTCAACGTGATACAATTATTGAAAAAATTACAGAAAAAGGTGTTTCTGTAAATGTTCATTTTCAGCCATTACCACTCCTCACCGTATTTAAGCAAAAAGGATATAAAATAGAAGATTATCCAGTGGCTTACAATAATTACATTTCCGAAATTTCATTACCCATTTACCCTCAATTAAACAATATTCAGTGTTCTTACATCGTTGATAGTGTGTTACATGCTGTTAACGAAGTAATAAACAATGGATAAATTACGACTCCTCGATTTTGTATTTGCAACCGTAGGAATAATTATTTTATCGCCTTTGTTTATTCTAATAGCTATTTTAATAAAATTTACTTCTGCAGGAGCCGTACTTTTTCAACAACAAAGGGTAGGTAAAAACGGAAAAGACTTTATTTTACTTAAGTTTAGAACAATGCAGGTAAATGCAGAAGCCAAAGGTCAACTAACAGTTGGTGGTAAAGACAGTAGAATTACTAAGGTTGGTTATTACTTAAGAAAGTATAAACTTGATGAGCTGCCCCAACTAATTAATGTGTTTATTGGAAACATGAGTTTAGTTGGACCAAGACCTGAGGTAAGGAAATATGTGAATTTTTATACCGCTGAACAACAGAAAGTACTATTGGTATTGCCAGGAATAACAGATTACGCATCGATTGCTTTTAGAAACGAAAATGAACTATTGGCAAATGCTGAAAACCCTGAAAAATACTATATTGATACAATCATGCCAGCTAAAATTGAACTTAACAAAAAGTTCATAGACAATAGAAGCATAAAAAACTATTTTGAGATATTAATCGTAACTGTAGTAAGCTCTGCTAAAGGGAAATAATTGATTGATTATCAAATTATACTAAATAAAAGCAACCAATACTAACTTTTAAGCATCTTATTACTGAATAATGTAGCTTTTTTCGGTATATAAGTAAGTTTAACACCTGAAAAACGTTACATTTGCTAATATCCATCATTCTTAGTTAACCTTTCCGAAAAACATACACCATTATTCTATGAACTTATTTTATTAATAAAACCAATGGTTTTGTGAAACAATTGAGGAAATTTTTACTAAGAAACAGAATCGCTCCAAAGTGGGCTGTATTTGGTTTGGATATGTGTATAGCATGTTTTGCTATAATTTATGCCAATTATCTTCGATTTAATTTTGACTTTTCACTTATTCAAACAGCCGATTTAGTAGATGATTTGATAATTGTAGTTATTACTAATTCTACACTCTTTTATATTTTTAAAACCTATCATGGAATTATTCGTTTTTCTGGATTTCAGGAAGCTTTTCGAAGCGTAGCAGCCATTTTTTACTCCTTCTTTTTAATGTTATTGCTAAATATTGGTTTAAGTGTTGCCAAAATGCAACAGTTTACACCAATTTCTGTTCTGTTTATTTACTTCTTCATTTGTTCCTTTTTACTTTTTGGCTACAGACTTCTAGTAAAGCACTTATATAACATCAGTATTAATCATGAGGATAATACCCATGTTGTAATTTATGGAGCAGGACAAAATGGTTCGGTTCTTAAAAAGACTATCGAACAAACTTCAAACAATCGTTATAAAATTGTAGCTTTCATCGATGGCGATGAAAATCTGGTTGGTAAAACAATCGACACAGTAAAAATTTTCCCTTTCAATCAAATAAAACATGTTTTTAAAACATGGCAGGTTAAAACCTTGTTTTTTGCAAAGCAGGATTTTGATTTAGATGAGAAAAATAAAATTGTAGATTTCTGTTTAGAACACAATGTAAAAGTGATGAACATTCCTCCAATGAGAGAATGGATTCAAGGTCAGTTAAGTGTTAATCAACTTAAAGAGGTAAAAATTGAAGAGTTATTAGGTCGTAAACAAATCAGCTTAAAAAACGAACACGTAATTAATCATCTCAGAGATAAAAAAGTACTAATTACAGGAGCAGCTGGTTCTATTGGTAGTGAATTGGCTCGTCAAATAGCAAGTGTTTATCCTACATCTTTAATCATTTGCGATCAAACAGAAACTGGTTTATACGAGTTGGAGTATGAATTGCAACAAAAGTTTAGTTTAGGAAGTGCATTAAAAGTGTATTTAGGAGACGTGAAGGATGAAAGTTCTATGAATACATTGTTCATGAATTATATGCCAGAAGTAGTTTTTCATGCTGCTGCTTATAAACATGTACCAATGATGGAAAATCATCCATCTGAAGCAATTAGAAACAATGTTATCGGAACAAAAATGTTGGCCGATTTATGTGAATTATACGGGGTAGACAAAATGGTTTTGGTATCAACCGATAAAGCCATTAATCCAACCAATGTAATGGGAGCATCTAAACGTATAGCCGAAATTTATTGTCAAGGGTTACAAAATAGAGATGATATACCTGTGTGGGACGATGGTATCGTTCAAATGGCTGGCAGCAAAAAAAGAACTAAATTTATTACTACACGTTTTGGTAATGTTTTGGGCTCAAATGGCTCTGTAATACCACGCTTTCAAGAGCAAATTGCCAATGGTGGTCCTGTTACTGTAACTCACCCAGATATTATTAGATATTTCATGACAATTCCTGAAGCCTGTTCTTTGGTATTAGAAGCTGGTACAATGGGTAATGGTGGCGAAGTATTTTTGTTTGATATGGGCGAACCTATTAGAATTTTAGACTTAGCCAAAAAAATGATTCGTTTGGCTGGTTTAACACCAGGCAGAGACATAGAATTAAGGTTTACTGGGTTAAGGCCTGGAGAAAAATTATTTGAAGAATTATTGAATAAAGAAGAAGAAGTTATTCCTACGCATAATAAAAAAATATTAATTGCTAAAGTAATTGAATACGATTTCGATAGGATTTCTGAGGGAATCGAAATTTTAATAAAACTAGCTAAAGATAATAAAGACGAAGAAGTGGTTAAACAAATGAAACGCATCGTTCCTGAGTTTATCAGTAACAATTCTATCTACGAAAGTATCGATGCCCAAATGTTTAAACCTTTGTATTCTGCAATCAGGTAATTTTACTGCATGTTTGGTTTATTCAAGTCTTCGAAAACAAATCCCGATTTATCATTCATAGGTGTAGATATGCATTCTCATCTTTTGCCTGGCTTAGATGATGGTTTGCAAACTATGGAAGATACTGTTGCTTTTATAAGAGAGCTCAATCAAATGGGGTATGAAAAATTTATTTGTACGCCACATATTTTATCTGATGTACATCCCAATTCTCCCCAAACAATTTTACCACGTTTAGAAGAAGTTAAGCAGGCCTTAGCCGAACAAAATATAAAAGTACAAATTGAAGCTGCTGCCGAATACATGATCGATCATGAGTTTGAACAAATCATTAAACGAGGAGATTCTTTGCTTACTTTTTCTAAGAAATATATTTTGGTAGAGATGTCGTATTTGGCACCTTCTCCCAATTTCGATCAGGTGATTTTTGATTTGCGTTTACTAGGTTTACAACCAATTGTAGCTCATCCTGAGCGTTACAATTATTACCATCACCAATTCAGCCAGTACAAAAAAATGAAAGATATGGGTTGCTGGCTTCAAGTAAATATGCTGTCTTTAGCTGGGTATTATGGTAAGCACATTAAAAAAGTTGCTGAACAGCTAATTAAAGAAGGCATGATAGATTTAATTGGCACTGATATGCACCATCAAAATCATTTGAATGCTGCAAAGCAACTAGCAGCTGATAAAAATTTTTATAAAATTTTAAAGGATGTACCATTAAAAAACAGGATCTTTCTTGATTAAACCATTCCTGTAAATTCTTTGTTTAAAATACTTTGCACTGAAGTTTTCTTACTAAATATTTGTTTCTTTGAAACAATAAATACACTTTTCTGACCTTTAAATTTTGTAGAATGATAAAAAGAATAATCTCATTTCTTTTGTTTGTATTATTTGTATTGCATTCAGGTAATGTATTGGCTCAACCAGAACGTTGGCAACAAAGAATTAAATACAATATCGATGTTAAGATGGATGTGTTGACTGATAAATTTTCAGGAACAGAAAAAATTGAGTACTCTAATAACTCAACAGATACGTTAAATAAAATTTTCTTCCATTTATATTGGAACGCATTTCAACCCAACAGCAGTATGGATGTCAGAAGCAGAGAATTGGGGAAAACCGTGTTGCGTCAGGATAGAAATGGAAATAACGTTTTAGACTGGGATGGTCGTGTAACCAATAGAATTAGCAAGCTTAAAGAAAATGAAATAGGTTATCAGCGTGTAAAAAGTGTTACAATTAATGGTAAACAACAAAAACTTATTGAACACGAAACTATCTTAGAAGTGCAATTAGATAAACCATTGGCTGCAAAGTCTAAATTAATAATGGAAGTTGTTTTCGAAGCACAAGTACCTGTGCAAATAAGAAGAAGTGGTAGAGATAATGCTGAAGGTGTTCGTTTCAGCATGAGCCAATGGTATCCTAAAGTTGCTGAATATGATTATCAGGGTTGGAATGCCAATCCTTATATAGCTAGAGAGTTTTACGGTGTATGGGGCGATTTTGATGTAAAAATTACCATCGATAAAAATTACATGGTTGCAGCAACAGGAGTATTACAAAATGCAAATACAATTGGTTTTGGATATTCAACACCTGGTTTAAAAATTCCTCAAACCAGTGCTAAAACAATTACCTGGAATTTTAAAGGAGAAAATATTCACGATTTTGTTTGGGCTGCCGATGCTGGTTATGCCCATATTTCTAAAGAAGTAAGAAAAGACTTAACACTGCATGTTTTTTATAAACCTAAAGATGCAAAAAGTGATAGTGCATGGAACAATGTTTTATGGGCAGCCGAAAAAATTCTTCCATATATGGAAAAACGATTTGGTAAATATCCTTACCCTCAATATTCTTTTATACAAGGTGGAGATGGTGGCATGGAATACGCAATGGCAACACTATTAAAGGGCTCTGGTTTAGGAACAGTTTTTCATGAATGGATGCACAGTTGGTATCAACAAATATTGGGTACGAACGAAAGTTTATTTGCCTGGATGGATGAAGGCTTTACTAGTTATGCAGAAAATGAACTAAGCAGCTATTATGAAGAAAATTTAGCTACACAAAGCCCTTGGGTTAATGAAAATGTAAAGGCAGCAATTAGAAAAAGTGTAGAAGCTAATAAGAATGATTTGCCAATTCGCCAATCCGATAACTATGCAGGTTATTTTGCTTTAGCAAAAAGCCCTTATGAGGAACCCATGACGCAACACGCTGATCATTTTAATACCAATTTTGGTTATTCATTAGCAGCTTATAGTAAAGGTTCAGTTTTCATTAATCAGCTTGGTTATATTGTTGGAGACTCTATACGAAATAGGATATTATTGGAATATTACAACCAATGGAAATTCAAACATCCCAATGCCAATGATTTTGTTAGAGTAGCCGAAAAAGTAAGTGGTTTAGCATTACAATGGTATAAAGAATATTGGGTGTACACCACCAAAACAATTGATTATGCTGTTGGCAATATCAATATTGATACAGCAACAAATAATGCAATCTTAACCATAAAAAGAGTTGGTAAAATGCCAATGCCTGTAGATGTTACTGTAACCTATAAAGATGGCACACAAGAGATGCATTACATTCCTCTGAATTTAATGTATGGACAAAAACCTGTGGAAGGCATTTTGCCACGAACCATACAGCCTGAGTGGAAATGGACACATCCTGAGTATACTTTTATGGTAAATAGGAAGGTAGCAGATATAAAATCTGTAGAAATAGATGCCAGTTATAGAATGGCTGATTTGAATAGAAGTAACAACAAATTGGTAATACCCGATTAATAATAATATTAAGTAGATAAATAAAAATGCCACACTTATACGTGTGGCATTTTTATTTATTGTTCAACAATGATTTTCTAATTCGTTTTTCCTGGATATACTTTTAAGGCAGCTGCTAAGCAATCCATAGCCTTATTAATCGAATCAAGATTTAAAACATAAGCCAATCGAACTTCTTGTTTACCTAAACCTGGTGTTCCATAAAAACCAGTTGCAGGAGCCAACATTACAGTTTCATTATTGTGATTAAAACTTTCTAATAACCACTGACAAAATTTATCACTATCGTCGATAGGTAGTTTGGCCATTGCATAAAATGCTCCACCAGGGTTAGGACAAAAAACACCTTCCATTGCATTGAGCCTTTGTACAATTAAATCTCTACGAGATTGATATTCTGCTTTTGTGGTATCAAAATAATCTGCCGGCAAATCTATGGCAGCTTCGCCTGCCAATTGTTCTAAATAAGGGCTGCATAAACGCATTTGTGCAAACTTCATAGTAGCATCTAGCAGTTGTTGATTCTTAGTTACAAAAGCACCAATTCTTGCACCACATGCACTATAGCGTTTGCTAATGGTATCCATTAAAACAACATGCTCATCAACACCAGTTAAATGCATGGCACTAAATTGCTTGCCTTCATAGGTAAACTCTCTGTATGCTTCATCTGCAAAAAGATACAAATTGTGTTTTAAAATTATGGCCTTCAATTCCAGCATTTCTTTTTCACTGTAATTATAGCCAGTTGGATTGTTGGGGTTGCAAATAACGATTGCTTTGGTTTTGGAAGTAATTTTCTTCTCCAATTCTTCAATAGGAGGTAATGCAAAACCATCTTCTATATTCGATGTTACAGGCACTACATTAATACCAGCTGCAATAGCAAAACCATTATAGTTGGCATAAAATGGTTCAGGAATAATAACTTCATCGCCTGGGTCTAAACAAGCCATAAAACCGAATAAAATCGCTTCACTACCGCCTGTTGTTATAATAATTTGATTGTGGTTTACATCAATGCCAACGCTATGATAATATCCAGAAAGCTTTTTACGATAACTTTCTAAACCAGCACTATGGGTGTATTCAAGAATGGTAAAATCTGCATTTTTTATTGCGTCACGTACTTGTTTTGGTGTTTCAATATCTGGCTGACCGATATTTAAATGATAAACATGAATGCCTTGCTTCTTGGCTGCTTCTGAATAAGGAACCAATTTACGTATAGGAGAGGCAGGCATGTTCTCCCCACGTTTGCTTATTTGTAACATGTGGCAAATATAAACCAATATCTATTGTTTAAATAGATACTGTATAAGTGAAAATTGTTATCAAGAATTATGAAAATAAAAAACGCTTCAACTTATGTTGAAGCGTTTTTTATAATACAATATAACTTATTATGATTTTGCTTTAGGTTTTGCTACTGCAGGTTTATTTTCTACAACTTCACCTGTAATATTCAAAACAATAGGCTTTTCTACATTCACAAATTTTACAGTTACATCCTTTGTAAATGCTCCCATACTGGCAGCATTGTAAGTAACTTTTATAGTACCTTGTTTTCCTTTTGTAATAGGTTCTTTAGGATATTCAGGAGTAGTACAACCACAACCAGCAACAGCACTTTCTATAACCAAGGGTTTGCTACTCGTATTGGTGAATTTAAAAACGTAAGTAGCTGGTACATTTTGTTTCAACTTGCCAAAACTATGTTTTGTTTCAACAAACTTTACTGGCTCCTGAGCAAAAGCACTAAACGCAGAAAATAGAAACGCAACAAATAATAATTTTTTCATACTTTTTTTGATATAAAGATTATTTACTTCCACCAGTTTTCATTTTCTCAACACCACCATTTGCTGGAGCTGAAGTGTCTGGAGTTTTATAAGTTTCGCCTTTAAACGTTACAATTCTGCTCATATTGTCGCTAAAATATAAAGTAACAGTTTTTGTGAAGGCTCCATCTGTACCGCCATTAAAACCTAAAGTAACTTTTACTGATTCACCTGGTCCAAATTTTTTGTTGGCCTCATATTTTGGTGTTGTACAACCACAACCAGCCTGAACTCTATCTAAGGTAACAGAATCGTTGCTAATGTTTTTAATCATTAACTCATATTCAGCAGGTTTGCCAAAAGGAATTTTACCAAAATCATATTCAGCATTCTTAAATTCTAATACTTTGGTAATGTCTTTTGGTTGGGGTTGAGCTTTTTCTTGAGTTGGAGTTGTTGTAGTTTGTTGAGCATTTGCTGCAAATCCCATAAAAAGTACGGCTGCAATAAGTGTAAACTTTTTCATTTTGTATTCTTTTTTCTTTAGTTTATTGATAATGAAAGTAGGTAATTGCAAATAAATTTTAATCAAATACCTATTTTGATGCCATAAAAATATTGATTTTGTTTTGAATCTGCACCAACATCAACTAAATTCATGCCAATTACGCTATTTTTAATGTATTATTAAGAAGCTATTGGCACATGAAATGTTGCATAGGTTATCGCTTTTCTTTCCACAGCCCTATTTTATGCTATATAATGCAATGTGAATAGCTATTTTTGTTTAATGGAAGCTCAAACCACTACTATGTCTTACACAAATGATATGCTTTCGTATGAAGGCTTCAGGACAACAGTACTTAACGATTTTAAGTTTGCCGCTATTAGTAGGGAGGCCAGTTTGTTGGGTAGAAGAGAGGTTTTGACAGGAAAAGCCAAATTTGGCATTTTTGGTGATGGAAAAGAATTGGCACAGGTAGCAATGGCTAAATTTTTTAAATCTGGTGATTTTAGAAGTGGTTATTATCGTGACCAAACTTTTATGTTTGCTACAGGCTTAGCCAGTGTTCAACAATTTTTTGCTCAGTTATATGCCGATCCTGTTGAAGGCAATGATCCTTTTAGTGGTGGAAGACAAATGGTTAGTCATTTTGCGACCAAATTTGTAGATGATAATGGCAATTGGTTGGATTTAGCAAATCGTAAAAATGTTTCCTCTGATATAGCACCAACTGCTGGACAAATGGTACGAGCTTTGGGTTTAGCATTTGCAAGTAAATGTTTTAGAAATGCTCCATCGGTTCATCAATTCGATGATTTATCGCACAACGGAAATGAAGTTTGTTTTTGTACCATTGGTGATGCAAGCACCAGTGAAGGTCATTTTTGGGAAACCATTAATGCAGCTGGGGTGTTACAAGTTCCTTTAGCAGTATTTGTATATGATGACGGATATGGTATCTCAGTTCCAAAAGCTCATCAAACAACCAAAGGTTCTATTAGTGCCGCCCTAAAAGGATTTCAGAAAAAAGATGATACCAATGGTATTGATATTTATAGAGTAAAAGCATGGGACTATGCTGGCATGTGTGAGATTTTTGAAGATGCTTTACAAAAAGTTAGAGAAACACATATACCAGCTGTTTTTCATATAGAAGAAGTTACACAGCCACAAGGGCATTCAACATCTGGCAGCCATGAAAGATACAAAAGTGCTGAACGTTTAGAATGGGAGAGAGAATGGGATTGTTTGAAGAAAATGAGAGAATGGATTACAACCAATGGAATTGCTACAGATGGTGAATTAGACAATTTACATGAAGAAGCAAAAGAGCATGTAAAACAAGAAAAAAATGCAGCTTGGGAAATATACCTAGAGCCTATAAAAATACAAGTTACCACAACCGTAGAGCTGATTCGTGGAATGATGGTAAATGATATAGACGTGTACAATCATTTACAGCAATTGGCTAACAATTTAAGCAACAATAGAGAGCCAATGCGTAGAGATGTATTAAACACCTTGTCATTGGCTATGGAAGCAGCTCCAAACTCTCCAAGTACAGCAGATGTGAAAAATTATTACGAACAATTGGTTCATGAAAATGCAGGATTGTACAATACACATTTATACAACGAAGGCAGTAAATCGGCATTAAAAGTGCATGAAGAAAAACCTTTTATTCCTTTCGACGCACCAACTGTAAATGGGTACGAAGTATTGAACAAATATTTTGATGCACTATTTAGCAATAATCCAAAAGTATTTGCTTTTGGAGAAGATGTTGGGTTTATTGGCGATGTAAATCAAGGATTTTCTGGCTTACAAGAAAAGCATGGTGCCAGCAGAATTTTTGATACAGGCATTCGTGAGTTAACGATTGTTGGTCAAGGGTTAGGTATGGCATTAAGAGGGTTAAGGCCCATAACTGAAATTCAGTATTTGGATTATTTATTGTATGGTTTGCAACCTTTAAGTGACGATGTTGCTACCACACATTTTAGAACAAGAGGCTTACAAAGCTGTCCTTTAATTATTCGTACAAGAGGGCATCGTTTAGAAGGTGTTTGGCATAGTGGTAGCCCATTGGGCATGATGATTAATGCTTTACGTGGTATGCACATTTGTGTACCTAGAAATATGGTACAGGCAGTAGGTATGTACAATACTTTATTGCAAAGCAATGACCCTGGTATTGTGGTAGAATGTTTAAATGGCTATCGTTTAAAAGAAAAATTACCCGCTAATTTATTAGAGTATACCATTCCATTTGGTATTCCTGAAATTATTCATGAAGGAACCGATATAACCATTGTTTCTTATGGCTCTACATTAAGAATTATACAAGATGTTGTTGAACGTTTATCTAAAGAAAACATCAGTTGTGAAGTAGTAGATGTGCAAACCTTATTGCCTTTTGATACACAACATACCATTGTAACATCTTTAAAGAAAACCAATAGAATTGTATTTGTAGATGAAGATGTTCCTGGTGGTGCAACTGCATTTATGTACAGGGAAGTGATGGAAATACAAGGTGGTTATAAATGGCTTGACGTAACTCCAAGAACTATTACTGCAAAAGCTCATCGACCATGTTATGGTAGCGATGGAGATTATTTTAGCAAGCCCAATGCAGAAGAAATTATTACTGTAATAAGGGCTATGATGGCAGAGTAATGCAACGAAAGTTTTGTTTTAAAAAGGCAACTATTTATGATAGTTGCCTTTTTTTACGGGAATTTTGTAATTTATTTTTTCTTTGGAGCAGAGTTGGTAGCGTTAATCATTGTTCTGCAAAAGTCATTTCCTCTAACAACAGCAACACTGCTGTATCCAACATAATTACACATACTGCTAGTTATTTGTAGTCTATAATACATAATGCTAATAGGAACTTTAGGTATATAAACTGCACTAGATGCATTTTGTACATTTGTCCATGGACCATTTGCATTTGTAGCTTTTTGCCATTGATAAGTTACATTTCCATTTGTGTAATGATAATTTTGTAACAAGTACAAATTTTGAGGATTATTATTTAAGCAAACAGTTTGTTCGGCAGGAGAAATACTGCCTCCTACAATTGCAGGATATATAAAGACATCAACAATATTTGTATAGGCACTATTGCCACATGCGTCAAACACTTTTCGTCTGATTTTGCAATCAGCAGTAATATTGGTTAATGTATAGTTAGCCGAATTAGAATTTGGTAAAATCGTCCATGTACTATTGCTATTGCTCATTTCCCATTGATAAGATAAATCACCATAACCGCCACAAGCACTCAATATTTCGTAAAAGAAAGTATCGTTTATATTAGGACAAACCACTACCGATTTACCAATAATCCCTGGTTTTAATTGTTGAAATTGAACATTAATGGTGAGAATGTTTGAGTAAGCAATATTATTTAAGGCATCGGTTGTTTTTCTTCTAAAACTTGTTGTTGCAAATAAATTAGAAGGAGTATAGCTGGCTGCAGTTGCATTATTAATCATAGTCCACGTATTGTTTACATTTAATTCCCAAGTAAATGTATACGGAGCTGTGCCACCTAAATTATTATTTGCCAAAGGTTCAATAAGCCCTGGACTATTTCCATTTTGAACACAAGTATTTGCTGCTTGAATAATTCCTCCATTAAAAGTAGTTGGAGTACTATTTACTGTGATTGAAATTACATTGCTTTCTGCAGAAAGATTACATTGTAGCTCTTTTACTACTCTTTTAAAATAGGTGGCATATATTAACGAGAAAGGCTGATAATTAAGTGAATTTGCACCACTTATTACATTCCAAGGGCCATTTAAATTAGTGGTTTGTAACCATGTTATTTCTAAGACAGCAGGAGTATTATTTACTGTGCCTGTTGATGGTTCAATTTGGCTGACAATTAAACTAGGTGTTTGTCCAGTTGTAACAGAAGTTGAGTTTATAAAAATACTGCCGGCAGTTAAACTTTGTAATTGAACTGTAGCTGTATTTGAATAAGCATAAATACCACAAAAATCAGTAACCTTTCTGCGATATAAACCAGTTGTATTTGCTAAAGGTTGAAGTAGCGTTGCATTTTGTAAACTATCAGCATTCGCAGAGGGAGTTGATATAGCATTCCAGTTGCTGTTTTGATATTGTTCCCAAGTGTAAGAATAACCATAGCTAACAGCAGAACCACTTGCACTTATAATACTAGTAAGTAAAGGGTTGCTACTTGTGTTACAAACAAATTCATTCGATGTAATTGAACCTGGGTTTAAGGTAACATTATTAGAGGCTTCAGTTAATGTGATTTCATTACTGTAAGCAAAATCGCCAACACCGTCTGTTACTTTTCTTCTAAAAGTTGCACTTGCACTCATTGGAGACGGCTGATAATTCTCTGTACTAGAATTTGGAAGATCGTACCAGTTATTATTGCTACTATTCTTTATTTGCCAAATATAGTTGTAATTTGGACTACCACCACTTGCAGGGTTTGTACTAGAAAAGTTACTTAAACTACTATTTGCACAGATAATGGTACTATTATTATAGCTAATTGTACCACCAGATAATGCTACAAAACAAGCATTTACTGTAAAACTTATTTCGTTACTGTAGGCTGTAGAATTAAGATTATCGGTTACTTTTCTTCTATATTTTGTTGAAACTGTTAAGGCAGGGGGTTGATAGCTTGTAGAATTTGTACCTGCAATATCAATCCACTGATTGTTGTTACCAATACTTTGCTGCCAAATGTATGTGTAAACTCCAGTTCCATTATTGGCTAATGTTTCATTAGAAATAATAGCAGGACTGCTGCCACTACAAATAGTATTAGTTGCACCATTTAGTGATATGGAGCCTCCTGTTATTGTTATAATTTGTGGTAATGTAATGGTTGATACATTACTATAAGCTCCATATGAACAACCAGCCTGATATGTTTTTCTTCGATAATAAGTAGTTTGATTTAAAGTACCTAATTGAAGAGAATTACTAGTTGCATTGGCAATCTCTGTAAATGGACCAATAAATTGATTCGACTGTTCCCATTGGTATAAATAACTACTTCCATTACCACCGGTTGGGTTTGTTGCATTTGCCAATAATGCTGGTGTTGCACCTGTTGTAAGTGTTTGTGTTGAAGGCGTTATTGTACCTCCAAGTAAATTTGTACCACTAATTCTTCTTGCTTCAAAATTAATAAATGTACCCGGCGTAGAAGAGCTTGTCCAAACTTCTATGGTTGAATTTGCATTTAAAGTAATTGGGGAAGAAAAGTAAACGTTAAAAAATCCTGTGGCATCTGTGTAAGTTTCTTTAATTACTATTCCATCTACAATTAGTTTTAACCGATTGAAACTACCTACATGTACCGAAAGATTATAATTACCACAATCGAAGCCTTTACGTTTTGCAACGACAGTTACACTGCTATAATTAGTCATAGTAGTGCCATACCATTCAGTTGTAAAAGGTGTATTTGCTGCTAGGCTTGATGGAGCAGTGTTTTCGTTCCAATGATCCTGTGTATAAAAGTTATTAGGATTGGTAGGTACGTCATTATCATAAAATCCTTTATAAATATTTAAGTTAGCATTGCTGTTTGTTCCTTCATAACCATGAATACGCCAAATTCCAATACCAAATTCAAATGAAGATGGTAATATTGTTAGTGTACATTGGTTTGATTGGATTGTATTATTTGAACATTGTTGATTTCCAGTTACTCTGTATAAACCCGAAGTTGAAGCTGTGTAATTGCTTTGTGTTGCACTAGGGATATTTTCAAAAACTCCATTATTTTCTATTTGCCATTGTAAATTAATTACTCCTATAGATTGTGAATATAAAACTACATTACCAGTTGAGCTAACTATATTACTATTATTAGTTATTGTTAATGATGAATTTGGTATCACTGATATACTTACTTCATTGCTATACCCCGTTTTGTTTAAAGCGTCAGTAGCTTTTCTTCTAAATGTTGTGTTTTGGGTAATATTAGGTGCATTGTAACTATCATTTGTTGCATTAGGAATGTCAACGAAGACAGAAGATCCAGTTATTTTTTCTTGCCATTGATAAGTTATTGTGCCTGAATTTGTACTTGTAGCACTTGTTTGATTTAAAAAAGATAAAGACGAACCAGAGCAAAAATTTGTTTGCTGATTTGTAGTAGTAATACTGCCACCATTTACGGCAACGTTTATAGTAATTATATTAGAATAAAAAAGACCACAACCATTGGTAATGCTTCCTTGCCAGTCCCAAGGATAACAGTATCTCCTATACAATGCACTTTGGGTAACAACGCCAAGTTGTAAACTGCTTCCCTGACCTGTTACACCAAGTTGCCATGTTACACCATTATCATAAGAAACATCCCATTCATAAAAGCCATCATAAGTAATTTGATTACTCGGACCCGCCATAGAGCACACATCTGTAGCATACTCATAGTTGTAAATTTTTGGTGGTACAGTTCCAGCGGAAATATTAATGGAAGTTGTTATATAAGAATTCGGAGATTTTGGGGTAAAACTTACTAGACCTCCATCTGCATAAAAGGTTGTTCTGTTAGTTGTTTGGGTTGGATTATTTTTTTCCCTTTCGATTCTAAGTTTACGCATCTCAAGAATCTTACGTTCAAAATTTGCTAAAGTGTCCTTTTGCGAAAAACAAAAAGATCCACTGAAAATAAATACAAGTAAAAAAATAAACTTTGTAATTAGCTTCTTTATCATATAAGATATTTAACGAATAATAACAGTAGGTGGTGTTTGACAAAGAATTGGAAGAATTCAAAATTAAACCCTTTTATAATACGAAAATCCATTAAATAGCTGTTTTTGTTACCGCTTACTCAATTTTTGGCACATTTTCTTTAAAATTAACTCATGTATTTTTTTTTTCATCTAACGAAGAACCATCAACCAATATTTCCCCAAAAAGTTGCCCAATAAAAAAGGCTACCAAAAATTAATTCGGCAGCCTTTCAATAAAATATAGCAAAGCAAATTATCCCATATTATGAAACACTTTATTCACATCTTCATCCTGTTCTAAACGTTCAATTAATTTACTTACATCTTCTGCCTGAGCATCAGTTACAGGAACAGTTGTAGTAGGAATCCACTCCAACTCAGCACTGATTGGCGTAATGTTTTTTTCTTCCAATGCTTTTTGCAAATTACCAAAGTCAACCAAAGCACAACGCAATACCAAAATTGGATTTTCATTATCGTCTACACTTTCTCCCAATTCATCCAATCCATGATCAATTAATTCCAATTCTAAATCATCCATATTCAAACCTTCAGGTTTCAATTTAAATACACCCATTTTCTTAAACTGAAAACTTACACTTCCACTATTGCCCAATGCACCACCACCTTTATTAAAGCAAGCTTTTACATTGGCAACAGTACGTACATGATTATCAGTTGCAGTTTCTACCAACAATGCAACACCATGCGGAGCATATCCTTCATACAAAATTTCATCGTAGTTGGTGGTATCTTTTCCCATTGCTCTTTTAATAGCAGCTTCTACACGATCTTTAGGCATACCCACACTACGAGCATTTTGAAAACATCTACGCAAAGCAGGGTTTGTAGCAACATCTGGTCCACCAGCTTTTACAGCAATAATAATTTCTTTACCAATACGTGTAAACTGTTTGGCCATTCTATCCCAACGGGCAAACATGGTTGCTTTTCTTACTTCAAAAATCCTTCCCATAAACTATTTGTTATTTGAAATTTGAGATTCTTTATTGGGTTACCAGCAGCAGAACAACTATTTAGCTTTTGTTGCGTCGCACCCTTCAACGCTTTGTTCAATATTCAGCAAAGCGGTTGCAAAAATAACTGTTCGGCATCAATAAAAAACTTTCTTTACAACAAGCCTATCAATGCTTAAACAAGTGTGCCACACCTTTGAGGATGTGGCACACTTGTTTAAGTTTTCAAGTTTTAAGATTTTTGAGCTTTTCTAAGTTTACTATTGTTTTTACTATATAAAAAATAAATTAATACGCCTAAAACCAACCATGCTCCAGATAACTGTATTGCATGAATATTTAACTGAGACATTAAAAATATATTGATACAAATACCTAAAACAGCAATTACTGGTAATGCCGGAACTTTGAAGTTTCTTGGTAGTGTAGGTTCTTTTACCCTCAATAACCAAACAGCTGCACACACCATTGTAAAAGCAAATAAGGTTCCAAAACTTGTCATATCAGCTAGTGTAGCAATTGGCGTAAATCCAGCAACCAATGCAACAATAACACCAATTAAAATATTGCTTTTATAGGGCGTTTTATTTTTTGCATGCAAATCGCTAAATAGTTTTGGAATTAATCCATCTTTACTCATACCCATAAAAATTCTAGATTGCCCCAACATCATTACCATCATTACTGATATTAAACCTACAGTAGCAGCAATTGTAATAATAAACACAGCCCAAGGCATGCCAGCTAAATCGAATGCAGCCGCAACTGGAGCTTTAATTGCATCTGGATATTTGCCTAATGGGTTAAAGTCGCTATAATTCATCATACCAGTTAATACCAACGAAACAAGAATGTATAAAACTGTACAAACTAATAGAGACATTATGATTGCAAATGGAACATCTTTTTTAGGGTTAATGGCTTCACCAGCTTGTGTAGAAACAGCATCAAAACCTACATATGCAAAAAATATAGCAGCAGCCCCTGAAATAACTCCTCCCCATCCATATGCAGCGTGAGTTTCACCATTGTTTACTACTTGTGCAACATCTGGTACAAATGGTGTCCAGTTTGCCATGTTTACATAGAATGCTCCAACTATAATAACAAATAAAACTGCTGCTACTTTTAATATTACAATTAAGTTGTTAGCTTTTGCAGCTTCTTTGGTTCCTTTAACTAATAATGCAGTGATTAGCAAAACAATTATAGTTGCAGGTAAATTCATTGAGAACCCAGATCCAGTATAACTTCCTGGGTCTTGAGTAAGATAGGTTGGTAATTCTAAATGAAATAGATGTAATAATTTATTGAAATAACCAGACCAACTAACGGCAACTGTCATTGAGCCCATAGCATATTCAAGTATTAGTCCCCAGCCAATAATCCAAGCAAAAATTTCACCTATAGTTCCATATGCATAAGCATATGCAGACCCCTCAACTGGAATCATACTTGCAAATTCCGAATAGCAGAGAGCTGCAAATACACATGCAATGCCAGCAATAACGAAAGATAAAGCAAGAGCGGGTCCTGCATGAAAATAAGCACCAGTTCCAGTAAGAACGAAAATTCCGCCGCCAATAATTGCACCTATACCTATGGCAGTTAAACTCCATTTACCAAGAACCCTTTTCATTTCACTTTTTTTCATGTCCTCTTCGAATGCACTAAGAGGTTTTTTAAGAAATAAACTCATAATCGTTTTGGTTAAGTTTTACAATTTGATGCCGAAAAATAATGATTAAATCATTTACCCCATACAAAAGTTTTACAGTTGGTACTTTATTCTACATAATTGCTATATTGCCAAACTATTAAAATTTGCTTTTATGGACGTTACCCAATCTGCTGCTACTCAAAAAAAATCGAAACTTACCTTATGGATTTTAGTTGCCATGGTTTTGGGTATTGTTGTAGGTTACATTGTGCATGAACAATGTACAGCTGTTACCATTAAAGCGTTTGCAGATAATATTAAATTATTAACCACCATTTTTTTAAGAATGGTGCAAATGATTATTGCTCCAATTGTGTTTGCAACATTGGTTGTGGGCATTGCTAAATTGGGCGATATGAAAACTGTTGGTCGAGTGGGCGGTAAAGCAATGTTGTGGTTTATTACAGCTTCTTTGGTTTCTTTATTATTAGGGTTAGTATTGGTCAATATTTTTAAGCCAGGGGTTGGAGCCGATATTAAAAATACTGATATGGCAGCTGTTAACGACTTGCTGGAAAAATCGAAAGGGTTTTCGCTGGCCAAGTTTGTAGAGCATGTTGTACCAAGAAGTGTGGTAGAAGCAATGGCTACCAACGAAATTTTACAATTGGTAATTTTCTCTATATTTTTTGGCATTGCGGTAACAGCAGTTGGCAAAAAAGGAGAACCAATCGTAAACGCATTAGATTCTTTGGCACATGTGGTTTTGAAAATGGTTACTTATGTAATGTATTTAGCACCTGCTGGCGTATTTGGTGCAATGGCTGCTGCCATTGCCAAAAATGGGTTAGGAATATTATTTACGTTTGGTAAATATGTAGGGGAGTTTTATTTAGGATTGGTTATACTTTGGTTGTTGTTGTTGGGAGTTGGTTACTTATTCTTAAAAAAACGTTTAAAAGTATTGCTTAAACGCATTGCCAGTCCAATGAGTATAGCTTTTAGCACAGCAAGCAGCGAAGCTGTTTATCCTAAATTGGTAGAAGAAATGGAACGCTTTGGTTGCAATAATAAAATTGTAAGTTTTGTTTTGCCGTTGGGGTATTCTTTCAATTTAGATGGTAGTATGATGTACATGACTTTTGCAAGTATGTTTATTGCTCAAGCTTTTAATATTACACATTTAACTGATAGTGTGAGCCAGCAAATAATTATGCTTTTGGTGTTTTTGATTACCAGTAAAGGAATTGCAGGTGTACCAAGAGCAAGTTTGGTGGTTGTATTGGCAACTGGTGCCATGTTTGGATTACCTCCAGAAGGGGTAGGACTAATTTTAGCAATCGATGTATTTTGTGATATGGGAAGAACGATGACCAATGTACTTGGTAATGCATTGGCTACAGCAGCAGTAAGTAAATGGGAAGGTGAATTGGCTGATACAAAAATTGAAGCATTATAATTTTAGAAGTTTAAAAAAATAGGAAATGTTTTTACTAGATGCTTTTCATTGGACACAATTACTGCAACCTCAATTTTATATTGAGCATGGTGGTTTATGGCTATTGCTATTTGTAGTATTTGCTGAAACTGGTTTGTTTGTGGGTTTCTTTTTGCCAGGCGATAGTTTATTATTTGTAGCGGGAATTTACAGTGCCGAGTTAATTAATAATATCCTTCCTTTTGTGGGTAATGAATACTTGCAATTGTTGTTGTTGGGTGCATTAATATCTGTTGCAGGAATTGCAGGAAATGCAGTTGGCTATTGGTTTGGCCGAAAAGTTGGGCCAACCATGTATCACTGGAAAGATAATTTATTGTTTAAAAAACATTACTTAGAACAAGCCCACGATTTTTATGAAAAGCATGGTGGTGGTGCAATTATTATAGCTCGTTTTATTCCTATTATACGAACATTTGCACCCATCGTTGCAGGTATTGTTGCAATGGATAAAAAGAAGTTTTCTTACTATAATATTATTGGTTGTATTGCTTGGGTTTTTAGTATGCTTATTGCAGGTCATTTCTTACAAAAATGGATTCTGTCTCAATTTGGTTTCGATCTCAAAAGTCATTTGGAAGTAATTGTGTTAGGAATTGTTTTTATTACAACTGCTCCTGTAATTATAAAATTGATGACAGGCAAAAAGAAGAAATAAAAACCAGTTGCTAGTTACTGGTTAATCTGGCAATTTGTAACAGATATTCATAAACCCAAAAACGAACGATGCTTAAAAAAGAATATGGCTTAATGTCACTTCCTGTAATTGTGGGTGCATTAGGCTTTTTTGTTGATATATATGATTTACTGCTTTTTAGTATTGTACGAAAATCTAGTTTTAAAGAATTGGGTGTGCCTGAAAATTTGATGAAAGAATATGGCGAAAGTGTCATCAGTTGGCAAATGTTTGGATTGGTGATTGGCGGTATTTTATGGGGGATTTTGGGCGATAAAAAAGGAAGAAAAAGTGTGTTGTTTGGTTCAATATTGTTATACTCTTTAGCCACAATAGCCAATGGGCTGGTGCATGACGTAAATCAATATACATGGTTACGTTTTATTGCTGGATTAGGGCTAGCAGGAGAACTAGGGGCAAGCATTACATTAACCAGCGAATTATTGCCAAAAGAAAAACGTGGCATTGCTGCAACCATTATTGCAACCAGTGGGGTGTTTGGCAGTATAGCTGCTTATTTTGTGCATGATTTAAGTGGACACGATTGGCGTTTGTGTTATTTTATTGGTGGTGGAATGGGCATTGCCTTATTGTTTTTACGTGCAGGCTTTTTAGAAAGTGGCATCTATGATAACACTAAAGAAAAGCATGTACAAATGGGTAATTTCTTTATGTTTTTCAATAATAAAGAACGTTTTTTTCGTTACCTGCGATCTATTTTAATTGGCTTGCCTGTTTGGTATGTAATTGGTGTGCTCATTAGTTTTAGTGACGAATTTGCCAAACGATTTGGCATAGCAAATTTCGATCAACCCAAAGCACTAATGTTACAATATACAGCTTTAGCTTTTGGCGATGTTGCAGCTGGATTAATGAGTAATTATATCAAAAGCAGAAAGAAAACATTGTTGTTTTTCTATGCCATCATTTGTACATTCATCATTTTATATTTTGCATTACAGGGTGGAGGTTCAGCAGCCAACATGTATTTAATTTGTATGGGTTTGGGCTTTGGGTCAGGTATTTCTGTTTTATACATTACCATGAGTGCTGAGCAATTTGGGACCAACTTAAGAGCCACTGCTGCTATATCAATTCCCAATTTAGTAAGAGGGTTTTTACCAATAATTTTATTATTATTTCAAATCATCAGAAATAATTTACCATCAAAAAGTAGTGATGCCAATTATATTAATGGAGCATGGATTATTGGAGGGGTAGTTATGTTTATTGGCTTTATTTCTGTACTATTAACCAAAGAAAGTTTTGGTAAAGATTTAGATTTCGTAGAAAAAAATTAATGGCTAATTTTCTTGTATAAACAATTGTAAAATGAACAAACAAAAACAGATAGGCATATTATCCTTACCAGTATTGGTTGCGGCATTGGGCTACTTTGTTGATATATACGATTTGTTATTATTTACAATTGTAAAAAGACCAAGTATGCTTGGGGTTGGTGCAACTGATCTTACGATGCTTGTAGATAGTACTAAAGTGATTAACTGGCAAATGTTTGGTTTACTTCTTGGTGGTATAATTTGGGGAAGTTTGGGTGATAAAAAAGGGAGATTAAGTGTTTTGTTTGGCTCTATTATTTTATACTCTATTGCAAATTTTGCAACAGGTTTTGTACATACTGTAAATGAGTATGCAGCTTGCAGATTTGCTGGAGGTTTGGGTTTAGCTGGAGAGCTTGGAGCAGGTATTACATTGGTGAGTGAATTGTTGCCAAAAAATAAAAGAGGTATTGGTACATCGTTGGTAGCAGGTATTGGATTGTTTGGATGTGTTGCTGCTTATTTTACTTTTCAACTAACTGGTAAAGATTGGCGATTGTGTTATAAGATTGGCGGTGGGTTAGGAGTATTGTTGTTATTACTAAGAGTTAGTGTAGTTGAAAGTGGAATGTTCAAAAGTGTAAAAGAACAAAATGTGAGTAGAGGTAATTTTTTTATGTTTTTTACCAATGCAATAAGATTTAAGAAATACTTGATTGCAATTTTGATTGGATTACCTACCTGGTATGTTATTGGAATTTTAGTAAACCAAAGTGACAAATTTGGTAAAGCTATGTTTGAAAGCAGTTCAATAGACAGCGGCAAAGCAATCATGTTTGCTTACATAGCAATTGCTATTGGTGATATTTTGATTGGTTTTGTAAGCCAGTATTTCAAAAGCCGTAAAAAAGCTTTGCTCTTATTTTATTTGTTATGCATTGCATCTTTGTTTTTGTTTTACAGCAGCTTTAATAATAACGATACAAGAATGTATATCATTTGTGCCTTACTTGGTTTTAGTACTGGATTTTGGGCAATATTTGTAACCATGGGTGCAGAACAGTTTGGCACCAATTTAAGAGCAACTGCAGCAACTACAATACCCAATATGGTACGTGGTGCATTGCCTTTAATAAATATGCTGTTTCTTGATTTATTTCAGCAAACTCTGCATTGGAATATTATTCAAAGTGGTATTATAACAGCAATAGTTGTTATGGCAATTACCTTAGTTGCGTTTTATTTTACCGAAGAAACTTTTCATAAAGATTTAGATTATTTAGAAGTAGAAGAAATGATGCCTTAATTAGTTATAGGGTTAACAAGTTGATATAGTTGACAGAGTTTATTAAGTATCATCAACTTCTCTAACTTTATTAACTCAATCAACTTAGTTAACTTCATGAACCTTCTCAACTCAGTCAACTTTACATCAGCATGAAATTCCTCATAATACGTTTCTCCTCTATTGGTGATATTGTTTTAACCACTCCTGTTATTCGTTGTTTAAAACAACAGGTTCCCGATGCTGAAGTACATTTTTTAAGCAAGAAATCTTTTAAAGGAATCGTTGAAAATAATCCCTACATCGATAAACTGATTTTATTAGATGAAAGTTGGGAATTGATGATTCATGAATTGCAAACTGAATCGTATGATTATATAATCGATTTGCACCATAACCTAAGAACACTACGCATAAAAAAAGCACTGAAAGTGCCACACTTCTCTTTTGATAAGCTGAATATAAAAAAGTGGTTGTACACTGTTTTTAAAATAAATACACTACCCAATGTTCATATTGTTGATCGAAATTTAGCTACTGTAAAAAGCTTTGGTGTGGTTAATGACGGCAAAGGATTGGATTATTTTATTCCAGAAAAAGACATGGTGAAAGGCAACGATATTCCAGCTTCTCATCAGTTTGGATATATTGGTGTTGTTATTGGTGCTGCACTGAATACCAAAAAAATGCCAGTACATAAACTAAAAGAATTGTGCAGCAAGATTGATTATCCCATTATATTGTTAGGTGGACCAGAAGATAGGATAGACGGAGAGGCAATTGCATCAATCGATGACACCAAAGTGTATAATGCTTGTGGTAAATTTAACCTTAATGAAAGTGCCGATTTGGTTCGAAAAGCAAAGCTCATCATCTCACACGATACTGGTTTAATGCATATTGCAGCAGCCTTTAAGAAGCCCATTATTTCTATTTGGGGCAATACAGTACCAGCATTTGGAATGGATGCTTACTTTGGCAACACACAAATTACCAATCTTAAATTTGAGGTAGAAAAATTAGGCTGCCGACCATGCAGTAAAATTGGCTACAAAAAATGCCCACGTGGCTATTTTAAATGTATGGAATTACAAAATACAGATGCAATTGCCAAAGCTGCACTAGTGCAGTTAAAGTAGCTTGGCTATTTTTTTATACTCAATGCTCCCGATGGACACAATGCAACTGTAGCAATAATTTCAGCGGAGGTTGCTTTGTCTATTTTAATCCAAGGTTGTTCTTTTGGGTTGAATACTTTCGATAAATTTCGAACACAGTTTGCAGAATGCTCACATTTGCCAGACTGCCAAATAACAGTTATTTCTCCATTTGAATATTCTTTGGTAAGGTTGTTTTTATCCATGGTATATAAAGTTTAAAATAGTACATCGCTATAGGCTTCCATTTTATCAAATACTGCTTTTGCAAACGGACAGAGAGGCATAATTTTTACATGATTGGCTCTTGCAAATTCAACAGCTTTTTGTACCAGTTGTTTGCCAATTCCTTTGCCTGCCAAACGATCACTTACTTCGGTATGATCGATAATGAATTTATTACCAGCCCATACATAAGTCATTTCTGCAAGTTGCTCTCCGTCTTGCTCAATAAAAAATTTACCTTTTTTGCCGTCGTCTGAATGTTGAATATCCATAAATGAAAGTTAACAAGATTTTTTTATTGTTTGCGAGAAGGAATTATTTCTCTAAATCACTTTCTTGCTGTTGCATTTTTATTGCTTCTATACGACCCTGTTTTTTACCAAGTCTATAAATAAGCCTGATAATTAAAAAAGGGACTAAGAATGTAATTAGGAGTATAAAAAGGCAGAAAATAATTTCCTGAAAACTTAAATTCCCCATGATGTTTATTTAATATAAATATAGGAATTTGTATTAAACAAGCAATCTCAATAGCTTGGCAACACATTGTTTTGAAATAATAAAAAACACCCAAATGCTTTTTTTGGGTGTTTAAATGTATAAGATGAAATATTTTAGATTAGTAATAGAACTAGAACGCCTATTGCTAAAAATCCTGCAAAGCCGTACCAAATCCACTTAATTAATTCCCTTTCTTCGTCTTTTAAAAATAAATAACCTACTAAAAGTGCAATTGGGCCAAACAGCAAACCTTTAAGTAACCAACTTATTTTTAAAAGTGTAGTTGGTTCATTTCCTGAAGCATATACTTTGAGCATTTTTTTTGCTCTTTTCTGAGAAATTTTAAAAGCAGCCTTTTCAATAAAGTTTAATTTTTTGCCGTAGGCTTTTTCGTAATCTTTTGTTGTTAAGCCAACAAAATGTTTTAGTTGAGCAACTTTTTGTGCATTTTTTGCTACAACTACAGTTTCATTTTTACTAGTTGATGGAATTGCAGCCCAACTTGATAAATTAAACATTAGAAACGCTGAGAACAATAGTATTTTTTTTTGTACTTGCATGGGTATTATTTTAGTAAAGCAATATTAAAAAAAAAATATAATTAATTTACAAATTTTGTTATCTTTTTTTTGATATTTTTTATTTGGGTCAAGTGTGCGATGCTTCGATCTGGCTCTGCACAGGCTGAACTGCAGCTAAATAGCAGTACAAAAGTTGGTAACCAAAAACTAAATTAATTTATGCTCATAAGCATATTTAATTAAACCAATTACGCTGTTGGTTTTGGTTTTTCTGAAAATGTTTTTGCGATGCGTTTCTACCGTTCTTTCACTAATAAAAAGTTGTGCTGCAATATCTTTATTCGAACATTCTTTTTCGATTAGTTTGATAATTTCAATTTCACGGGTAGTGAGATTGGTTTCTTCATTTTCTTTTTTCATGTTACTGAAATGCTGTAATTCGTTCAGCACTTCTTCACTGAAATAAACACCACCACTGGCAATTTTTTCAATGGCATGAATGAGTTCTTGCTTACCAATATTTTTTAACACATAACCCGAAATATCGGCATCATTAATCATTTGATTTACGGTGTGCCCTTGCCCACTCATGCTGAGAGCTAGTATTTTTATGGCAGGAAACTTTTCTTTTACTTGTTTGGCTAGTTCTTGGCCATTCATGCCAGGCATCATAATATCGGTGAGTAAAATATTGATATTTTCTTTGGGTAAAATGGTAAGCATTTCAGCAGCCGACGTACGTGTAACTGCAATTTTTATAGTTGAATGCCCATCTAGTAATGATGTAATGCCATCAATAACAATTTGATGGTCATCTACAATCGCTACATTAATTTTTTCTGGCTTCATTCAGTTTGTTTAGTTGGTTGCACCACTAAAATAAGGGATTTTTATGAACCAACAGGAATATGAATGGCTACCAATGTTCCTTTGCCTTCTGCCGAATTCCATTCAACCGTTCCTTTTAAGTATTCGATACGGGTTTGAATATTTTTTAAACCAATACCCTCGAAGTTGTTTTTATTGCTGGCATTAAAGCCTTTGCCATTGTCTTCAATGGTTACAGCTATTCCATCTGTGTCTTTAATTAGTGAAATATCTAAATGATTGGCTCCAGCATGTTTAATTACATTGTTTACACATTCTTGTATCACACGATATAATACAGTTTCAATATTGCTGTCGATTCGTTCATTTAAACCTTCTGTATATAAGTCAGTTTTTATTACACGTATATCAATTTGGTTAATAAATTCCCTTACAGCACTTGCCAAGCCTGCTTTAACCAATGCATTGGGCATCATATTATGGCTTACAGTTCTTACTTCCTTGCAGCTTTCATCAACTAGGGTTAACACTTTTTGGTAAACTTTTCTTTGTTCATCATTTGCAAAAGGTATTTCACATTCCATTGCACTCAAATTCATTTTGGCTGCACTCATTAGTTGCCCAACACCATCATGCAAATCACCTGCAATACGTTTGCGTTCATTTTCTTCGGCTTCTAAAATTGCTTTGGTAGCAAGTTCTTGTTGTTTGAAAATTTCTAATTGTAGTTGTTTTTCTTTTTTAAGTTTATACCTGCGATAAAAAGAATATACCAATAACAATAACAACACTGAAATAACGCCAACTACAATCAGTAAAATATTTTTTCTATTGTTTTCGAGTTTCTCATTTCTAAGTTCAAGGGCATTGATTTTATTTTCTTTATTCAATGCAAAAATTTGCTGAGATTTATAGTTGGAGTCGAGTCGTTGTTCTAAGATTAATTCGTTTTGTTTTTTAATTTCAAGCTCGTTTCCTGCAATTTCTAATTCGTTTTGAGAGAGCAATAATTTTTGTTGGGCTAAATCGTATAAATTTTTATTTAGTTTAGATTGTTGTTGTTGTATGAGTTTCTCCTTTTCTAGTGTATTGTACTTGGCTTCCAGCTCAGTGAACTTACTACTCATATCACTGTTAAAAAGAGAATCTTTATAGGTAGCATATTTTTTATAATAGTCTAGTGAAGCAGTTGCATTGCCAATTTTTTCGTTGAGTTTAGATTGGGTTTGATACACCATAATTAACTCTGGCTTGGTATTAATGCCATTTTTAGCAAGTACTTCGGCTTTATCAATCACAGTTTTAGCTGAATCGTATTTGCCTTCCTCCATTAAAATGTCACCCAAATTATTTAAGCAACTCACTTTGCCTTTGGTATCATTTAAAGCAGTTCTGAGTTCATACGATTCTAAAATATTTTCTTTAGCCTGTTTGTTTTTTTTAAGCTTTTGTTGTAAAGAACCTAGGTTATTTAATGCGTTAGATAAATATTCTTTATTGCCCAACTGCCTACTTACGTCAACTGCTTTGGTATAATATTCCTCGGCTTTATTGTACTCTTCTTTTATTTTAAAAATATTGGCAACATTAACATACGATTGTGCAAGCCCTTGTTTATCGTTCATCTTTTGCTTAATGGCAATCGATTGATTGTGGTAATTAATGGCTTCATCATATCGACCTAAATTTTGCTGCAAAATGCCAATATTATTTAAAGCATAAGAAGTACCTAAATTATCATTTGTTTTTTCGAATAAGCTTAAAGCGTTTTGTTGATAATACAACGATTTACTAAAGTCGCCCTGACGTTGATAAATGATACCAATCTTATTATACAATCTGGCTACGCCTAAATCATCATTTAACTGCTGGCGAATTTTTAGGGCTTCATTGTACAACGCAATGGAAGAGTCGTACAATTCTTTATCATAATAAACAATCCCTAAATCGTTGTACACCTGAGCAAGTCCTTTAGAAAAATTTAATTTCTTACCCAATGCAATGCCTTTTCGTCCATAATCAATGGCTTTTTCTCTGTTCACCATTCGGTATTGCCAAACAAGTTCACTATAAGATTTTACAAGGTTGCTATCGGTTTGTGTTTTTATAATTCGTTCAATACTATCTATAATAGGTTTATTTCTTTGTGCCTTAATTTGACAAAAAGAAATTATCAGTATTGCGAAGAGGAAATATCTTTTCATGTATTTGTTTACGGGTTCGGTATTCTAAAATAAGTGTATTTTGAATATAAAAAAAGCGTTGCATCCAATAGATGCAACGCCTTCAATTTATCCATAGTAAACAGTGTTAAAATTCGCCCAAGCCAAGTACTTGTTTCATGGTAAAAATACCTTTTTTATTAGCCACATATTCTGCTGCTAAAACTGCACCACCGGCAAAACCTTTACGGTTGTGGGCTGTGTGAATAATTTCAATATCATCAATAGCACATGTATATTTTACTTTATGGGTGCCGGGTGCAGGGTCTATTCTTTCAGATACAATTTCAAGCTCATCACTAGATACAGCTTTTTCGTTTACCCATTTTTTCTTATTTACAATTTGTTGCAACACTTGTTCAGCTAATGTAATAGCTGTACCACTTGGAGCATCTTTCTTTTGGGTATGGTGAATTTCTTCTAACAACACATCGTACTCGGTATGATGGCTCATTAACTTGGCCAAATAAGTATTTAATTCAAAAAATAAATTCACCCCAATACTATAATTGCTAGCATATAAAAAAGCACCTTGTTTGGCTTTTACCAACGCTTCAATGGCTGGTAATTGTTCTAACCAACCAGTACTTCCACAAATAACAGGTACACTAGCTTCGATACATTTTACCAAATTATCGTAAGCACTATGAGGACCTGAAAATTCAATAGCTACATCGGCTTTTTGTACAGCTTCAATTGTAAAATCATCGAGGTTATCAATATTAATTTTCAACACAATTTCATGTCCTTTGGCAATAGCAATTTCTTCAATTGCCATGCCCATTTTCCCATATCCAATTAGTGCAATTTTCATAAAGGGTTATTTTATATATAATGTTGGGGTTGTAATCAATTATTCAATTAACGAGTATCAATTTTTTTGGGTGTTGGTTTCTTTAAATTAAAAACTAAACTAATGCCTTTGCTATTGTTTATTGGATTGATCATTGGGTTTACCTGCATCGACAAATCGTCGCTCACATCAAAATTTTTCAAATGCCCAAATACAGTGGCATCTACCACATTCAATCCCCAAACTACAACAAACCAAAGTACAGAGTAATCTCTATCCTTTCTAAACGAATTTCTAAAGGTTTGCAACGAACTTAAACTAAAGCCCTTTAATCGGGGGTCAATATTTTGAAGGTTGGTGGTATCGTCTATTGTAGCTCCTGGTGCAGATGCTTTGAACACTAAATCGTAGGCAGTTTTAGTACGTTTATACCAAGTATTGTTGTAAAAAAAAGTGACAGTTGGTATGGCCAACGCACCATATACCACTGGAATTTTCCAGTATTCTTTATTGTAAGCTTGTCCCCAACCTGGTATTAATGCTGATCGTTTGGTAGCTAAACGGTGGTTGTGTTTGGGCTTAATAATAACGGCTGTATCTGTAGTTGTTTTTGCTGATTTTTTTTGAACACTGTCTTCTGGAGTAATCTTTGTTATTGTAGGTGGTACTACTTTTTGAGCCATTGTAAAATAGCCTGTACCTAAACCTAAAAACAATATGAGTAGTTTGTACAATTGCATGAATCATTTAGCTAACAACCACATTCATTTGATCCAGAATTTTATTCAGTTCCTGTAAAGAATAATATTCTAGTGTAATGCTGCCATAGCCTTTTTTATTGTGTACCATTTTTACCTTGGTACTAAAATGAGAAGCTAAATTATCTTCTATCTTTTTATAAGCTGGTGGTAAATCATTTTTTGCAGCAGATTTAACAGGTTCATTGCCCTTGTACAATTTTCTCACCAATTCTTCCGATTGGCGAACACTCAATTGCTTGCTTTTAATTTCATTAAATACAAACAATTGTTTGTCAACCGTATCAATGGTTATTAAAGCTCTAGCATGCCCCATTGTAATAGTACCAGTACGAACAGCCAATTGAATATCGGGTGGTAATTTAAGCAAACGAATGTAGTTGGTAACGGTGCTTCTTTCTTTGCCCATACGTTCAGCCACTTGCTCTTGGGTATAGTCCAACTCTTCCATCATACGCTTGTAACTTAAACCAACTTCAATTGCGTTTAAATCTTCACGTTGTAAATTTTCTAGTAGAGCAAGTTCAAGTAAATCTTTATCGTTAGCCTGACGTATGTAAACTGGCACGTCTTTCAAGCCAGCAATTTTAGAAGCCCTGAACCTTCTTTCACCTGCAATTAACTGATACTTGCCATTGGCTAATTTGGTAACTGTTAACGGCTGAATAATATCATGAATCTTTATCGATGTTGCCAATTCACTCAAAGCCGTTTCATCAAAATCTCTTCTTGGCTGTTTTGGATTAACAGAAATATCAGCCAATGGTACACGAACCATCGATGTAGCCTGTTCAACCACTTTAGTTTTTAAAGTGCCTTCCGTAGTTTTTAAATCCTGATCTATATTGCTTAATAAGCTGCGTAAACCTTTGCCTATTAAATCATTGTTTTTTTTGGGAGTGCTCATGCTTGTAAGGTTTAAGGTGTGAGGTTTAAGGTTTAAGGTAAATAAGGCTTTTGTCTTCTACCTTCCATCTTTTACCTTCTACCTTTACTCAATAATTCTTTCGTCGTTGGTCATTTTGGTCATTTCATTTTTTTGCAAAACTTCTTTGGCCAAATTCAAATAGTTAATAGCTCCTTTGCTATCAGCATCGTATAAAATAACAGGTTTGCCTACACTTGGAGCTTCACTTAAACGAGTATTACGGTGTATAATGGTGCTAAAAACCATTTCATCAAAATGTCTTCTTACTTCACTTACCACTTGATTGCATAAACGCAAACGACCATCGTACATCGTCATTAAAATACCTTCAATTTGTAAATTGGGATTTAAACGATTTTGAACAATTTTAATGGTGTTTAACAATTTGCCCAAACCCTCCAATGCAAAAAATTCACATTGTACAGGTACAATCACACTATCAGCAGCTACCAAGGAGTTTACAGTAATTAAACCCAAAGATGGAGAGCAATCGATTACAATAAAATCGTATTTATCTCTCACTTCATCCAACAAAACCTTCATTACATTTTCACGGTTGGGGTAATTGATCATTTCAATTTCAGCTCCCACCAAATCAATATGCGAAGGAATAACATCTAAATGCGGTATATCGCTTTTTAAAATAACATCATCTGCCTTGGTATTATTTACCATACAGTCGTATAAACTGGTGGTAATGTTGTGCAAGTCAAATCCCACACCAGTGGTGCTATTTGCTTGAGGGTCGGCATCTACCAATAAAGTTTTGTATTCCAATACAGCAAAACTTGCTGCAAGATTAATGGCAGTGGTGGTTTTACCCACTCCACCTTTTTGATTAGCTACACCAATAATTCTGGCCATAGTACACGGTATCCTCTTTGTTTAATTTGCATTCTACAAGACTGCAAATGTAAAATATTATGTTTCTAAACAAAGAACAGAATTTTACGGGTCATTTTCTATATTAATTTTCCCCAAATGGGCTTTTTTGTGGGCTTTGTACTACTTGTTTTTCAAATTGGCAGTGGTTAGGGCTTTTGTTACAAATACGGCACATGGCTTTGCACAAAGCTTCACCGTGTTTTCCACGCCAATCCCTCAGCCCATCAGCTGAAGAATGGCTGTTGAGCAGTTTTTTTCTCACTGATAACACAGATAGCACAGATAGCACAGAAAAGGCTTCCTGCTATCTGTGTTATATTTTTTCTAGCAGAAATCGGGGAAATCGCCGAAAAAACATTTCAGCGTTTTTAGCGTTTTCAGCGAGCCAATTTTTTTTCTCGCAGAAAACACAGATATCACAGAAAAAATATCCGTGTTATCAGAGCTATCTGTGAGCCATTTTTTTCTCGCAGAAAACACAGATACCACAGAAAAAAATCCATGCTTCTGTGAGCTATATTTTAAACAGTAATTGTTTCGCCAATAGCAGGCAACAACAATACTTTGCCTTTGCTTTCAAAATAGGCTTTTGCAGCATTGTGGTCAATTTTAATATAACCAAAGGTGTCGTAATGCACACCAACAATTGTGTGTGCATCAGCAAATTCAGCTGCTTTTTCAGCGTCTTTATAATCCATGGTAAAATTGTCGCCAATAGGCATTACTGCAAAGTTCAATTTACTCCACATAGGTATCAATTGCATATCCATAGTCAATGCAGTGTCTCCAGTGTAATAAAAATTACCCTCATTGGTATTAAAAACAAATCCTAAAGGGTTGCCTCCATAAGTTCCATCAGGTAAGCAACTGCTGTGTTGTGCAACTACGCATTTTACAGTACCAAATTCAAAATTCCATTTGCCACCTGTATTCATTGGGTGTGTATTGGCAACGCCATTTTTATTCAACCACTCATGGATTTCATAAGCAGCTACCACTTTAGCATTGGTTCTTGTTGCAATGCTTATACAATCTGCTACATGATCGGCATGGCCATGACTTAAAAAAATATAATCAGCCTCAATGCTGTTCACATCAATGTCTTTTGCCAATTCGTTATAAGTAATAAATGGATCGAACAAAATTTTCTTTCCTTTAATTTCAACTGCAAAACAAGAATGTCCGTAATACGTAAGTTTCATGATTTTTGTTTTTTAACTTTCAACAATGCAATATACAGTAACTGAGTTTCGGCTTTTATACAAGTAATTTAACTACTTCAAATTTTTGCAATCAGTTTTTGTATAAGGTTTAATGATTGATTACAATTAATGAACAATTTTGTTTGTCTTAGAAAATAGTTTAGCTATTATGCACAATTGAGTAGCCAATTAATGCAGGGTTTTCAGCATCAGTTTTATGGGAGTTGATAAATGAAAACTTTTCTAACAATTTTATAGAAGGCTGGTTGTTTTGATGAACGAAGGCTTCTATTGTTTCAACCTGAAGTGTATTGAATGCATAGTACATTACTTTTTCAACAGCTTCTGTCATTGTTCCTTGAGATTGATAGCTTGGCAACAGTTCAAACCCAATTTCACAGTTCTTGTGTTCTTTTGAAAAGCCAAATAGGCAAATGGTTCCAACCAATACATTGTTGTTAGCCAAAGTTATTGCCCAATAGAGGGCTTTATTGGTATCAATATTTTCATTAACGGCTTGTATAAATTTTCTTGCATCTTCAATAGCGTTGCATATTGGACGGTCGAGGTATTTATTTATTTCTTTATCAGTACGTAAAGTAAAAATTGCCTGCTCATCGTTAAGGGTAAGTTTTCGAAGTACCAACCTTTCAGTGGTTAAAATTGGGAAAGGGTTGATAAAGTTGTTTAACATGTTTTGATATATTGATTTGTAGGTGGTGAAGATTTGTATTGTTTTTTAATCAATCAATTTTGGAATTAGTTTCCAAAAGTTGTTTTGCCAATTTCAAATTTGTTTTGTCGCTTTTATTAATTGCTAAAAAATATTTTGACTGCCAAAGCTGCGTTTTTTCTGCTTGCTTATTTGTTACTATGTCCCAAGGAGGATAAACCCTAATTCCACATTTTCCTTTTTTGTTGTATCCTGTTATAATTCCTTTATCAAGGAGGATAGACTTTGGGAAAATAAATTGCCCAAAATCATCGCCTCTGTTCGTAGAGATAATTACAAAATCAAATTCATCTGTCAGGTTAAAAGGTTCTGTTTTTCCCTTGGAATTTCGTTTCCAAATTGTTACAAATTGTCCGGCTTTGGTTGGTGTGATTTTAGAAATTCTAAAATTAATTTTAAAGTCATTCAATTTAAAAGAACAAGCTCCATATTCTTGGCTTTCATCTTCTATTTTAAGTGTATTAAATTCAAAACCACATTTGTCATATACCAAATGTTTAGCAGTGAAAAGATGTTTTTCTAAATAGCTGTTGTTTTGCAATGCTCTTATATATTTTAGTTCTGTATTTGTTGCATTGAAAGAACGGCTTTAGACGTTCTGCATGGAACTTTTGAATACCATCAGCTTTCTATTGTCATATAGTTCATTTCCCCTGTTGCATTTATAAAAATTACAACTAGGTGGTCTGCAATTTCAGGATTAATAGAATAATCAAAAGTTGCAAAGTTCTCTTCACTGTCAGGATAAAATCCAATTCTCACAAGTCGTAAAGAATTCATCAGTTGAATTTCATTAGTTACTGTTTTATTGTCGAAGTCTATAAAGTCAGCAAGTTCTTCTTGGTCAAAATTTTCAATACAATGTTCTACATAAGTTCTTACTGTATCACAACCTTCATTTGCATAATCTTGTTCAATATGCTTCTTATTTTTGGTGTCGTAAGACTTTAAATTTTCTATAAATTCCTTTACAATGTCTAAACGATCTGTGTGAATGTTTTTGTGCTCAAAATTCAGGTCAATTTGAATTTCGTGTCCATTAAAATCAATTTCTGTGTCATAGTATTCATCAAGATTTTTTGGGTTAAGTTCTGGGAAGTGTGGTAATGAAAAGTTTGCCATTGGTTAAATTTTGTTTTAAGTGTCTTGTCCTGAAATTAGTTGACTCGTTAAGGCTACTGTCTTTCTTCTTTTCTATGTAATAATTTAAACTTTGTATTTTGTTATATCAATCATTGAACCTCTTTCTATCACTGGCTGTGCTATAAAAAATTTATTCTCTCGTAAATGTATTACTACGTGCCAATACATTCTTTCATCGTTTTCAGTTGTCCAAAAGTTTTTAACTAATGGTTCAAATTCTTTGTAAGGAATTATGAAAATATTTTTTGATGAACCACAACCAAATGAGATGTAAGCTTTCTCACAACTTTTGAGAAATTCATTCTGATATGGGTGAAAAGCAAACCAAAATTTCTCAAATTGTCCTTGCTTATGGGCTTTAGAAATAGCACAAATTAGTCCAATTGATTTTTCTTTATTTGTATAAGAACTTCTTGTTTGTTTAATCAAACTAAGATTTAGTTTAGCCTGAATTTTAGTCAAACATTCCTCGTGGAAATTAACTGGTGTAACTTTTTCTTCAGATGATTTTCTCTTTTTCTTTTCTGTTAAAACTTCTTCGACTTCATCAATTTCTTCTTCAGCTTGTTCAACAAGTTGAAGGTCTTTTGTAGTTAAGAATATCAACTCTATTAGTTTGTCAATTCTCGTATATTCTTTCGGTTTTAAAAGTTCATTTATTTGCTGAATAGTTTTGCTGTCATTAAGTGTTTCTTTCAAACTCAAAAGTTTTAGTAATGAGTCTGTACTCAATAATCTAATGTCCCAAGCGTGCCTTGAACCTCTTATTTGAGCTTCAAGGTCTCCTGTATCTTGTCTACCAACAACAATTAGAATTGAAGAATTAATTTTGTCTATACGAGATTGATCAATTAGTTTTTGTCTATATACAGCAAGTGTGTCAAGATTGATTCTGTAAGCATCTGTTGTTTTCACTTCAAGTACAATGCTATGCCCCTCGGTGGAAGTCCATATTCCATCAAAACCAATGTTATTTTGTTTGCCTCTATAAAGTCCATTCTCAATTACAAAACCAAGTCTTGTCCCAATTTGATTGATAATATCTTGAAGTGCAAAACCACCATCATCAAACTTTTCAGTTAAACAATTGTCTGCAAATTGTTTGAGAAGATTAGAAGGAACTTGGTCAAGAAGTTCACGAAATTCTTTTGAAGTAACATTATTATCTTTAAGTTTTCCGTCACCTGCAAATGCAAGAATTTGGGAAAGTGTTTTTGAGTTAAATGTTCCTTTGCTCTTTGCCCAAATTTCTGATATACTATTCATTTATATGTTTTGTCGAATTATTTAGAAGTGTCCTCTAAGGTTGAAGCCAACAATTAAATGTACATCACTAATTAACTCAACAAAAATTAATCTAATTAATTTATAACATCTTTCTGTAGCTTGACTTATTCGATTTAGAATAAACTAAATAATTTATCCTAAACCGCTTTCGACAGGCTCAAGCTGACAGGCTTATGAATAGTAGAATCATTGTTAGGCTAAGCCGTTTAATTTCATCGATACTTATTTACTTGCCACATATTTGTTCTACTAATGATGGGCTGCCTGACAGAGTGGAAATCCCCTGCTGTTTAGCAGGGATTGCAACGATGGCAGGAACTGCTGCTGGGTTTTATTGTGTTGCTGATAGCCCCAAATTACTACTTGATTTTTGGGTATACTTCAACAATAGCATTGTTTAAATTGTATTGCTTGGAGATTTTGTTTTTTTTAATGCAATATTTGCTTTGCTCAATCGTCAATCCCACTCACAAAAAGATTAGAAATGCGTAACTCAGGAACTATTTGGATTATAGCTGGCATCATGCTTTTATTGGATGTATATGTTTTTCAGGCTGTAAAAACTGTAACACAAGGTGCTGGTGAAAGAACAAGATTGTGGGTGCATGGTATTTATTGGGTGGTAAGTGCTGTAACCATTGTGGTTTTGATTTCTTTTCCTTACATACAGGCATTACAAACGAGTAAGTTTTTCAGGAATTATATTTTTGCCATTTTGGTGGGGCTGTTTATTGCCAAGCTAATTGGTACTTTATTTTTTTTGGTAGATGATGTAAGAAGAGGAGTGATGTGGCTGATGAGTAAAATTGCTCCAACTGCTGGTGCTCATTTTGCTGATGAAGGTGGCAGCATTAGCAGAAGTGCTTTTTTAAGTTGGATGGGTTTGGGTGCAGGAGCTACTTTGTTTGGTTCTTTACTGTATGGATTTGGCAATAAGTACAATTATCAATTAAAGAAAGTGCCATTAAGTTTTAGTAATCTTCCACAGGCGTTTAAAGGATTTAAAATTGTGCATATAAGCGATGTACACAGTGGTAGTTTTCAAGATAAAGCAGCTGTTAAAAAAGGGATTGATTTAATTAATGCTCAACAACCCGATTTAATTTTATTTACTGGCGATTTGGTAAACGACAGGCATGATGAAATGCTGGAATACATGGATATTTTTAGTACACTGAAAGCCAAACATGGTGTGTATAGTACTTTGGGCAATCATGATTATGGAGATTATGTTTCATGGCCAAGTGCTACTGCCAAAACAGAAAATTTAGAAAAATTAAAAAATGTTCATGCAAAAATGGGCTGGCGTTTATTAATGAATGAACATGTTGCCATAGAGAAAAATAATGACGCATTTGCGTTGTTGGGTATTGAAAATTGGGGTGCAAAAGGACGTTTTCCTAAGTATGGTAAAATGCAGGAAGCCTATCCCGGAACGGAAAAATATGCTTTTAAAATTTTAATGAGTCACGACCCAAGCCATTGGGATGCTCAGGTAAAAACAGAATATAAAGACATTGATTTAATGCTGGCTGGTCATACACATGGTATGCAGTTTGGCTTAGAGAATCCTTACTTTAAATGGAGCCCTGTGCAATGGATGTACAAACAATGGGCAGGTTTGTATGAAGAGGGCAATCAAAAATTATATGTAAATCGTGGATTTGGTTTTATTGGTTATCCTGGAAGGGTAGGTATTTTGCCAGAGATTACCTTGATTGAGTTGGGATAAGGAAGGATGAAGGTGTGAGGTATATGGCTAAAGGTTGAAGGAGAAAGTCGTAAGGTGTAAGGTTTAAGATGATTGTAGCATTTACTGTTGACTGTCGACCATGGACTATTGACTATTACCGCTTACTAATTTTATTCATGCTAATGTTTCGTTGTAGGCTGCATTTAAAACGGCTTACATCGCTGGTTCTTAATTTAACATGTTTGGTAGTACGACCTTGCATACGTTTACGCCACATTTTAAAACTGCTTGGTTTGCTGTTGCTACGCATTAATTCAATTACTTCTTTTTCTTTTAAACCAAACTGAAATTCAATGGCTTCGAATGGGGTTCTGTCTTCCCAAGCCATTTCTATAATTCTGTCAATATCTTTTTCTTCGAACATAAACTATAAACAAAGTATCTGTTAAAAAAGTTCTTTGGTAAACGAATCTTTTATTTGTGGTATCATTATTGAAAAAGGAACAAAAAAATAAACATTATGAAAAGAGTAATCTTAGTGCTTACAGTTATGACTATTGGAATGGTAACCGTACAGGCACAGAAAGTAGCCTTATTAGCAAAAGCAGGAGCCAACTTTACAAAAATAGATGGTAAAGAATTTAAAGATGGTTACACAACTGGTTTTCATGTTGGTGGAGCAGTAGAAATTGGCCTTACCAAAACCATTGGCATACAGCCAGAAGTATTGTTTAGTCAGGTAAAAACATCTTCTATTTCAACTTCTATTTTGGGTTTTAATGCCAACAATGAAGTTAAATTAGATTACTTATCAATTCCTTTATTATTAAGAATTAATGCAACTAAATTGCTGACAATTCATGTGGGTCCAGAATACAGTATTTTAATTTCGAACGATAAAGATTTGTTGCAAAACGGACAGTCAGCTTTTAAATCGGGCAACTTTGCTATGATTGGTGGTGTACAGTTAAATCTTAGTTCAGTTAGATTATATGGACGTTACAATGTTGGTTTATCATCTATTGAAGATGCACCCAATACCGATAAATGGAAGAGCCAACAAATACAAGTGGGACTTGCGTTTAACTTGCTATAAAGCAAAATGTAAATACCCATATAGTGGTATAATTTAAGAGGAAACCATTGTTAATTTTGAAAAAAAACAACATGAAGAAATTGATTTTAAGTACAATGATTGGTGCAATGTTATTTGGAACTGCATTTGCACAAAAAGGATTTCATTTAGTAGCAAAAGGTGGTGTGAACTACGGAAAGATTAAAGGACAATCGTTTAAAGATGGTTACAATTTAGGCTATCATGCAGGCGGTTCTATTGAATGGGATTTTTCTAAAGGAATTGGCATTCAACCAGAAGTATTGTTTAGTCAGGTTACTGTTGCTGGTAATAGTGGTGCAGTAACACCAACACAAGATAGTAAGTTGAACTATTTGTCTATTCCAATTTTATTGAGAATTAATTTAGGTAAAATGTTTACGTTAAATCTTGGCCCTGAGTACAGCATTTTAATGAGCCAAGAAAAAACTTTTGTGAATAATGCAGGTGATGCTTTTAAAGATGGAAATTTTGCTGCTGTAGCTGGCTTACAATTGAATTTAAAAACATTAAGGGCTCATATACGATATAATATTGGCTTAAGTGATATTAACCAGTTGGGCAATGCCGATAATTATAAAAGTGAAATGATTCAATTAGGCGTTGGATTCAAAATATTTTAATCAATAGTATTTTCAAACACTTTTAACGGCTGCACAAATTGTGCAGCCGTTTTTTATTTGCGTATTTTCTGGGGCGAAATTCTATGCTGTGAGATTTTTTCCGTTGGGTGGAATTTTTTAGCTAATTAAACATTTGTTAGTATAACCATAAAGGGTACAAGTCTATATTATTTAATTTAAACAGGCTTTGAGCAACAATGTTTTTTTAGAAAAGTTGTGCTCCAATTGGATAATCATGCCTGTTTCTTAATGGCTAAAGTTAAAGTGGATACTTTCTTGAATCTTATGATGAAAATTCAAAAGTATGCGAAAGAAGTTTACACTTTTTATGTTAACCTTATTAATAGGAAATTGGGCTATTGCTCAGCCATTCGAAAATGAAAATGAGCATCCATTGTTTTTGCATGTAGTTACAGGATTATCTAGTTATTCAGGCGATTTGAAATTAGAGAAGTATTCATTTACTCAAAGCAAACCTTTGTTTGCAGTAGGTATTCAAAAATACCTGAGCAATCGTTTTAGTGTTCGATCTGAGTTGACGTACACCAATATTCAGGCAGATGATAAATTATCTGGAGAAAAATATCGCTTGAAACGACAACTAAATTTTACGAGTAGTGTTATCGATTTATCTGTACTGGCTCAATACGATTTAAGAGATTTAAGTGATAGTAGAATAATGGTACCTTATTTATTTGCTGGCGGAAGTGTGTTTAAATACAATCCTTACACAACAGATACATTAGGCAATAAAGTAAGTATTGTAGCAGAAAACGAAGAGGGTACAACATTTCAATTGCAACAATTTTCATTGATTGCTGGCTTTGGAATAAAAATTAAAATTAATGAGAACCTGCATTTTGGTGCTGAAACGCATTCTAAGTTCTTATTTACAGATTATATTGATGGTGTTAGTTTAAGAGGCAATCCAAAGCAAGTAGATAATATTTATTTTACAAGTGTTCGTTTGGCAATAAATCTTGCAGCATTTAGAAGAAATACAATTTATTATTATCGTAATTAAAAAATATTTACCCCCCCCCACACACAAATCCAATATTATTATTAAAGCCGTTAAAGTCCAGTATCTCTTTTAAATTTTGTTGCATTTAGAAGAAATACCAATAGAGATTACTGCAACTAAAGATATAGCACACCAATCTCAATATTCTTTTTAAAGCCAATAAAATCTGGTGTCAATTTCAATAATAAATTACCTGAAATACAATTATGTTGTATTTTAGGTAATTTTATTTATCGTTTTGCTGTAACTATTAACTCTTCAATTTCATTGAATGTAATATTGGGATTGGCCCCTTTTTTTGAAGCCACCAATGAGCCTGTTGCACAGGCAAATGGAAGTATTTCGGCAGGTTCTTTTTGTGATAAAAGTTGTGTAATCAATGCAGCTAAAAAACTATCGCCAGCACCCACAGTATCGGCTACTACAACTTTAAAACCTGGATGTGTATAGCATTGATTATTGCTATACAATACTGCTCCATCTTTACCTTTTGTAACACATATTGTAGGTGTATTTGTAAGTGCTGCAATATGTAGAATTTGCTCTTCAGTTGTTTTGGCTGATGTATTTAATGCAGCAGTAATGAAATTTAACTCCTCATCATTTAATTTTATCAAATTAGCTTTTTGCATTAATTCTACAAGTAATTCTATGTTGTAAAAAGGTGAACGCAAGTTTACGTCGAACACTTTAAATTTTGCAACCTCTAAAAGTTGGAGTAAGGTTTTTTTTGAGACTTCATTTCTGCAAACCAGAGATCCAAACACAAATACATCAGTTGCTGCAACTGCATGTTGTAAGTGTTCATTCCATTCAATTGCATCCCATGCCGATGGTTGTACAATGGTATAGCTTGCAGTTCCTGCAGTATCTAAATGAACTTGCACTTCGCCTGTGGGTAAATGATTATCCACTTGCACAAATGAAGTGTTTACTTGATTTGTGTTGATAATTTGTAACAAATCTTTACCCAATACATCATTGCCAATTTTTGAAATGATGGCTGCATTTATACCCAACGATTGCAAACGCATGGCAACATTCATTGGAGCACCACCTGCAACTTTTTCTGTTGGAAAAATATCCCACAAAACTTCTCCAAAGCAAATGGCTGTTGGGGTAGGGGATTTCATTATTGTTTAATTTTTTCTTGTTGTGCAATAAGTATGGTATGTATTTCAGTATTGTTTGGCGTAGTTGCATAGTTGGTGTGCAATACATGTAGTTCTCTAAAACCATGTTCGAGTAATAACTGTTGCAGGCTGGCTAAACTGTGGTAATAAAAATATGCAGCATAGCCTGTGCTGCCAGTTTTGAAACCCGATTGTGCATAATCACCTTCAACAAAGCTGATGTAAATAATACCATTCTTATTTAGTAATTTTTTACTGTCTTGTATAAATTTATTGCAATCTGTATCCGACAAATATGGCAAACAAAATCCTGCTACAATTGCATCAAATTTTTTGTTGAGTGAAAGTATTTCACGGGCATCGAGTAGTTGAAAGTTTGCAGTTGGATTGTTTTTTTGTGCAAGAGCAATCATATTTGCTGAAATATCTGTACCTAGAATTTCAAACTCAGGTTGTTTGCTTAATAAGTATTTTGTTATGTTTCCTGGTCCACAACCCAATTCAAGAACAGCTGCTTTGGGGTTGGTTATAGCAGCACATAAACAATCGTAGCTCTCATTATAATTGGTTAGGTGCATAAATTTCTCTTCATACAATTGAGCAAGCTTATTCCAAGTTTCAAAAGTAATTTGATATTTATCTGCTATTGGTTCCATTACACTTTTTATTCTATTTTTAAATTTATTTACAGCAATTTAAACAATGCTACTTCTATAGCTACAATTTTTTTACTGCACATCCATTGTTCTGAAAGTTAAATTAACTCTTGCTTTCGAAATTAGTTTTGTTGGTGGCAGCCTGTGTAGCCAATGTGTTTGAGTAGTGTCTTTCATCACTAAAAGGCTACCATGTTCTAATACCAATTCAACCTTATCTTTTGTTTGCTTATGTTTAAAGGCAAATTTTCTTTCGGCTCCAAAACTTAATGAACCAATTGCTCCATTCTTTTTTAAACTGGTTTCACCATCGCTATGCCAAGCCATGCCTTCTTCTCCTGTATGGTATAAATTGAGTAAACACGAATTAAATGTTTCACCAGTTGTTTGTTCGGTTAATGTTTTTAATGCAATTAATTCTTTAGTCCATGGTAAGGCTTGCTTTGTTGTATTTGAATAGGTATAGGTAAAAGGTTGTTCTCCATACCAAGCTACTTTTCTTTTGGTAATTATTTTTTTACCAAAAATGATTGCTTCATCATTTTGCCATTCTATGGCGTTTAACAGAACCGTTAAATAATGATTGGCTGTTGCCTCACTTAATAATTTTCCATAGTAGTTAACCACGCCATCTTTTGGCAAAAGATTTTTTGATGGCTCTATGATTTCTTCAAATAATTTCATGTTTTTTTAATCTTTCGTAACCTGTATTTGTCTATGCTTTTACAATAAATATTTTATTTCAATCTTTCTAATAAACCTTTTCGTTTAACTATGTTTTTATAATCCCATTGAATTGACTTGCATTTTTTTAGCCAACGTGCTAAATCTTTGGTGTTTATTTCTTCTACTGACGTATAGCGTATTTCAGCAGCTTTAAAACTTCCTTCGTTTTGTAAATTGGGCTCATCGAACGATTGTCCACTCCAAAATAGTAATCGAACACAGGTTTTTAATTTGCTGTATCCTGCAACAGGATTGCCATCTAAAAACCAAACAGGATGTGCGTGCCAAATTTTGTTTTCGGCTTTAGGTAAGTATTTGTTTATTTCTTGAGCTAGTAAATTGCAAATGGCTTTGTCTTCGTTTAGCTGAGCATCGTTGTATGCTTGAGTGTATTTATTCATATTGACGAGTATCTTTTTGTATAGTTTGTTTAGCTGCGTTTCAATTCGTAAGACTGCAATGCTATACCAAAATCAAATTGTATTAACAGGTTCTGTTAATGTTTTCACGTAATGTATAATATCTTCACTCCATGAAAAATTCAGCAAATCCATTTCGCCATTTGGTCCTGCAATAAATCCATCGATGGTTGTTTGAACTTGAAGTTTTAATTTTCTCATATTGAAATATTTTTTGTTGGCGGATGATGATTAGGTTAAAGTAACAAAACTTTATTATTGAAAAACATATTTTAAACCTTGTATAAAAGTCAATCCCTCAATGCTTAATTCCTCTTTTTTTAATCATTCCACCTTTAGTGTCTTTAACAGTATTCATTACAACAAATGCATCGGGAGCAATTTTTTGAATTTCGGTATTCAATTTATTCAACTCTAAACGGGTAACAACGGTATAAATGATTTCTACATCTTTTGTTTCTCCTTTTTTACCATAACCTCTTTTACCTGAATAAACAGTAACACCTCTGCCTAATTGATGAATAATCATTTGTCGTATTTCTTCACTCTTGGTAGATACTATAGTAACACCAGTATATTCATCGATACCTTCAATAATAAAATCGAGTGTTTTAGAAGCTGCCAAATAGGTTATCATCGAATACAAGGCAATTTCCATGGATAATAAATAGGCAGCAGCCGAAAAAATAACTACATTAATCAGAATAATAATATCGCCAATGGTGGTTCCAAATTTTCTACTTAAAAAAATTGCTAACACCTCAGTTCCGTCAATTACAGCTCCACCTCTTACAGCCAAACCAATACCTGCACCTAAAAAGAAGCCTCCAAAAACTGCAACCAATAAATTATCGTTGGTAACATTGGGAAAATTAACAGTTGCTACAACCAATGCTAGTCCACTAATAGCCAATGCTGTTTTAATGGCAAACTGTTTGTTCACTACTTTATAGCCCAATAAAATAAAAGGAATGTTTACAACGATTAATAAAATGTACAACGGTGTTTTGGTTAATGCTGAAATAAGTAATGAAATACCTGTAGCACCACCATCTATAAAGTGATTGGTTAATAAAAAACCTTTAAAGCCAAATGCTGCTGAAAAAATGCCTAGTGTTATTAAGATTACATCTTTAATGTTACGTACAACGGTAATTTTTAATTCTCTAAATGCTTTGGCAAGCACATAATCCGATGGTTTTTTAGCAGGCTTTTTACCTGTTTTTTGTTTTAAAGCTGATTGAATAACTATGTTGGTCCAAAATGGATTCATAAGCAAAATTTGTGTTTAAAATATGCTTACCAAAAGCAAAAATGTTGCCACAATGCTTTTTGAGAGATGTTGTTGAAGTTAAACGAATTTGCTTAAAGGTGCAAACATTCATGCACAAAAAAGGATTGCAATTTTTGCAATCCTTTTTTTAATAGTAACCGAATAAACAGCAACTAAATTAAATATCTATTGCTTCGCCATAAGCTGCAGCAACTGCTTCTTTTAAACCTTCACTCATTGTAGGGTGAGGGTGAACAGCATTTAAAATTTCATGAGCGGTAGTTTCTAATTTTCTAGCAACAACAGCTTCTGCAATCATTTCAGTAACATTGTTACCAATCATGTGGCAGCCTAAAAACTCACCATATTTAGCATCGAAAATTACTTTTACAAAACCTTCTGTTGCACCAGCAGCACTTGCTTTACCACTTGCTACAAAAGGAAACTTACCTACTTTAATTTCATAACCAGCTTCTTTAGCAGCTTTTTCTGTATAACCTACACTACTAATTTCTGGTGTGCAGTAAGTACAACCTGGAATATTGTTGTAGTCCATTGCTTCTGGTAAATGATGGTGTTTCTTTTCCATATAAGCCATGTGCTCAGCAGCGTTGATGCCTTCTTTAGCAGCAACGTGAGCCAATGCTTGTCCTGGAGAACAATCCCCAATTGCATATACCCCAGCCATTGATGTTTGCTGATATTTATCTACAATAATTCTGCCTTTATCGGCTTTAATTCCATTTTCTTCTAAACCAATATTTTCAATATTCGATACAACGCCAACAGCACTTAATACTACATCAGCTTCTAAAGTAATAGTTGTGCCATCTTGTTTTTTAACCAATGCTTTTACACCAGCACCAGTAGTGTCTAAACTTTCAACAGAAGCATTGGTCATTATTTCAATGCCTTGTTTTTTGTATTGTTTTTCTAATTCTTTAGAAATGTCTTCATCTTCAACAGGTACAATTCTAGGCATAAATTCAACAATGGTCACTTTTGTACCCATGCTGTTGTACACATAAGCAAACTCAACACCTATTGCACCACTACCCACAATAATCATGCTTTTAGGCTGTGTAGGTAAAACCATTGCTTCACGGTAACCCACTACTTTAACGCCATCTTGCTTTAGGTTTGGCAATTCACGGCTTCTTCCACCTGTTGCAATCACAATGTATTTGGTTTCTACAATTTGTTTGGTTCCATCAGCAGCAGTCACCTCTACTTGTCCTTTTGCTTTTACTTTACCATAGCCTATGATTACATCAATCTTGTTCTTCTTCATTAAGAATTGAACACCTTTGCTCATTTTATCGGCTACACCACGACTTCTTTTAATAACTGCACCAAAATCATGTGTTCCAGTTGCATTAATTCCATAATCGGCACTATGCTTTAAATATTCATACACTTGAGCACTTTTCAATAATGCTTTAGTTGGAATACAACCCCAGTTTAAACATACACCGCCTAAACTTTCTTTTTCAATAACAGCTACTTTAAATCCTAATTGAGAAGCTCTGATAGCAGCAGGATATCCACCTGGTCCACTACCAATTACAACTACATCGTATGCCATAGTATTTTATTATTTTAAGTTGGCTGCGAAAATACTTGCTAAAGCTGATATGGAAAAACTTGTTTTGTTTGAGAAATAGCAGGTAGAAGGCAGATGGCGTAAGGTATAACGCGGAAGGGAAATGATTGAAATAGATAGTATTAGATAAGATTTAAAAACTGAAGTGTACATAATCTCATATACACTTATTTGCTTATGATCTATAACTTACAACTTATTATTTCCCACACAATCACTGATATATTTACCCTTTTACCTTCTGCCTTACTCCACTTACCTTTGTCTACTATGAATATTGGTTTCGAGGCAAAAAGAGCTTTTACCAACGGTACAGGTTTGGGGCATTACAGCCGAACTTTAATTAGTTCATTGGCTGGTTATTTTCCTGAGCATGACTATTACCTTTTTACACCTAAGCAAACCAGTTTATTTGATGAAGTAAAACAGCATCAAAACGTACATATAATTGAGCCTTCAGCTTTTCCTTCAACTGTTTTAAAATCTGCTTGGAGAAGCAGTTGGGTTAAAAGAGATTTGAAAAAGCTTGAAATAGATATTTTTCATGGTTTGAGCCACGAAATTCCTGTAGGTATTCAAAGTACAGGTATAAAATCGGTTGTAACTATACATGATTTAATTTTTGAAAGAAATCCTGAACAATACAATCCAATCGATGTAAAAATTTATCGCAAGAAGTTTAAATATGCTTGTGCAAATGCTGATAGAGTAATAGCCATCAGCCAACAAACAAAAGATGATATTATTCAATTTTATGGAACAACAGCAAGTAAAATTGATATTTGTTACCAAAGCTGTAATCCATCTTTTGGTATAACTGTTACTGAAGCTGAAAAGCAGCGGGTAAAAGCCTTTTATCAATTACCAGATAAATATTTTTTGTATGTAGGTTCACTTGTTGAACGTAAAAATTTGTTGAATATTTGTAAGGCTCTCCAGTTGTTGAAAGGTAAGCTAAATATTCCTTTAGTGTTAATTGGCAGTGGTGGAAAATACAAAGAACAAGTACAAGAATACTTAATAACACATAAGTTAAATAATCAAGTAATTTTCTTATCAGATAAATTTCAAAATCCCGATTTTAAATCCGCCAAAGATTTTCCTGCTATTTATCAGCAGGCTTTGGCTATGATTTATCCATCTACTTTCGAAGGTTTTGGAATTCCAGTTTTAGAAGCTTTGTGGAGCAACACACCTGTAATAACCAGCAATGTTTCTTGTATGCCTGAAACAGGAGGGGATGCTGCCTTTTATGTAAATCCATTAGAGCCACAAGAAATAGCCAATGCAATGGTTGAAATTGCAGAAAATGAATCATTACGAAAAGAAATGATTGCAAAAGGTAGGCACCATGCCCAATTATTTACGCAGCAAAAATGTGCTGCAGCTGTTATGAATGTGTACAATAAATTATAACTGATTTATATGGTCGATTTTAAAGAGGATGTAGAAGTTTGCTTAAAAGTATTGCATAGTGGAGGCATAATCTTATATCCAACAGATACCGTTTGGGGATTGGGTTGCGATGCTACCAATGCATCGGCTGTACAAAAAATATTCAACTTAAAACAACGTTCTGAAAGCAAAAGTTTTGTGGTTTTGGTAAGTGATGAACGTGAATTGATGCAATACGTAGCCACTCTCGATTTAGCTGTTTTCAATTTTTTAGACCAGCAAACCCAACCTACAACCGTTATTTATGAAAATGTAATTGGCTTGGCTGATAATGTTATTGCTGCTGATGGTTCGGTTGCTATAAGAATTTGCAAGCAAGACTTTTGTAAAAACTTAATTAAACGATTTAGAAAACCTATTATTAGTACTTCTGCCAATATCAGTAATCAATCAACTCCTTCAGTATTTAATGATATTGTTCCTGAAATTAAAAATCAGGTAGATTATATGGTTAATTATGGACAGGATAATAAAACATCTGCACAGCCATCAATTATAGTAAAGTGGATTGATAATGAAGCAGTTGTTGTACGACCATAATCATTGTGCATAAACCTGTGCCAAACCTGTGTAAAATTCCTTTTTTTTGTTAACTTTCTCATTCACAACTGTTTAAGTACTTATTCTTAATGCAATTATAGTATTGATGCAATAAAAGTTTGTATTCTTCGTCTCTAGTTACGAACTTAAAGTTCTGTTATGACAAAAGTGATTCTTGATATTCCTTCTGATAAAATTCACCCTTTTTTACAGGCAATTGTAAAACTGGGCATTAAGGATAATGTCATTCAATCAAAGGTCAATCATCATGCTTCTCGAAAAATATTTCCAATTCATTTATCTAAGTTTTTATTATTCGATTGGGAGTTTTTTAGCAATGAATTAGAGTTTGAATAAACTTCACAGAACCTGTAACAAAATCTTAACGCATTTGCTTGTGTCTTTCTAAGAATGGCGTCATCTAATGGATAATTATTTCACCATTAAATTTCACAACATGGCACAGTTTACATTGAATATTCCAACCGAAAAAGTACAATCATTTTTAACGATGATGATTCAAACAGGGTTCAATAAAACTATCAATAGCATTAAAAATTCTGAAAGAAGATTAATTACAGTTCCTGTAAATAGCAATAGTTTAGAACAACATCCCTATTACGATTGGGATTTTTACAACAACGATTTACTGATAGATTAGTACAACCATATCTTCTCAACTATATCTTTGCTGTGTATGGATATTCAGTGTACAGAGCAAGAATTGTTTATTTTAAAAAAGGTTGCCAAAGCTGCAGAGCAGTTAAATGTTCCAGCATTTTTAATAGGCGGCTTTGTTAGAGATAAAATTATAGGTCGTACTACCAAAGATGCAGATATTGTGTGCCTAGGAGATGGAATTGAGCTTGCACACAACACTGCATCTTTATTTAATCCCAAACCTTATGTAGCTTTCTTTAAAAACTTTGGAACTGCTCAAATAAAAATTTCTATCATCAATAATAATATGCTGGCTTCCACTCCTTTGGAGAGGACGGGAGGTGAGGCTTTTGAAGTTGAATTTGTTGGGGCAAGAAAAGAAAGTTACAATAGAGACAGCCGTAAACCTATTGTTGAAATTGGTACTTTAGAAGATGATCAAAACCGCAGAGACTTTACAATCAATGCACTTGCTATCAGTTTAAATAAAGACAATTTTGGCAAGTTGATTGATCCTTTTAACGGACTGAAAGATATTGAAGCAGGTATTTTACAAACACCTTTAGAGCCTGAACAAACCTTTAGCGATGACCCTTTACGTATGATGAGGGCTATTCGTTTTGCAACACAACTCAACTTTACCATTGCTCCCAAAACATTTGAAGCCATTACAAAAATGGCTGATAGAATTAAAATTGTTTCTCAGGAAAGAATTACCGACGAACTCAATAAAATTATGCTAGCTCCTAAGCCATCGATTGGTTGGGATTTGCTGAGCAAAAGCGGTTTATTACAAATTATTTTTCCACCAATGATGGCTTTGCATGGAGCAGAATATGTAGATGGAAAAGGGCATAAAGACAATTTTTACCACACCCTACAAGTGCTGGATAATGTTAGCG
>CALRLF020000003.1:0-140106 GCA_943368475.1 Allobosea thiooxidans
AATCAAAATACCACCACTTGTATTGGGTTTAGATAATCGGCATAAGGCTGTATTTACAAGTGGCAAAATTTGGTAGTTTTTAAGCATGATTTGTTGTAACGAAGTTTCATCTACACACAACCAATTGGTAAGTAAGGTTGCATACACACTTCTAAAATCATATTGAAAAGGAATATTGTCATTTACACTTGCATTAACAGGTATGTCTGGGCTATGCCCTAAAACGCCTCCAATAACATTTTTACCAAAAACAAACATTGGTGCAGCTGTACCATGATCAGTTCCTGTACTTGCATTACTTTTTATTCTTCTTCCAAATTCGGAGAACGTCATTCCAACAACTCTATCTTCTGTGCCTAAAAATTTTAAATCATCTTGAAATGCTTTGATGGCATCACTCACATTTTTCAGCAAATTGGCATGTGTTCCAGTGGTCGTATCTGTAGTATTAACTTGAACAGAGTGTGTATCGAAACTTCCATAGCTAACTACATACACCCTTGTTTTTAATCCACCTTTAATTAATCGTGAAACAATCTTTAGTTGATCTGCCAAACTATTGTTTGTTGGATAAGTAACTTGTGTTGTAACTGCTGTTGCAGCATTTTTTACAACCGTTGCATATTGTTGTGTTTGCTGAGAAATTTGACGAATATAATTTAACTCTTTACCTGCGGGTGTTGCAGGAACGGGGTCTTGAACTCCATTTAATAAACTATAAAAACTAGTGGGGTTGCTAATGCTCATACCCAAGCTAACTTGTGGGCCTTGTAAAGCCAAAGATGTAACAGAACCAATTTGAATGGCTAAAGGATCTGTCATGGTTGAGTTGGGATAACCATTTGGAAAGTTTGGATACTCGTAATTTAAGTATCTGCCTGCCCAGCCTGTGTTTACCAGTTGGTTGCTATCAGATGCACTCATCCAAATATCGGTTGCTCTGAAATGGGAGAAATTAGGTTGAGGATATCCCACTGCATTAATAACAGCTAATTTGCCATCCATACTCATTTTTTGCATACCACTCATTGCTGGATGAATGCCAATTGTTGTTGAACCATATAAAGGCAATACTTTATTTTCTGGAAGGAAAATATTTTGACGGGCATTAAAATAATTGCTGAATTTATCTAAAGGAATAATTGTATTTAACCCATCGTTACCACCAGTTAATTGTACCAATACCAATACATGATCTGTATCGGTTGTTGGCAATGCAAGTGATTGCATTAATGGATTATCGGCACCCAAAGCTTTTACACTAAATCCATTAATTAAAGAGGGAATTAATGTTGCAGCAGGAATTGTCTTTTTAAAAAAATCTCTCCGTTTCATGTTTGAGGATTGTAGTATTATGCAAGTTGGTATTCGGCCAAATTCATTAAATATTTGTATAAATCCCTTAAGCGATTTTTTACAATTGTTGCATTAGCTGTATTAGCAGGATTTGTTATAAATATATTCCAGGCATCTGTCCAATAATAGTCGGTTGATTGCCCACCCAATAAAATATCTTTTTTTATTTGATCTCTTGATGTTTGCGATAATGGTACTCTAAATAAATATTTTATCGAGTCTACCAGTAAAATATTTGGATCTGCAGGATTGGACAAAGTTTGGGCAAATGCAACTCCATCGAGTATTAACTTTTTTGTGTTAAACGTATATCCATTTAAAGCCAAAGTATCAGTAAATTGAATTCGTTTAGGCAGTGTATCGCTGTTAATCCAAATTTCATAAAACTGTGGTTCTTGATAATAAGCTTTCCATCCACTTACGTCTGGTGGGTCTCCAATATTTTGTTGCATGCTTGTTAACCAGCTTACTAAATAATTCCACATACCATAATTGGTTACATAATCAGCAGTTGGTTGAAATTGTAAATTAAATTCTCGGCACATTCCAATTACAGTATCAACCGGGCTTTTTATTTGACAACCCATATTCAACACATCAAAAAAATGTTCACTTTTTAGTAAAGCATCTAAAACAGGTTTTACTTCATAATTATTATTTCTTAAAATGGTTGCTAATGGCGTAATGATATTGGCTTCTGTATTTGCATCAATATCATAATAAACAAACCACCTGTAAATTCTTCGGCACAAGTATTTTGCAACTTCTTGTGTTGCAAAAATCATATTCAGTAAATCGTTTATTTCTAAATCGCCAGCAGTTGCACCAGTTCTTCCCTGAATGATGGTATTGTTATAAAAAGAAGAAAATTGTTTAGAGGTACTATCGTGTCTCGATGCTGTGAAGTACGACGTAAATGTAGTAGCATCGTTTCGCCAGCCTGTAAGTACTTTTGCAGCAGCTTTTACATCTGCTTCTGTGTATAAAGATTGTGGCCCTTTTCCACAGCAAAAAAGTTCTTGTAATTCACGTCCATAGTTTTCATCTGGAGCAGTTGCCGTATTTACTTGTCCATTCAAATACACCAACATTGCAGGATCTAAAGTTATGAGCTTCGTAAGAGTTTTAAAATTACCCAATGCATTTATCCTTAATGTTGAGTGATGTTTGTAAACATATTGAGCATTGCTAACATCGGCTGTTTCAGTAGAAAAATGATTGTGCCAAAAAAGATTCATTTTTTCTCGAATACTTCTATCTTGATTAATCATTGTACCTACCCACCATTTTTTAAAAGAAGCCCTTCTTAAGCTATTAATAGTCCCATCGCTATTGAGGTCGTTTACCCAGGTTGTGCCAGCAGCAATACCAGTATCTGGCTGTGTTAGTGCTGAGGCATGTGAATATTCTTTTACAGGAGGAGAAGGGAGGGAAGCAGTTGGATTTATTAGCTCATCAACACACTGAGCACATGTTTTTGTTTTAAAATAGTCGACATCAGCCTTTTTTGCTCCAAACATGGTACGTTTCAATAAATGAATAACCTCATTTTCTGTCCATGAGCCAGTATATAGAGCTAATCCGCTTTGTGTTCTAGTTATTTGTTCAACATATGAATCGGCTGATTCTTTTTGACTAACAATAGGTGTTTTAATAAAAGTTCGTCTATCCATGGCAGATGGATTTTGGTTAATGGGCAATGTTAGAAAATGGGTTGAGAGAATACAATTTGAAAGTACACAGTTTAAATAGTACTACCAAAAAAATACTTGCAGCATTTATTAAAAGATAATTGTCTTACATTTAGGGTGCTTAATCAAAACGTACCCAAATGATGGAACAAACGATAATTACCGGATGCTTGCAAAATGATGCAGCTGCCCAACGGGAATTGTACAATCGTTTCAGCCCAAAAATGCTGAGCGTTTGCTACAGGTTTGCCCATAATAGAGAAGATGCAGAAGATATGTTGCAAGAAGGATTTATTAAAATCTTTACTCAAATTCACACTTTTCAAAATAAAGGGGCATTTGAGGGATGGATTAGAAGAATCATTGTGCACACTTGCATCAATTTTTTGAAAAAACATAAAAAATTTTCAGATAATGTTGAATTGGCTTATGCTAACACAATCTATGTTAAGGAGGAAACAATGCCTAGCATTATGCAGGCCAAACAAGTAGTTGAGTGTATAAGGCTTTTGCCAATTGGTTATAGAACAGTATTAAATCTTTATGCAATTGAGGGGTTTAGTCATAAAGAAATTGGCGAGATGCTGGATATTCAGGAAAGTACAAGCAGAAGCCAATATACAAGAGCTAAAGTAATGCTCGAAAACGTCTTAACGAAGAAAAGAATTATCAATAATCCTAAGGAAGAACTTAACTGGGCTGCCAGTTTGAAATAACAGGACTAACGCAACCATGGAAGAACGTTTTTACGATAACGAACTAAACAACTTTTTACAAAAGGAGACAGACAATCATAAGATGTTTCCTTCTGATAAAGTGTGGAGAAGCATTCATCAGGAACTGCATGGCAAAAAAAGTTGGCCAGCATTAACTGTTATTGCATTAATGGTTATAGTAGCTTTAACTATTTCTACTATTGTTTACGATCATCCTGCACAAACCAATTTTAAAACAGTTCCCATTGCTTCTTTGAGTTCTTTTAATGACAAAAAAGCGACATTAAAAAAATCATATAAAGTAGTTAACAAATCTTCTGATGTGTTGCTATTCGAAAAAGATGCCTTACCTACAATTTTAGCTTCAACAGATTTTAACAACGAAAATGCTGCCGCTGAATCAGAAGATGTAATACCATCTTTACTTGATGCTAATTCTTTAAACGCTTTGAATGAAACTTTTGCAAACAGTAGTGTAACTGCTAACAATATAAAAAGTGAAGCCCCAAAAAATAGTCAAATTTCAGTTGCTGAAGTAAACAAAGCCGAACTTCCAGCTTCTAAAAATATCATTCAATTAGTTGAAATTAGTAGTCAGTTTGAAAAAGCTTCAATTGTTAAAATTGATCAAGTTCAAACACGCTTTGCGATAAATAAAAATTTGAAATTCAAAGCACCCAATATTGCAAGTTTGCGTAAAGCAGCAGAAGATGAGTTTAAGGCCGATGAATTTGTTCACGATTTAGGTTATGAAAAAACCTTAGTGTTCAAACCTAAAAGAAAAATCTCTAGGTTCGAATTACAGGTTTATATAGCACCAAGCATTAGCTATAGAAAATTGGTAGATGACAAAACAAGGAATTATTATGAACCAGTTATGGCAGTAAATGGCCCAATATCTCCAATATATTCTGTGAATATTAATGATGTTGTTCGTCATAAGCCAGCAATAGGTACCGAAATTGGTGTTGGCTTTGCCTATAAAATGAGTAATAAACTCAAGTTTAAAGCAGGCTTACAGTTTAATGTAAGAAAGTATTATATAGATAGTTATAAAAGTGGTTTAAATGTTGCTTCAATAGCTATTATTAGAAATAATAGATTAGATACTATTAGTCAGTTAACATCAATCAGTGCAACCAGTGGATATGCTCAAACCGAGTTAGATAGTAAATTGTATCAAGTGTCTGTTCCAATTGGGCTTCAATGGCAAATGTTGCAGTTAAAACGCTTTGGCATAAGTTTGGCAGGTAGCATACAGCCAACTTTAACACTGAACAAAAATGTGTACTTGCTTTCTACAGATTATAAGTATTATACTGATGGAACACCATTTTTTAGAAGGTGGAATATTAATACCAGTGCAGAGTTGAATTTGACCTATAAAGTAGGAAATTTTAACTGGTATTTAGGTCCCCAATTACGATATCAACATTTGCCAACTTATACAGAGAAATATCCTATAAAAGAATATAGATTGGATTATGGATTAAGAGTTGGATTTACAAAACAATTGTTTAAATAAACCATTAAAAATAGTTACTTAAAACTGTTGCATTGCAACAGTTTTTTTATTTGTATAAATGCAAATACATTCGTGCCATGAAAAGAATATTGATGTTTTTAAGTTGTGCAATTATTGGTTTTACAGCTTGTAAAGACAAAGGGAAAAAAGTAACAATTGAAAAGCAAGTTAATAATGATACGATTCCATTTTATCCTTATTTAACCGAAATAGGGAAGGAGATTGATAGCATTAATAATAACAAACTTGCTTTAAAATTAGCCTTAACAGATAGTGCAGGTAAATTGGCAAAATCACAAATTGATATTGTTAAACTAAAAGAGTTATTGGCACCTTTTTTACAAAAAGATATTACCGTAAAGCCAATAAAACAATTTTATAAAGAAAGTGTATTTAATGATTTAACTACAGTTAGCACAATTATGAATTACACTACCAATAAAGATAGTTTGCCAGTGAAAAGTGTAGATGTTTTATTGAATGCTAAAAATAATTCAGAGATTAAACGAGTGGATATGAAAGTAATTTATGATAAATCCGATTCGGTAATTACTGAAAATTATTCATGGATTTTTAAGAAAGCGTTTTATGTATTAAGATATGCTCAGGCAGCGAATGGAAAAGGTGTTGCTACAAAAATTAATGTTAGCTGGGAAAAATAATTTATCAAATTAATGACTGCTGTAGAATTTCAAAACATTGCTCCTACAATACCTCATCAACCTGGCATTTATAAATATTTTGATGCTGGTAACGAACTATTGTATGTTGGCAAAGCAAAAGATTTGCGTAAACGTGTAAGCAGTTACTTTTCTAAAACATTTACAAGCTATAAAACACACGAACTTGTAAAGAGAATTAAGCACATTGAATTTACGATTGTAAATAGTGAACAAGATGCTTTTTTATTGGAAAATTCACTGATTAAAAATTTTAAGCCCAAGTATAATATCGATTTAAAAGACGATAAAACCTATCCTTACATTGTTATAAAAAAAGAGTCTTTTCCGAGGATTTTTTTAACTCGAAAAAAGATAAATGATGGTTCCGAATATTTAGGGCCATTTACTGGTGCAGGCAGGGTTCGTGAATTAATCAGTTTTATAAAACAATATATTCCTTTACGTACATGTAAATTACCCCTGACGGAAGCCAATATTCAAAAAGGGAAATTTAAAGTTTGTTTAGAATACCATTTGGGTAATTGTAAAGGTCCCTGTGAGGGATTACAAAGTTTCGATGACTACAATGAAGGTTTGCAGCAAATAAGAAATATGTTGAAGGGAAATCTATCTTCTGTAATCAATCATTTTAAAAAAGAAATGAATGAAGCTGCAGCTGAACTAAAGTTTGAGCAAGCTGCAAACATTAAAAATAAAATCGATCATTTAGAAAATTATCAGGCTAAATCGGTTATAGTAAGTAAACACTTAAGCAATATCGATGTGTTCTCTATACTTCGTGAAAATGAAACTGCTTATGTAAATTACTTGATGGTTCAAAATGGAACGATTGTTCAAACACATACGGTGGAATTGAAAATTCAGCTAGAAGAAAATGATGATGAGGTTTTGAGTTTTGCTATTGCCACACTTCGATCAGATTTAAATAGTTTATCGAACGAAATTGTTGTGCCCTTTGAAATTGAATATCCTGAACCTGAAATTACCATTACTGTTCCTAAAGCTGGTGATAAAAAGAACCTGTTGGACTTGTCTTTAAAAAATGTAAATTATTTTAAGGAAGAGTTGCGTAAAAAGAAAATCTTGAGATTAGAAGGTAAGAGTGATATGGAGAAGAAAAAAGTATTGTACCAATTGCAAGACTATTTAAAATTGCAAAGTGTGCCTGTGCATATAGAATGTTTTGACAACTCCAATTTTCAAGGAAGTTTTCCTGTAAGTGCAATGGTTTGCTTTAAAGATGGTATACCTAGTAAAAATGATTATAGAAGATTTAATGTGAAAACGGTAGAGGGAATTAATGATTTTGCCACCATGACGGAAGTCGTTTATCGCAGATATAAACGATTATTAGATGAAGAGAAAGAATTGCCTCAGTTGGTGATTATTGATGGAGGAAAAGGACAATTGGGTGCAGCTATGCAAAGTATTCAAAAGTTGAATTTGGTTGGTAAAATGACTGTTGTTGGATTAGCAAAAAATGAGGAAGAAATTTTCTTTCCGGGTGATAGTGAAAGCAGAAAATTACCTTGGGATAGTGATAGTTTAAAATTGATTCGTTTAATACGGGATGAAGTGCATCGTTTTGGTATTACATTTCATAGAAATCAGCGTAGCAGGGGTACTTTTAAAAATGAATTAGAAGGCATAAAAGGAATTGGGAAGCAAACTGTAACCGATTTATTAAAAGCCTTTAAATCGGTAAAGAACATAAAATCTAAATCTCTTGAAGAATTGACTAAAATCGTTGGTTCGTCAAAAGCAAATATTTTGGCAAAGCATTTTTTAGAAAATAATCAATCTTAAATATCTCTAATCATCCAAATATCACAACCTGAATGACCAGAGTTGCCCATTGGTTGTTGCAAATAATTAAACCCTAACGATTCATATACTTTTACAGCTTTACTTAATTCGGGTAAGGTTTCTAAGTACATTTTATTGTAACCTTCTTGTCTTGCAGCAAAAATGCAATGATCAATCATTTTTTTACCTAAACCCATGCCTCTAACTGATTTATGTAAATACATTTTTACCAGTTCACACGTATCGTTTGGTAAACCTTCTGTTGGATAAATACCAGCACCACCAACCACTTCATCATTTATCAATGCAATAAAATATTTGCTTTTTGTATTTGTCTTGAATAGCTCAAATAACGAATCTGTGCTTGCATCAAAGTAAACTGTGCCCGGTTTGTTGGCTTTAAATTCCTCTAAGCCAGCACGAATAATTTTTGCAATTTCAGCATTGTGTTCAGGAGCAATCAGTATAATTTGTAAATTATTCAACATTAAGCTTTCGAAAATTTTTGTATGAATTGATTAGTCCATTGGTGCTTGCATCATGCGATGTAATAGTATCAGCACTTTCAAGCTCTGGCAAAATTTGATTGGCCAATTGTTTACCCAATTCAACACCCCATTGATCGAAACTAAAAATATTCCATATTACGCCTTGCACAAATATTTTATGTTCGTACAACGCAATTAAAGTTCCCAAACTTTCTGGTGTAATTTGTTTAACTAAAAAAGAGTTAGTTGGTCTATTGCCTTCAAACACTTTAAAGGGTAATAATTTTTTTATCTCTTCATCTGATTTGCCTGATTTAATTAATTCGTCTTTTACCTCAAGTTCAGTTTTTCCATTCATCAAAGCTTCTGTTTGTGCAAAAAAGTTACTCATTAATTTATTGTGATGATCGCCAAGAGGATTGTGGCTTAAAGCAGGTGCAATAAAATCACAAGGTATAAGTATTGTACCTTGATGAATTAATTGGTAAAATGCATGTTGACCATTGGTACCTGGCTCTCCCCAAATTACAGGCCCTGTAGCATAGTCTATGGAGTTTCCATTTCTATCAGTACTCTTGCCATTGCTTTCCATATTTCCTTGTTGAAAGTAGGCTGTAAATCTGTGCATGTATTGGTCGTAAGGTAAAATGGCTTCACTTTGTGCATTGAAAAAGTTGGTGTACCAAATACCCAATAATGCCATTAAAACAGGAATGTTTTTATTGAACTTTTCATTTTTAAAATGTTCATCAGCTGAAAATGCTCCTTTTAATAAGTTTTCAAAGTTGGTATAACCAATGGTTAGTGCAATGGATAAACCAATGGCACTCCATAAACTATAACGACCACCAACCCAATCCCAAAATTCAAACATATTGGCAGTATCAATTCCAAATTTTGCAACTTCCTTTTCGTTGGTACTTAAAGCCGCAAAGTGTTTGGCAATATGTTCTTCGTCTTTTGCATGTTCTAAAAACCAAGTTCGTGCAGTGTGTGCATTGGTCATGGTTTCTTGCGTAGTAAATGTTTTAGATGCAATTAAAAACAAGGTTTCTTCTGCTTTAACTTTCTTTAAAGTTTCTGCAATATGGGTTCCGTCAACATTGCTTACAAAATAGGTTTCAATACCTTCAATCCAATAAGGTTTTAGAGCCTCTGTGACCATTACTGGACCTAAATCACTACCACCAATGCCAATATTTACAATGTATTTTATTTTTTTACCAGTAAAGCCTTTCCATTTGCCAGTATGTATATCTGCACAAAAGGATTCCATATGTTTTAATACCTTTTTTACCAATGGCATTACATCTTTTCCATCAACCAAAATTGGGGTATCCGAAAAATTTCTTAAAGCAGTATGTAAAACAGAACGTTGTTCGGTTTCGTTGATTTTTAGTCCTGCAAGTAAATCATGTATGGCATCTTTCAATTTACAATCTTCTGCTAACTGTAAGAGTAATTGTAATGTTTTATCGTTTATGATATTCTTTGAATAATCGAATACCAAATCATTTAAGCACAATGAAAATTTATTGAAGCGATCTTTATCGGCTGCAAACATGTCTTTCATTTTTCTGCGATTCATTTCTTCTTCATGATGTTTCTTTAATAAGAACCATGCTTGGGTAGTAGTTGGATTAATTCTTGGTAACATATAACGTAATTAAAAAGACTAAAAACTAAAATGTGTATCTAAAGTTTTTCAATGGCATCTATCGTTTGCTGCACCATACTTTCAGTGATATCTAAATGCAATACCATTCTTACTTGTGTTGGAGATATTGCAAACATAAGTATATTTTTTTCTTTCATTACTGACACAAATTCTGTGGCAGTTAATCTTCCTTTTATCTCAAAAATCACAATATTACTTTCTACCCCTAAAATCGTTCCCACAAAATCTTTCTTTGCCAATGCTGCTGCAATTTGATTCGCATGAAAATGATCTATTGCCAGTCTTTCAATATTGTTATGCAAAGCATAAATACCTGCAGCTGCTAAGAAGCCTGCTTGTCGCATGCCTCCACCAAAAACTTTACGAACCCTTCTTGCTTTTTTTATAAATGCAGCAGGACCAAGCAGCACACTGCCAACTGGTGTACCTAAACCTTTGCTTAAACAAATGGAAATAGTATTAAATACTGCACCATATTGTTTTGCTGATTCGTTTTTTGCAACTAAAGCATTAAATAACCTTGCTCCATCTAAATGCAATTGCAAACCATGTTCAACACAAACAGATTTTATGTTTTCTATTTCTGAAAAATCATAACAACTGCCACCTGCACGGTTTACTGTATTTTCTAGACTAACTAAAGCACTTATGGGTTTATGAATATCGTCAGCATTGTTAATTGCAGCTTTTACTTGAGCAGCAGTTATTCGTCCACGATTGCCCTCAATTAAATGAACACTGCATCCACTATTAAAAGCAATACCACCACCTTCGTATTGATAAATATGGCTTAATTCATCGCAAATAACTTCATCACCCGGTTGTGTGTGTACTTTAATAGCAATTTGATTGGTCATTGTTCCACTTGCACAAAACAATCCAGCTTCCATGCCAAACATTTGTGCAGCAAAATTTTCTAATTCGTTAATGGTTGGATCTTCACCAAAAACATCGTCACCCACTTTGGCTTGCATCATTGCTTCAAGCATTGCAGGTGTTGGTTTTGTAACTGTATCGCTTCTAAAATCTATTGTCATTTCAAATAAGTTAGAATTTGTATTTGTGTTTCATAAAGTTCATATTGGGTAATAAATTTCCTTCAAAATCGAAATATGCATTATTCTCCCAGCTACTTCCTTTGCCCCATCTATCTTTCATGGGTGAAGTTATCCATGCTGCTTCCCAATACATAATTCCTGAACCCCCATTACTGACTAGAGTTTGAATTAAATCAGTCATATAACGTTGCTGATCTTCTTTTGTAAAAGCATAACCTTCAATGGGTGTGGTAGAATAAAAAAGATTGCCATATTTATCGGCATTTTCATTGGTAAAAGGAAAAGCAGTTTCTACAATCATTACTTTTTTATGAAACTTATTTACCAGCAGTTTAATAGTATCACCAATATCTTTCATTTTATTTACAGTACTCCATTTGTAATAATGTGATAAACCCAAAATGTCAAAATCTTTTACATTCCCTGTTGTTGTTAAGTTGCTTGTCCACCAATTGGCAAATTGTAATTGGGCAACATGCAAAATAATTTGAGGTTTGATAGATGAACTTTTAGAAAAATCTCGAACAGCTTTTATTCCACTGTTTAATAAAGTGCCAAAGTTGTTCCATTGTTTATTTTGTTTTGCTAGGCTTTTGCTCGTATCAATTTTACCAATAGGCCAAAGCATACCAAAATTATTCTCGTTACCTACCTGAATCATTTCAGGAGTCAGCTTTTTTGCCTGTAAATATTTTAAAACTTGAAGCGTATAATTGTAAACAGAATCTTTTAAAATTTCTATTGATAAATTCTTCCAACTTTCGGGAGTAGGTTGTTGGTTTGGATCGCACCAATCATCTGCATAATGTATGTCTAAATTTACTGCCATGCCAGCTTGCTTGGCTCTACGAATTGTTTTTTCTACATCGTACAAATCACTGTATATTTTCCCTGCATCATTTAATGCAGCACTCCATTGTGGGTTACGCCAAAGCCTTACTCTAACTGTATTATTGCCTATTTGTTTGAATATTTGAAAAACATCTTTTGGCTGGTTATTCACTTTATATACACCACCTGCATCTTCAATTTGATTAATATAAGAAAGATCACTACCCATTACAAATTGTTGCCACTTATAGGCTTTTTGTGCCATGGTAATTTGTGTAAAAAAGAGTGTACACAAAAATGTGAATAGGAAGAATCTGTTCATGCCATAAAGATAAATGCATGAAGCTGTTTTAGGATTGAAATGGGCAGATAAATTTCTAAAAACAAAAGCCCTGCTATTTTAGTAGCAAGGCTTTTAAAAATAGGTAGTTCAGTTATTTATTTTGAACACTTGGATAGTGATCTAATGTCTCAAATACATTTCTAGGATCTTTTTTTAATACTTGTATAAACTTTCTTAAAGAATCGGCATACTGTTGTTTTTCAAACAAACGGTCGTGTGATAATATAACAATCATATTGGCTTCATTGGTGCTGCCTTCATCTAATTTTTGATTTAATTTAGTCAACATTTCTTCTACACTTTCTTTGGGTGCTTTTGCTTTTGGTACTTGACTCCATTCCATATCCCAACCAACAATTTTATAGCCTGTTGCATCCAATTTTTTAATCAAAGGGTTATCGGCTTTTTGTCCATGAATTTTACCGTTCGATGCCCAAGTGTTGTTACCCGGTAAACGAATAATTTTTACACCAATACCCAAATCTCTTTCATTTCTCATGAAATCGTTGTATGCAGTATCTGTTTTTGGAGCACTATAAAAAGTACTGTACTTATCGTTGAAGCCATGTGAGTAACTGTGATTGGCTAATAACACTTCAGGATATCCTGCACGAATTGAATCAATCAAACGTTTTTTAAATGGACCAACCTGATTAAATCCTACAGCAAAGAAGGTTGATTTTACACCTTCTTCATGAAATATTTTTCTACAATTGGTGGTACCAGGAGGTTGTGGAGAATCGTCCCAAGTTAAAAATATATAACGCTTACTGCTGTCATATTTTATGGGTGTTCCAGGTACAGGTTTTGTTGCAGCTGCTGGTTCCGTAGAATCTTTTTTATCTGTTTTTTCATTGCCACTTTTACAACTGGTGGATGTTGCAATAATGCCTGCAATAGCTGTAATTGCAACTGCTGTATTAAATAATGACTTCATAGTGTTTATTAATTTATTCAAATATAGAGTGGTGCAAACCTACAGGTGTTATAAAACTTATTCTTATGGTGTTAATAAAAGTTGTTAATCCTTTGTATCGCACAACTGTAGTGCCTTTTAGTTGGGTTGTTAAAAATATTGTTACAAATGCTTGATTTGTAGTGCAATCATTTCTGCTACTCTTTCTCCATCCATAGCAGCACTCACAATGCCACCTGCATAACCTGCACCTTCTGCACAAGGGAATAGATTTTTTATTTGAGGATGTTGTAAAGTTTCATTGTCTCTTGGAATTCGAACAGGAGAGGAGGTTCTACTTTCAGTAGCAACTACAACTGCATCATTGGTGTAATAACCTTTCATGCGTTTGCCAAATGCTTTAATACCTTCTTGCAAACGAGTATGAATAAATGATGGCAAAACCTTTTTCATATCGGCACTGGTAATGCCTGGCAAATAAGAGCAATCTGGTAAAGAAGCAGAAGATTTATTGCTACAAAAATCTACTACACGTTGTGCAGGAGCAACAAATTTTCCTCCTCCGGCTTTATAAGAATTTTCTTCAACCATTTGTTGAAAATGCATCAGTAGCAAAGGACTTTCAGCTGGTAAACTTTTAAACTTTGAATTCTTTAAACTTTTAACTGCATCCTCCATTTCAACACTTACCACCATGCCACTATTGGCAAAAGCATTGTTGCGTTTACTAGGGCTCCAACCGTTAACCACTAATTCATTGTTGTTGGTGGCTGCAGGAGCAATAATTCCACCAGGGCACATGCAAAAACTAAATACACCTTTGCCTTGTAATTGCTCTACTAAACTATAAGATGCTGGAGGTAAATATTCACTTCTTAAAGTACAATGATATTGTGCAGCATCAATGACTGCTTGTGGATGCTCAATTCTTACACCCAATGCAAATGGTTTTGCTTCAATCAAAATGTTCTTTTTGTGCAATAATTCAAAAATATCTCTGGCACTATGTCCTGTTGCAAGTATTACTGCATCAGCAAAAAGCTTAATTCCATCGGCGGTAATAACACCTTTTAATTCATCTCGATCAATTATAAAATCAACTAATTTATTTTCAAACAATACTTCGCCGCCACAAGCAATAATTTGTTCTCTCATGGCAGTAATAATATGGGGTAATTTGTTGGTGCCAATATGCGGATGAGCTTCTACCAAAATTTTATCTTCTGCTCCAAACTGTACAAATAAATTTAGTATTCTATTAATGTTTCCTCGTTTGTTGCTTCTTGTATATAATTTCCCATCACTGTAAGTGCCTGCTCCACCTTCTCCAAAACAATAATTGCTTTCTGGGTTTACAATTCCTTCTTTATTTAGTGTTGCTAAATCTCTTCGTCTTGCCCTAACATCTTTTCCACGTTCAATAATTATGGGTTTTATACCTAGCTCTATCAATTTTAATGCAGCAAAAATACCTGCAGGGCCAGCACCAACTACAATTACTTGTTTAGCATTCTTTGCTAGTTGATTAAACTGAACAGTATCTATTGTTCTGCTAATAAATGGCTCATTGATAAATGCTTTTACCGTAAGGTTAATCCAAATTTGCTGACGGCTTCTGGCATCAATACTTTTTTTTAAAGGATAAAATCCAGTTATTGTATTAATAGGAACAGCAGCTGATTTACTGATGTATTCGTGAATAACAGCAGCATCTAAAGCTTCCTGTGGCTTTAGCTTTAAAACAATGTCTTGTTGCATATTGATAGGTATTTATCCTATGAATGAAAATAGTGTGCTACAAATGTAAATACTCGGTAGCAAGTAATGGTAGGTATTCTGTTTAGGTATTTTTATTTTGGTTGTTGGCGGCAGAATTTCTATTGAACACCTTATGCGTTGTTGCAAATCCTGCTGACTAGCAGGGTACATTCAGCTTTAACAATTCTATTCAACAAAAAATTGTTGTATCACTTGCAACCTTTTATAAACCCCCTCCGTCTTATAAATGGTTTTTCATAGAATATTGGATTAAAACGGGGCCGGATTTCTATCCAAGCCCTTTTTTTATGCCCAATATTTTGGTGTATTTTTTTTGCTTGCAACCTTCTATCTAAAATTGTAGTCATTCTTATACAATATGCTTTACAGCATGCTTGTTCGAACATTAATCCGTACTTTTTTCTTTTACTTTATATCTTTTGCAAGGTTGAAGTAGCTTTTAAAAACTCCATACTGTGAAGGGTAGTGGAGTTTTTTATTTTGAACTTGTCTCTCGAATTATTCAGATTCACTATTGTCGGATTTATGCCCTCCAAAAATATAAAAGTCGTTATCAATCAACGTATATCTCTTATGTTTATCTTCATACATAAGAGATGCCAATTCAACTAACTGGCCATATGTAGATTGGCTTGTAAAATGGACTTTAATAACTGTGTTTGAATTGCAGGTGAATTTATTTTTTAGAGCTTCATATCTTACTATTTGCATTACTTTATCGTCCTTATGGTTACCTGAAATTGTATATGTGTCGATATGTTTATTCCTAATGACTTTATAAAGGAAGTATTTAGAAAACGCTACATTTTTCTTATCACTTGGTACAACGAAACGTATTGTATTGTTTATGGGTTTGAAGGAAAAAGTATCTATTTTTTGCAATAGAAAACTAATTGCAAATATGCATAGTACAGCAATGAAAGAAGGGGCAATGAAAATAGTATTACTCTTTACTGTTTTTCTCATAAAGGTTAAATGCAAAAGAAGCTATATTCCACAAAAAAATCCCCCACATTACTGCAAGGGATTTGATTGAATTATCTGCTAAATAAATTATGCTTTGTACATAATTTCATAGTACTCATCAGCCATACGACTACTGTCGAATTGAACACGAACATCGTTCATGCCATTCTTTACAATTTGTCTCCAAGCATCTTTATTCTCATAATACATTGGTATAATTTCATTTTCCAACATATCATATGCCATGTTTAAATCATATTGATCTTGGTCATGTGTACTCATGTTATCATAATCGGCCTTAGGAATTACAAAACAGTTTTCATTAGGTTTTGCAAATTCTGGTATCCATCCATCATCGGTGCTAAAATTAATTGCACCATTCATAGCTGCAGTCATACCACTTGTTCCACTGGCTTCTCTTGGTACACGTGGATTGTTTAACCAAACATCGGCACCTTGTTTTAAGCGACGACTTAAGAATAATTCGTAACCAATTAAAACCGAAACATTTTTGTAACGCTTACTTAAATGCACCAACTGATTGAATTGAGAAATAGCTGGATAATCTTGTGGGTAAGGTTTTCCTGCCCAAATAATTTGTACTGGATATTTTGTACTGCTCAACATTTTTTCGAAACGTGCCATGTCGTACGTTAACATATCAGCACGTTTGTAGCCAGCAAAACGACGAGCCCAAACAATAGTTAATACATTAGGGTCAAATAATTTTCCTGTTTGATCGGCAACTATTTCAAATGCTCTTTTCTTTAAATACCATTTTCTGTCGTCTAAACCAGCATCGTTGTTGGTATCTGCAAAACGATACAATGGTTCATCGGCCCAGTACGTATAATTTTGAGAATTGGTAATCGCTGTTATTGGACAAATACCTTCGTATTGTTTCCACATTTGGTTACTAACAACACCATGTAGTTGAGATACACCATTTGCTTTTCTTGCAAAACGTAATGCAACCAATGAATGGTTAAACTGATCGTCGTGTAAGCCTGTTAAACGCCTTACTTCATCTAAACTTAAACCACAGAAATAGCTCATTTTGTGGCATAAGTAAATGTCGTGTTTTTCGTTACCAGCTTCTTCAGGGGTATGTGTTGTGAATACTAAGTGTTTCTTCAATTCATCAACACTTTTGTATTTGTTGGTTAATAAATAAAATGCAGAAGAAATTGCATGGGCTTCGTTTAAATGATATACATCGGGATTAAATCCTAACAAATCAATCAATTTAGCACCACCAACACCCAATAAAATAAACTGAGCAACTTTGGTAGAAACATTGGCATCGTACAAACGATGGGTAATGGTTTGAGAAACATAATCGTTCTCTGGTAAATCGGTACTCAATAAAAACAATGGAGCACTTCCAAAAGTTTCTGGGTTTAAGTACCATGCTTTTACCCAAACTGGATGGTCGTGAATATCTATTTGAAATTTAATGCCTGTATCTTCTAAAAAATCAACAGTTTTTTCCATCCAGGCTGGTTGTAAAGTTTGGTCTTGGTTACGTGTTTGGTCGTAGTAACCATATTTCCATAACATACCAACACCTATCATATTTTGTTTTAGTTCATAAGCTCCACGTAAGTGAGAACCTGCTAAAAAGCCTAAACCTCCACTGTAAATTTTTAATGGTTGATGAATAGCAAACTCCATCGAAAAATAAGCTGCTTTAGTTGCATACTTAGGGTTTACTTCATAAGGAACTTCATAATTTGTAAAATTCATGGTTGCGTTTTTAGTTTACAATCAGCCGCAATATAGCTGGTTTTTTTTAAAATGTATTTTTTACACATTAGGGCAGGCAACCACTAAATGATAATGTGGTAAACGTTAGAAATGGGAAAATAAGGAAATTATACGTTAGGGCTGTTTGTTGTGGGAAAAAACTTGATAAGTAGTAACACATGGGCAAGAATAAATAAAAAATAGCCCGTTTTGACGAGCTATTTTGAATGATTTTTCTACTGAATTATAATTTGAATATTTCTTTTAATTAACCAATTCTCTTAAGTATTGTTTTTCATCTTTAAATGCTTTGCGTGGTTGTAAACCAAGTAATTGAAACATTGCATTGTCTTCATCGAAACTTGGATTTGGAGTAGTTAACAATTTATCACCAGCAAAAATACTGTTAGCTCCAGCCATAAAACATAAAGCTTGTTCGGCAATGCTCATATCTGTTCTTCCTGCACTTAAACGAACCATGGTTGCAGGCATTAAAATACGTGCAGTAGCAATCATACGAACCATATCCCAAATATCTACTTTCTTGTTATTGGCCAATGGTGTTCCTTTAACAGGCACCAATGCATTGATTGGCACACTTTCAGGATGTTTTTCCATAGTACATAAAGTGTGTAACATGGTAATTCTATCATCATGTGTTTCGCCTAAACCAATAATGCCACCACAACATACAGTAACACCAGCTTTGCGTACATTGTTTAAGGTTTGCAATCTGTCGTCGTAAGTTCTGGTGGTAATAATTTCGCTGTAATGTTCTTCGCTTGTATCGAGATTGTGGTTGTATGCATGCAGACCTGCGTCAGCCAATTTATGAGCTTGTTCTTCTGTTAACATACCCAATGTACAACAAACTTCCATACCCATTTGGTTTACACCTTTTACCATATCTAATACACGATCAAAATCTTTATTGTCTCTTACTTCTCTCCAAGCTGCACCCATGCAAAACCTTGTACTACCAGCATCTTTGGCTTTTTGTGCATATTCTAATACTTCTTCTTTTTTCATTAAAGCTTGCACATTAACATCTGTTGAGTAACGTGCAGCCTGAGGACAGTAAGCACAATCTTCGCTGCAGCCACCTGTTTTAATACTTAATAAAGTACAAACCTGCACTTCGGCAGTATCGTTGTATTTTCTGTGCAGTTGAGCTGCGTTGAAAACCAATTCTAATAAAGGTGAATTGTATATATTTTGGATTTCTTCAATTGTCCAATTGTTGCGGATATCTGTAATCATAGCAATTAATTATGGAACAAATATAAAGAGCTGAATGGTTTATTCTAAAGTATGTTCAGTAATGTTTTGAAGTACAAGTGTGCCCTGCTGGTCAGCAGGATTTTCAACGATGCCAATACTGCTGAAAAAAGTATCTACAGTTGGTAACAAAAAAATCTTTTGTATAATGGCTTGCACATTATATTCACCGCCCAAATAATTGTGCTGAATGTTGCATTTTATTCATATTAAAGAGCTGCTAAATTTACTTTCGAGAACGAAAGAATTATTGGCTGAAATGTTTGAAAAAAGAAAGTCATTTTCCTACAAGTATGAGATGGCTTTGGAATTGGTGGAAGAAGATGTTTTGGAAACATTGATTACAAAAGGTGTGTTGCGTCAAAATGGAGCATACATTGAATTGGATGAACAATACCTTGGCTTTTTTGAACAGGTGTTGGAAGTTAATGAAGACATTAATACGTCTTACATTCAGGAAAATATAGGGCAAGTAAAACAGGCGATTGATTTTTATTTAAAAGAGAATATTGAGCATCGTAAATACAGTTATTTGAAGCAGGTAAAATCGTCGATGCGTAAGATTGGAAGAATTACATTGCGTAATGTGATTGACCTGAACAGGAATATTGAAAATGCGTTTAAAAGTGAGCCGAATTATAAAATTAAAATTGTCCGTTTAGAAGGGTTTGATCAGAAACGAAAGGATATTCAATTACTGATTGAGCAAACTGAAAGAATGGTGATGGGAGAAGAGGAGCAAACCTTTTTTAAAACAGCCATGGATGACGAGTTGAAATACATTACAGCTCAGCTAAGATTGAAGTTAACTGAGGCAAGACATAATCTGATTGAAACACAAAAGCAGGTGATTGAATTCTTGAATCAGGTGAAATTTCAAAGCCGTTTGGTAGAGAAAATTAAGCAGGTAAAATATTTAAAAGATCAGTTTGAATTAAAGGCCAAAACAAATATTGTTGAGGTTTTACAACAAGCTAAAGCTGTGAACTTTGAAACTAAGCCAACCTATCCCTTACGTCTATCCTTAGACTATTTACAAACTGATGAAGCCCGTAATAGTTTAGAAAAAGTTGCTGTAAAGCAAAAGCAAGGCAGGCGAAATGTCTTGCCTGTTGCAGAAGGTATTTCAGATGCTTATTTACAAACAGAAACAGAAGAAGAAGTATTTATTAATCTACAAGCCATGCGTAATGGATTTGCAGCTTCGGGTAAAAATTTATTTCAGTTTGTGATGGAATACAATTATCCACGTGAAGTGCCTTATGACGAAAAGATTACAGTGTTTTGTCAATTGGTTTCTATGTATGAAACAGAGTTTAAAGTGGCTGATGAGTATGGTAAACAAGAGATGATTGAATATGCAATGGTGTATCCGGGGTAGGTTTTTAAGTTGAAAAGGTTGAAAGGGTTGAAGAAGTTGGAAAGAGTTGAAGAAGGGTTATAAGTTTATTAGCACCTCCTGTTCCAATCCTTTTTTGTGTTTGTGAATCAAGGTTAATAAATCTATAATTTCTTTTTCTTCGATACTTGAACTATCTGCTATTCTATCTATTTGTTGATTGTATAATGTTCTGTTGCCTTTTTGTTGCAACAAACCTTCGATGTTGGGAGGAATGAAAAAAGTTGCTCTTTGGTGTAAGTGCTGTTTGAATTCCCTGAGATAAATATTGATGCCTTCTATATCAAAATCACCAAAATGTAAGTATGGATTATTGATGGATTTTAGCCATTGCAACACATCGTTGTATTGGGTTTGTGGGTAACGTGAAATAAACAGTGGTTCTATGTTTTTAAACAGGTAGTGTTGCTGATGAATAAACCTAAAGTTTTCTGCATTCTCAATGCCGATAATGGTTGTATTTTCTGGGATAAAGAATTTTTCAAAATCGTGTATAAAAATAAAACTGCCAATCGCAGGTTGAAGCGTAATTGATTGATTGTTAAGTATTGCTTTAATTGGCTGATAAGAGTTTACCAAAAAGCCCTTAAATGTTCTGATGGATTTTAGTTTTGAATCAGAACTTATTTGTACAGCTTCACTTCGGGTTAAATTTTCTTGCTCATATTTTTCAACATACAATTCAAGATTGTCTATACCAAAATGATTGCTGATGTATTGGTTGAGTAAACTATTATCCGTTAAAAAGTATAAGTTTCTATTGGATCCAATTCGTTGTTTGGCAATGATATTATCTTCTAATAGTTTTTGAACAATTGTATGTTTCATTTGAGCAGCAGGAATTTTATTTCCCTGCTGCATGTATAACAAATGTTTGGCTATGTTGATGGGTAATTTCATTACGATGCATAATTACTGATAATCCTTTTTACTTTAGTAAAGCTTTTGGCATCTTTCTCCAGTTTGTAAATATGGCGATAGTCCATTGCATTGGTTTCAGTTGGTGAACCATTGATTAATAGAATGTTTCTATCGTTGGCAAATTGTAAAATTCCTTTCACATTGTTAGGGTGTAGTTTACCAATTTCATCCATCATACAATGCAATCTGAAATCTTTGAAACGCTTAGATGCCCCTTCTTTAAACACATTTAAGAGCATAATGTTAATCATGGCTTTTACCAATACATCTGTTCCTTCAGATCCAACATTGGCAAGCTTTTCGACCCAGCCAGTATCATTTTGATTTTCTTCAATCCTGAACTTTAATTCAAATGAATCGGATAAGGAAATAAAGTCTTTTTTATACTCACTGATTGACTTACTCAATTGTTTCAATAAGTCAACTGCCTTTTTGTTTTTACTTTCATTGTCAATGGATGAAAACAAATTCAACCCTCCAATATCATAAGCATGTTCATCATTAAACACTTTAATGCTTTGTAAAAGTGTTACTACTCTATTAGCACTGGCATCTAATTTTAGTTCAATTTTTTTGATGGCCCCAACAAAGTTTTTACGTTCAAAATCTTTGTTGATGTTGGTGATTACTTTTTGAATTTCATCGCCTTTGCTCATTAAGTTGGTGGTTTCTTTTCCAACAGAATGAATGATGCTGGCAAAGCGTTCATTGATGCGTTTTTCGTACTCTTCAATTTTATTATCGGTAATAAATTCATTCAATTGCTCAGCAAAATCTAGGTATTGCTGTTTGGCAATAAGTCCAGTTGAAAAGTTGAAAATATTTTGAGAAGAAAAGTTGCTCAAAAACTTATTGATGGCTTCTTTCAATTCATCCAATCGCTTGATGCCATTATAATACGTTCTGTTCAGTTCGTCAATAATATTCTTGGTACGTTTATCTGTTTTAAATTCATCTTTAACTTCCTTGTGAACCTGTGCAATGGTTAAATAACATTCGGTTTGTTGGAAGTTTTGAAATGCTGCAATATCATCTTTTGCTTTTTGTAATTCCAAATTGATATTGGTAATATTTTCTTCGTAATGCTTTAATTCTTCTTGTTGTTTTTGTTTTTGCTGGGCATGTTTTTGCTCTTCGTTTTCACAACGTTGTTCCAGTAGTTGTTTTTCGTTTTTAAAAGAATCTGCTTTATCCAACAATTCACGTTTGTCTTTCTTGTATTCGGTTACAATGTCCCTGTTCTTTTCAATAAACGAAAGTTCTTTTTGTAAGTCTTTTAGATGTTCTTCAATGGTTGCTAACTGCTGTGTATTGGCTCCTTCACCTGCTAATTCAGCTTGTTGTTCTTTATTTACTTTTTGCTTTTGTAATTCATAGTTGCGTTTGTAGGTATTGATATCTGCTTCAATAAATTGTAATTGCGTATTAAGCGTTTCTTCTTCAATAGTGAGCTTTTTGTCGTGTTCTTTTTCTTTGACTTTTAATTGCTTAAGCAAGGTTTCGTCTATGCTATGCAATAGTTGTTTTGCTGCCAATAATTTTTCAGTAGCAGCATCAATGAGTGCATCGGCAGTTTGTAAAGCTTCTTGCTTTTCGGCTGCTGCTTTAAGTTCAACATCTTTTTGCGTAAGCCTAGCATTGGTTAATTTTAATTCAGCTTGTTCTACTGCGTAAGTATGTTCTGCTAAACTTTCTTTGAATTCTTTTATTTTAGGTTGATATTTTCTTTTTAGTTTTTCTAACTCATCTGTTTCTGATTGATGCAGTTGAGCAATTGTTTTTTTAATTGCATCAATTGCATCATTGAGTTTGTTTTTTTCCTTGGTATAATCTGCAACAGTTTTTACTTTGTTATTTAGATCATTCAGGTTGATATTGATACCATAAAATGAGTTTGATTGATTTGCATTTTTTTGTGGCGATAAATCATTTAGAAACAACACCTCTTCATCTATAACCTTGCCAATAGTGTTTTCCCAACCCTGATTATTTTGATTTAGCCAGCCATATAAGGAGTCTTTACTGTTGTTAATTTTAGCATCAATAGCTTCAATTAACTGGGTACTTTTAGCAATCGTTTCATTGTGTTTTTCAATAACACGTTCCGTATTTTGTTTAATACTTTTTTCTTCCAGTTCCCATTGTTTTAAAATGGTTTCACTTTTACTTTTAATGGTTTGTATTTCATTGCCACTTTGCTGAATGGTGAATTGCAGGTCAATAATATCTTGCTTAACTTCCTGCATTTCTTCTTCATAAAAACGCTTGTGTTTTAAAGCTTCTTTTTTTATGTTCAGCTCATGCAATGACTGTTGCTTTTGCTCAATTTCCTGTTGAGCCTGCTCAATACTTTGCTTATTGTTTTGCTTAATATCATTCAGAAGTTTTTCTAATTGTTCTTTCAGATCAGTTTTAAAAGTTAGAAAATTTTCTTTGAGTGTAAAACGTTCGGTGTTTTTGTTTTGCTCAAATTCTTTGTAACTGCTTTCAATATTTTGAAACAGTAAATCGTATTTCTGTGTTACTTCTTTAAACTGAAAGGAGAGCAGTTCTTTTTCCTTTTTTAGCTTTTGTAATTCCGCTTCAATATCAGTTTTCTTGGTAACACGAATTTCTATTTCATGAATGTTCTTGTTGTCGTAAAACTCTTTCTTTTCTTTAATGTTTTTCAGCTTATCATCTAAAACGGTAAGCTCACCTTTAAGTTTTTGAATTTTATTTTGAAACCTTTTTTCCGATTCTTCGATTTTTTGAAGCTGGGTTTGTTTGTTGTTTTCTTCCCTTTCTTTTTTGTCGAAAAGTTTTGGTTCTAATCTTTGAACCTGCTGAATACTGTAAGCCAATTGCAAAGCATATTGTACTTTCTCTCTATCGAGGTGACGAATAGCCGTGTGCAGCTTAATTACATTTTCAGATTGTTTTAAAACATGTGATTCTTTAAACAACTGAATGTCTTTCAATTGAGCTTCAAAATCTTTTAAATGATGGGTATAACTCTGCAAATCAATTTCAATGTCTTCTTCGTTGAGAGACATAATGATTGTTTGTTTTATAAATTCTGCATCCAGCTTAGAGTTTAAGAAAACGTTTTGTATGGTACGTGGAATATTTTGGTATTGCTTACTCTCCAGCAAAGCATATTTTTTCCAGTCTTTTTTATTTTCATTGTTGCCATATAAAATATCACGGTATTCTTCATAACGATCTATTTTACGGGTATAATATATTTTGTCAGCATCTAACAAAGCTCTTGTAGCATCCCAGCTTTCAAAAGCTTTACCATCTGTAGCAATAAAATATTTTTGATTGTAAGCTGTGTCTGTAAATCTGAAACAAACTTTACCCTGAGATTTAAAAGCAATAATGCTGTAGCTTCCTGTTTCAGTAGTTACTTCATAAATGAGGTAAGAATTTTGGTAAGGAAAATAATATTCAGCAAAGCTTTTCTTCTCTTTCGAGATGCCTAGTTTCAACGTATCGGCATTGTAGAAAAATAGTATCGACCTTAGTAAGGTACTTTTTCCTACGCCTTGTGTACCTATTAAATGCACGTTTCCATCAATACTAACTTCCGCATATTTAATGGTTGCACTATTGATAAATGTAATCTTATTTAGAAACCTCATATTGTACTTCTTCGGATATTGAAATGCTTAAAATTAATTGTTCAATGTATTTAAAAGAGGCAACTACTTTGTATTGCTGCATGATTTCGTTTTCCATTTCAGCATATCCATAGTCGCACAATTCTTTAATTAGTTTTTTGATGCGTTCACTATAACTGCCATCGCCAACCACACGTTTCATAGTGTCTAGCTTATCTTTTAAACTTGCATCAACTCGTAGCTGCTGGTCTATTTGTGAAGGAGAAAATCTGAAACCTGCACCAAAAGCATTATCGAAAGTTTTGCAAAAATCAACAATATCAATCCAGCGATAAGCTTGTTCAATTTTTCTTTCTAAATCAGCCTTATTTTCATCCCTGGTGAAATAAAAATACTCATCACCTTTTTCTAGATTAAAGTTTATGGCAGCAAAATATTCATGCAATTCATCAAAATTAGCTTCAACAATATTGTATAATTTTCTGTTGTTATCCTCCGCACTATCTGAACAAAGAAAATTGCCTTTGCTCAGTAGTTCAAATATTTCTACTGTTTGTTTTGGAACTTTCATATCGGGCAAACTTAACGGATTTGAAGGTTAAAAAAACGCTTCTTTAACTTGATTATTCACATTGTATGTGGGAAAAGAATTTTGGAATTAGTTGAGTTGTCTTTTAAGTGCTACAAATCAATAATTACAAGGCTTTTGGAGCAGCTAGAAAGAAATATTCCTGATCATTTTCAAAGAAAGCATTGAATGTTTTTTGGTCTAACGGGGATGATTTTTTTAGCCAACATGCCAATGTGTAAATTTCATAGTTTAATTGGCTGTTAATAAACTGAAACATTTGTGTATTGGTAATGTTGTATGCATTGGCTCCAGCTTTGCCAAATTCAAACAATAGTATTGGTTTACTTTGGTTTATGGTTTTAATAGAGCCTTGTAAAGTAAAATATTCTCCACCTTCAATATCGAGTTTAATGAGTGCAATTTTAGTTTCAGCAGGAATGATGTTATCCAATACATCTGTACTTACTTCAATGGTAGTATCTTTTTCAGGCTTGTCGTAAACTCTTTTTTGTAAGCCGCTATATGCCATATCGGTTAATACCAAATTGAAATTTGCTTTACCCGATTTATTCGATAAAGCAATATTGTGCAACAGTGCTTTTGATTGATACTTTAGTTTCAACTTTTCAAACAAAACAGGAATTGGTTCAAATGCATAATGTTTTGCGTCAGGAGCAACTTGTACCATCATTTGTAAAACCTTGCCTTCATTGGCTCCAATATCAACACAAACGCTTTCAGCAGTACAAACTTTTTGTAAAACCTTTTTGGTAAGCCTGTCGTACTGCTCATTTTTTGTAAGAGCAATGGGAGATAAGGCAGCAATATGTTTGAGTATTTTTTTCACAACTATTCTTCCAGCAATGGTCTATTACCAACATATCTTCTCCACTTCTCAATTACATTGGTCATGTCATCGGGTAAAGGAGCTTCAAAAAATAATTCCTTACCAGTTTTAGGATGTACAAATCCCAATGTTTTTGCATGTAAGGCACAACGTGGACAAACTTCAAAACAGTTGTCTACAAACTGTTTGTATTTGGTGTAAATAGTGCCTTTTAAAATTCTGTCGCCACCATATTCCCAATCGTTGAATAAAGTGTGACCCATGTATTTCATGTGTACACGAATTTGGTGTGTACGTCCTGTTTCTAAAACACACTCAACCAACGTTACATAATTCATTCTTTCTAAAACTTTGTAATGCGTTATAGCATGTTTGCCTTTTTCTCCATCAGGATAAACCGAAAACATTTTTCTGAATTGTTCATGGCGTGCAATATTGCCAGTAATTGTTCCTTCATCTTCTTTCACATCTCCCCAAACCAATGCATTGTATTTTCGAGAAACAGTATGGTTAAAAAATTGTTTTGCCAAATGCGATGCCGACTCTCCATTTTTTGCCAATACAATTAATCCAGTTGTGTTTTTATCTATTCTATGTACCATACCATAACGAGGTAATTCATCTTCATTAAGGTTTGGATTTTGTTGCAACAAATGATAAGCAACACCATTTAACAAAGTACCTGAATGATTACCAACGCCAGGATGCACCACCATGTTTGGAACTTTATTAATTACCAAAACATCATCATCTTCAAACACAATATTGAGTGGAATATTCTCCGCTTTTAATTCACTGTATTCAGGGTTTACATAGGTTAAAACCAAAATTTCATCGGCTGGTTTTACTTTGTAATTTGTCTTTACATTTTTGCCGTTGACTGTAACAAATCCATCATCAATTGCCTGTTGCAATTTATTACGAGTTGCACCTTCAATACGTATTTGTAACCATTTGTCAATACGCATAGGTTCTTGGCCTCTGTCTATGACAAATGTTCGACGTTCGTAAATATCATCGCCCTGTTGTTCTATTTCAAAATCTTCACTCATGGCTGCGAAGATAATAGTTTGTGTTTTGGTAACTAAAATGTGGGGCTATCATCATTTGTACAATGCTCAGCAGCAGTTCCTGCTTGCCCGTTCCGTTCAGGCGGGCATTTCGTTTCAAGACTTCGTTTCTCAGGGCTTTACACTTCAATCAGGCAGCCATTGACCTTTTGAATAACGTTGAACATGTGTGGCTGAAAGCTACAGAATAGCATTTGCGAAACTACAAGTTTCGCAAAGCATTGCTGATTTATGTTTTATTGCTCATGGGCTGAGGGATATCCTTCGACTACGCTCAGGATGAAAAGCTGCTGCTTGTAAAGCTGCACTTGCAACGATAGCCCTGACTGAAGTTGAGTTTTAATCTGTTGTTGAAAGCCCCCAATAAATTTCAACATAAAAAATATGTAGGTTTGCGTTATGCAAACAGTTTTTTTTCAAGATTTGGGAATTCGTTCTTACAAAGAAGTGTGGGACTATCAGGAAATGTTGTTGAAACAAAATGTGCAAATTAAATCTGCTGATACTAACAAACAAAATACTTCTAATTATTTATTGTTTGTTGAGCATACACCAGTGTACACGTTGGGTAAAAGTGGACATAAAGAACATGTACTAATTAGTGATGATGAATTGCAAGAAAAAGGCATTGAATTTTTTCATATTAATCGTGGTGGAGATATTACGTTTCATGGACCTCAACAAATTGTTGGCTACCCAATTTTAGATTTGGATAAGTTTAAAACCGATTTAGGTTGGTACTTAAGAAGTTTGGAAGAAGTAATTATTTTAACCATGGCCGAATATGGTATTGTGGGCGGTAGAAGTAAAGGTGAAACTGGCGTTTGGATTGATGCTGATATTAAAGGCAAGGAAAGAAAAATTTGTGCAATGGGTATTAAGTGCAGCAGGTGGATTACCATGCATGGTTTTGCATTTAATGTAAACACCGATTTGAATTATTTTAATTATATAGTGCCTTGTGGCATTCAAAATAAGCAAGTTACTTCTTTAGAAAAAGAGTTGGGGTATAAGTTGAGTTATTCTGAAGTAAAAGAAAAAGTACAACGAAATTTTGAAAAAGTTTTTACAGTGAAATTGATTGAAGTAAATAGTTAAATTATCTGTCTCTACTAACGTAAAATTTATTTTTTTCAATTAGTTTTTCATCTTCATATAATTCAAAATAATACCAAGCAGCTTTATAAAAATTGGATTTATCCAATACCAAATCGGTTTCTTTTACTTGTTTAATTTGAAACAATTCTTCATTGTTTTCTTCAAAAAATACAATACGGTATTTGCGTTGTTTGGCTAATGGAAGAATTATTCTAATAAAGCCTTTATCGTTGGTGAAAATATGCGTAGATGCTTTCCAAACAGGTTTGGGTATAAATGGTTTTATAATAATTTCATCGTCATCGTAAGTACGCTGAATGGTGTCTTTAGTAGTTTTATTAATCGAATCTCTGTAGCGTTTATAATCTTTGTATTCAATTGTTGCAATTAAGGAGTCTTTATTAACCTTATAAATTTTTATGTATCTGGTTATAGGTTTCTTAGTTTCATTGGTAGATGAATCTTTCTTTTTATTGGTTTTAGGCTCATCTTCATCATCATTGTTTACATGTGTAACTTTTATGGCTTCGTAATTAGATGGGCTTTTAGATTTCGTAAAAAAATAAGCTCCACCTTCAAATACATATTGTACCCGGTAATACACTTTATAACCAACAGGTACATTGTTGTCTACAAAACCATTTTGTGGTAACCAAGGCGATTGAGATGAAAAGATGGATCTGAAATATTTGGTACTATCAAATGAACGTTGCACTACCAATTGCACCATTTTATCGAATGGATTAATCCAACTAACTTGTACTTTATTTTTTGCTAAATAACGAGTGGTGAAATTGGGTAATGTATCTTGAGCAATTGCTTTAGATAAACCAATGAATACTACACACAGCACAATAAAATATATCCTTTTCATCATGGCTTCAAAGATAATGGCTGCAGTTATATTAAAAACTCAAAGTGTTTAATGGCAATGATAAATTGCCTTGTAATCCACCACTGTGAATAATTAATAGTTTATCGGTAGTTGTAAAATATTTTTTTTCAATAAGGTCTTTAACTGCAAATAAAAGTTTACTGGTGTACACAATATCGGTTGGTAAATTTTCGGCCTGCCATAATTCGTTCATCCAATTAATTAAACTTGTTGGATGTTTTGCATAGCCACCAAAATGGTAATCATGCAAAATCGTAAATGCATTATTCCTTTTTTCTGCTGGTAAAAGACTTTGAATATCTTGTTCTAAACCTGTATGACCTTTTAGTGCACAGATTCCAATGATTTGCTGATATGGTAATGCTGCATTGATTAATCCTGCTAACATGGTTCCTGTACCACATGATGCAATAATGTGTGTGTAGGAACGAGTATCAACCGTTTGCAAAATTTCAGTTGCTCCAAGCATGCCATTAGTACTAAAGCCACCTTCATTAATCCAGTAATAATTATTAGCGAGTTCTTGCTTCAGCAGATCTTTGTTTTTGAATGCTTCTCTGGTAATAAAATGAAGTTCCATTCCATATTCTTGTGCAGTAATTAGGGTAGGAGAAATAGGATTAAGCTTTTCTCCACGAATAATACCTATACTTTTAAATCCTGCTGCTTTACATGCAAATGCTGCTGCCACAATATGATTGCTGTATGCACCACCAAATGTGGCAATTGATTTTTTATTTTGTTGCTTGGCTTCTTCGATATGATACTTTAATTTAAACCATTTATTACCACTAACAATAGGGTGAATTTCATCTAATCTTAATACATCTGCATTAAATCCATTGAATAACGGAGAAATTAATTTTTGAAGGGTAATATCAGGTTTGATTTGTATCATATTTGGTTAAATGTTATATCCATTATCTTCGCACAACTTAAAACAAAAGTATGCAACCTACATTAGTAATTTTAGCAGCAGGTATGGCCAGCAGATATGGCAGTATGAAACAAGTGCAGGGTTTTGGTCCAAGTGGCGAAACAATTATGGAATACAGTATTTACGATGCTATAAAAGCTGGTTTTGGCAAAGTGGTTTTCATTATTCGTGAAGAATTTCATGAAATGTTTGCTGAAAACTTTGGCAAAAAGTTAGCAGGTAAAGTTGCTGTTGACTATGTTTTTCAGGCATTGCAAAGTCATACAACAGGCAGAACCATTCCTGTAGAAAGAACCAAACCTTGGGGAACAGCTCATGCTGTTTTATGTTGTAAAGGAAAAGTAAATGAACCATTTGCAGTTATTAATGCCGATGATTTTTATGGTTATGATGGTTTCGTTAAAGCCTATGAATTTTTAACCAAACAGGCGAGTGCAAGTGAATATGCTATTATTGGATATGAATTAAAAAAGACTTTGAGTGATAATGGTAGTGTGAGCCGTGGTGTTTGTAATGTGGATACCAATGGCAATTTGGTTGATATCAATGAACGTACAAAGATTTACAGAAATGAACAAGGCATTATTACTTATGAAGATGCTGATGGATTGCATGAAGTAAGTGAAAATGCTAGTGTAAGTATGAACTTTTTTGGGTTTCATCCAAACTTTATCAATAATTGTGAAAGTTATTTTGATGCATTTTTAGATGCAGAAATTAATAACCCTAAAGGTGAATTTTTTATACCATTGGTAGTAGATAAAGTGGTTAAAAGTGGTACTGTAAAAGTAAAAGTAATACCAACTTCGGCACAATGGTTTGGCGTTACTTATAAAGAAGATGCTCCAGGTGTACAAGCAAGTATTGATGCCTTGGTAGCGGATGGAACTTATCCAAACAATCTTTGGGCATAATAAATCAAATCATCAGTAAATATTTAAAAGGGAAGCATAACTTCTCTTTTTTTATGCCTAATTTGCAGTATGTAAATTTTACACAATGAAAAAAATATTGCTTGTTGTCTTTTCTTTTTTCTTCATCTTAACCAATGCTCAAATGAATCGTTTAAGTGAACAAATTGGTACTGTAAAAAAAATTACACCAACTAAAACTGGCTATGTCTATGAACTATCCAATGCTTTTGCAACCATTAGTTTTTATAATGCAACTACAGTTCGTGTAAGGGTTACAAAAGAAAAACCTGTAGGCGATTTTTCTTTTGCAATCGATAATTTAGTTCCTGTTCAACCAACTATCAGAGAAGAAAGTTCTGGTAATGATAAAATTTATTCTACCGATGCTTTAAAAGTAGAAGTGTTAAGTACGCCTTTCCGAATAAATATTTATAATAAAGACGGAAAATTAATTTGTGGAGATGATGCAACATTGGGCATTAGTTGGTTTGGCAATCAGGTAAGTTGTTATAAAAAGTTACATGCCGATGAGAAATTTATTGGATTGGGTGAAAAAACAGGAGGTATTAACCGCAGAGGTAATGTTTACCAGCATTGGAATGCCGATGTGCCAGGTTATGCTTTAAATGCAGATCCTTTGTATTCTACCATTCCATTTTTTATTGGTGTGCATGATAAAATGACTTATGGCATTTTCTTCGATAATTCTCATAAATCCTATTTTAATTTTGGTGGTGGAGCCGATGAAGAAATTTTTCATTTTGGTGCCGATGATGGCGAAATGAATTATTACTTTTTTGGAGCCAATACTGTTGAGCAAATTATTAAAGATTATACTGCTTTAACTGGTCGTACAACCATGCCACCCATGTGGAGTTTAGGCTTTCAGCAAAGTCGTTGGGGCTATGATAATCCTGAACAATTATTAACCATTGCTAAAACTTTTAGAGATAAAAAATTACCTGCCGATGTAATTGTGAGTGATATTAATTACATGGACAGTTATAAAGTATTTACTTGGAGCAATAAGTTTCCTGATGTAAAGAGTATGATGAGTAGTATGAAACATATTGGTTTTGATATGGTAACCATCATCGACCCAGGTATTAAGGTAGAGAAAGGCTACAAAGCTTATGAAGATGGGGTTGTGGGCAATCATTTTGCAAAATATCCCGGTGGTAAATTATATGTTGGTCATGTTTGGCCTGGGCGTTGTCATTTTCCAGATTTTACCAAAGAGTCTACCCATAAATGGTGGGGCAATAGTTTTAAAGAAAGTCATGTAGACAATGGCATTCGTGGTTTTTGGAACGATATGAATGAACCAGCAGCATGGGGAAGAGAATTTCCTAACCTAATAGAATTTGGTGAAGGCAAAGACAAAAAAACGTTATTTACTGTAAAAAACGCTTACGGCTTATTAATGGCAAAATCTACCTATGAAGGAACAAAACTTTTAATGAATGGGCAACGTCCGTTTGTATTAACCAGAGCTGCTTATTCAGGTATTCAAAAATATTCAGCACAGTGGACAGGAGATAATGTAAGCAGCGATGAACACATGCTTTTGGGTTTCCGTCTACTCAATAGTATGGGTGTTAGTGGAGTGCCTTATGTTGGTATGGATATTGGTGGATTTATTGGCAATCCATCTCCCGAATTATTTGTACGTTGGTTAAGTTTGGCAGTGTATTCTCCATTGTTTCGCAATCATACACATATTGGCTACAACCAGCGTGAACCATGGTTATTTGGAGAGTTTAATACAGATAAAATTAGAAAAATTTTAGAGCAACGTTATCAGCTGTTGCCTTATTTATATAGTTCATTTTATCAAGCACACACAACTGGTATGCCTATAAACAGGATGTTGCCAATTACTTATACTTACGATGATAAAGTGTACGATGGTAAATTTGAAAATCAATTTCTATTTGGCGATAATTTGTTAGTGGCACCATGTATTTCAACGCAACAAGTAACTGAAGTTTATCTACCTGGAAAAAACAAATGGTATAAACAAAGCAATGACAAATTGTATAATGGAAGTGAGACATACTTTGTTGCTTCTCCTTTAGAAGATGTTCCAGTGTTTGTAAAAGAAGGAGCAATAATTCCTATGCAAAACACAGTTCAACATACCAAAGAAAAAGGTGATGGCATTTTATATTTGCATGTGTATAAAGGAAGTAACCCAACTACATTTGTTTATTATGAAGATGATGGAGAAACCTACAATTATGAAAAGGGTAATTATTACAAGCGTTCAATTTTATACGATGCATCATCGAATAAATTAATGCTTGAGCAAAAGGAAGGAAGCTATGCTTCCAAATTCAACAAAGTAAAAATCATTTTACATGGATTTGCAAAACCAAGTAAGTTGGAGTTTAACTTAAACGATGCTGCCATGATTATCCATTTGCAAGATTAACTCAACAAAATCTACTTGTATAAATACAAAAATGGCGTAGTTAAAAACTACGCCATTTTCATTGTAATCATATGTGTTAAAGCTTAGGCTTTCAATTTTACGTTAACTGCTGTAAGACCTTTACGACCTTCTTCTGTATCATAAACAACATCATCACCTTCTTTAATGGTTTCTTTAACACCGGTTACATGAACAAATACTTCTGTACCTGAACCATCTTCTTTAATAAATCCAAAACCCTTGGCTTCATTAAAAAATTTTACTTTACCTGATTGCATAAAAATTACTTTTCATAATTCAAACATTAGAATTACGGCTGTAATGTACGATTGTTTGCTTAAATATTTTGATTTGATTAAACATCATTTCATAAAAACTTCAGTATGCCTGTATTTTAACAAAATATAGTTACAACCACTTCTCAAAGCAAACGCTATTTTCTATATGTTCATACTGACCATAATTGGGCATTACTTTGTATCCATTCTTGGGATATAAAGCCAGGGCTTCAGTTTGTTTATTGCCAGTTTCTAAAATGCATTTGCTGTAGTCTAATTCTTTAGCCCATGCTTCTAAAGCTGCTAAAATAGTAGATGCAATGCCTTTCCCTCTTTGCTCAGGTACTACAAACATTCTTTTTACTTCAACAATGGTTGGTTCATAAGCTTTAATAGCACCACAACCTACAGGCTCATTGTTTAAATAAGCTACAATTACATGCTTAATAGCATCAATTTTATTAAACTGGGCATAAAATGCATGGTCATCGCCATCTTTAATGGCTAAATCTTTATCTAATTCCTTAACAAGTTCCTGAAAATGTAGGTTTGAAGAATTTGTTTTTACTAGTTCAATCATATGCTAATATAGTAAAGGATTTTTTTTATGTAATAAGCAGTTGAAAAAACCCAACTGCTGTTGCGTTGTTGTGAATCCTGACTAGCAGGGCACCCTTCAACTGAATAGTGTTATTCAGCTTTTTTAATTAAATCCAAGGTTTGTACAACATTCTGTACAGTTGTATCAATGCAGTAATAAAGAAAACACAACCCATAATAAGGTTCAGGGTTTTATTACTGGTTTTCATTTTTGTAATAGCCCAATTACCCCCATGAATATACACACCAATGCCAGCCAAAGTACCTAAACCTGCACCTAAACAAAAAATATTAAAGTGTGTAGAGGTTGTTTTTAAAACACCATTTTGAATAAGCTGTGTACTCCACAAAAACCAAAACGGAATTTGCAAAGGGTTTAAAGCACTGATACTTGCACCTAAAAAGAATCTGTGCAGTTTATTATTCAATAAAACTCCTTTTTTTTCAATAGTTTGTTTGCGGGCAGTAACAAAAGCCATTATTCCTAACACAAAAAAAATAATAACAGTAAGCCAGCCAAGGGTTTTAAAAATAATTTTGTGTTGTGCAACCCAATCCATGCCAGTTAAAGCAAAACGCAAATAAATAATTTCAACTATGGCAACACCAATACCAAAGTACCAGGCTTTTTTATAACCTTCCTGTACACTTAATTGAGTAGCAGTCATATTCATGTTGCTCAGCACAATTTGTCCTAAAAAACTTATGCCAAAGGCAATGCATAAAATACTGATTAATACCATGTGTGCTACAATTAGTCTAATGCTAAATCATATTTTTCCAGTTCTTCATAACGTTTAAAAGCAGCCTGAAGATAGTTTTTACCATCACTAAAATTAACATAAGGAACACCATTGCCATGATTTATTTTTCCAATTTCATACATGTATTTCCAATGTGTTGCAATGGTTTTTAACGCTGTAAAATAGCTCATGCCACAATCATAAATATGATTAGGCTCGGCACCAGTGCCATTAAATTCAAGTATAGAAAAATTCCTCCCAGCTTTTAAATCTTCTAAACTTGCAGCTTTTACATCAAATCGGCCATAGTAAAAGTGTTTGCTGTAATTACTTAAATCATCGAATACCTTGGTAAGACTTTCGTTAATTTCTTTATGCAGGTTAATAAACTTTGCACCACGATTGTGGTTGCCAGTAATACTTAAAAAGTAAATAGCATCAGTAGCAATAATATCCTCTAAATGTTCTGCATGTTTTGCAAAAAGCTCTTCCTTTCTGTATTTAGCTTTAGGGTGTTGTTGTATCAACTCAAGCAAACTTGCTTTGCCGTTGCCTTTAACTTGCATGTATTCTTTTGCAATGAAGCCAGTTACTTTTCCTTTATTAGAGTTGGGATAACGAACATAAAAAACACTTACTTCTAATGGCCATTCAATCATGGTTTGTAATAAATAATCAAACGGTAAAGTAGTATGGTATTTTTTTAATTGTTCAATGTTGTCAATTTTTCTAAAGCATAAACCTTTGCTTCCAATATCGGGTTTTGCGGCAACTGGAAATTTTAGTTGAGCATTTTCAATTTCTTGCACAACAGTTTCGAAACTTTGCTGTGGATTTATATAAATGGTAGTAGGGTAACTTTCTTTAGGTAGCTGATCAAACATTTCTCTTTTGGTTTCACCCTCAAAACCTGAAAACTGCAATGTGGGATTAACACTTGAGAAATACCAGAATGTTCTTGTGCGTAAAAAATAATACAACCACACAAATACAAGTGGAGTATAAATGAGATAAAAAGGCCACAGTTCCCAATTGGTTATTTTTTGCCAGTACTTTTTCAATCTTAATTTTTCAGGTGGGCAAATTTACAGTGAAGCAGTATTCAATACATTTGTTTTAGGTAAACGGTGTGCGTAATTATTGTTAATAGTTTTTCTTTCCCCATTGCAACAATGCTCATTTAATCATTTGTGCATACGCCTACATTTGTACTGCTTATGAATAATTTTCTAGACACATATCAGCACAAAGGCTTAAGAAAAAGATTGGTAGATGAATTAAAAGAAAAAGGCATTACCGATGAAAAAGTATTAGAAGCAATTAATACCATTCCACGACACTTTTTTTTAGATTCAGCATTCGATAAAATTGCCTACGAAGACAGGGCTTTTCCTATTGGTGAAGATCAAACCATATCTCAGCCTTACACAGTTGCCTATCAAACCCAATTATTACAAATAAAAAAGGGCGATAAAGTTTTGGAAATTGGTACAGGAAGTGTTTATCAGGCAACTGTTTTAGCCGAATTGGGTACATGGGTTTATACCATTGAACGACAAAAAAAGCTATACCAGAAGAATGAAAAATTTTTCTTCAAGTCAAAATATCCCAACATAAAATTCTTTTATGGCGATGGCTTTGAAGGTTTACCAACGTATGGTCCATTTGATAAAGTAATTATTACAGCAGCAGCACCCTTCATTCCACCAAAATTGGTACAACAATTAAAGGTGGGAGGCATGATGGTTATACCTGTTGATGAAGGTGACGCACAGCGTATGCTGCGTTTAACCAAGCAAGCAGATGGTACAATGGAAGAAGAATCTTTTGAACAGTTCTCTTTTGTACCTATGTTGAAAGGTAAAAACGGTTAATCGGCTTATCTTCGCTGTTTTACAGTTAGCATGTTATTACCTCAGCAGTTTATTCAATCCATAGCAAATGTGCAGGGTTTCGATAAAGAAACTTTCGAAGCTGTGCATGCTGTTGAGGAGCAGATTACTTCGATAAGAGTTAATTCAGCAAAAATTAAGGATACTAAATTGCCAATTGCTGATGCTGCAATTAACAATTTAAAGCCAGTATCTTGGTGTGCCAATGGACATTATTTGGCTCAACGTCCATCGTTTACACTCGATCCTGCTTTTCATGCAGGTGCTTACTATGTACAAGAAGCAAGTAGTATGTTTTTGTGGCAAGCCATGCAACAAATTTTTGCAAACAATACAGCCCAAAAAGTATTAGATGTTTGTGCAGCACCTGGGGGCAAAAGCAGCTTGCTATCCAGCTTTTTTACCAATGGATTGGTGCTAAGCAATGAAGTCATAAAATCAAGAGCAGCAGTTTTGGTTGAAAATATGACCAAATGGGGAATGAATAATACCATTGTTACCAATAACGATCCCAAAGATTTTGCAGCATTGGGAGCTTATTTCGATGCAATTGTTATAGATGCTCCCTGTAGCGGAAGTGGTATGTTTAGAAAAGATGCTGCAGCAGCTAATGAATGGAGTTTAAACAATGTGGCTTTATGCAGCCAGCGACAGCAAAGAATTGTTGCTGATGTTTATGAATGTTTAAAGGAAGATGGAGTACTTATTTATTCAACTTGTTCTTACTCAAAAGAAGAAGATGAAGATATTGCCGATTGGATAATTAATACTTTGGGAGCAACTTCTATACAATTAGAAATTCAGCAAGAATGGAATATTATAGAAACCCAAAGTGATGAGCACAAAGCTTTTGGTTATCGTTTTTATCCCAATAAATTACAAGGCGAAGGTTTCTTTATTGCAGCCTTTAGGAAAAATGTGGTAGGCAATGAAATTAAATTGAAGCAACATAATATTGCTACTCCTACAAAACAAGAAATTCAGGTTTTACAATCCTTTGTAAATGTACCTGAACAGTACACTTTTTTTAAGCATAATACTGAAATAAGGGCTATTTCGACCGAATGGATAAACGAATTAAAGACACTTGCCAGCTATTTATACATTAAAAAAGCAGGTATTTGCATTGGTGAAGTAAAAGGGAAAGATTTTGTGCCTCACCACGAATTGGCTGTTAGTACCTTCAATTTAAGTAATATTGCAACCGTTCCTTTAAATAAAGAGCAGGCTTTACAGTATTTGAGAAGAAAAGAAATGACGATTGAACTTGCAATTAGAGGATGGGCGTTGGCAACTTATGAAGGTTTGGGTTTAGGGTGGATGAAAGTATTGCCCAACAGAATGAATAATTATTATCCGCAGGAGTGGAGAATATTAAAAAATTAAATTACGGCTTTGTAACCAATTTTTATGAAGAGAACAGCATTGCTTATTGCCTTTGTTGCTTTATTTTTTTGTGCATTTGCACAAAAAAAAGTAATTGTACAAGGTAACTACCCCAATTTATTTATTCAGCACAAAATTGTTTCTGGAGAAACCCTCTCTAGCATTGCAAAAATATACAACCTATCAACAGCTCAAATTGCCAAACAAAATGGCGGACTAGATGAAAATGCAATATTGGCAATTGATAAAGTGATGAAAATTCCTGTTGACCCTAAAAATTTTACACAAGATGGGCAAAGTGCTGATAACGAAATATTGATTCCTTTACATCATGTTGTACAAAAAGGTGAAAATTTATATCGCATTAGTTTATTGTATGGAAAAGTTAGGGCTGATTTTTTAAGAGAATGGAACGATTTGAACAGTGATGTGATACAACAAGGACAAAAATTGGTAATCGGACATTTAAAAGTTGATAAAAAGAAATCAGCTGAAGTAGTAGAAAGAACAACAACAGAAACAGATGATTCTGGATATGGGATCACAGTAGAAGAAAAGAAAAAAGACAATCCCAAACCTGTTGAAACTAAAACTGAACCAGCACCTGTTGCAGTAACCAATGGTGCAGATGATGAAGGTTTTTTTGTAAATCAATTTCCTACAAAAGGAAAAGACATTATTAGAACTGGTGAATGTGCAACATTTAAAACAACCAGTGGCTGGACAGATAGAAAATACTACATCTTAATAAATGGCATTACGCCAGGTACCATAGTTCGGATAACTGCTGCCAATAATAAAAGTATATGTGCTAAAGTATTGGGATCTATTCCTGAAATGAAAGAAAATAATAATCTGCTTTTAAGAATGAGTAATGCAGCTGCATCGGTTTTAGGAATTACTGAAACTAAGTTTACGGTTAAGGTTACTTATTATAATTAGATGAATTGTTGATAATTGTTATAAACCTTGAATAGTGCGACGCCAGTAATGTTGATAGAATTGCTGAAGCTTGGCTCAAAAAATTATTTCTTTAACCACTTTATTGGTTTTGGCAACAAATTATAATGCCAGTGAAAATAAGGTTGATTGACAGCTCCAAATTTTTCATAAAATTTTTGTACCCCGGGTAAGTCACTCCCTTCAAAATCAAATAACATAGGCTGCTCAGCCAATTCTTGTAAAATATTATTGTATAAAAAATAGTTGGCTTCGCATTTACGACCTGCTTCAGGTGTAACATTAATAATGTTGTAATAACGTTTATTATCCTTAATCAATAAAGCAATGCTCACTAATTCTTTATCCTGAGTTTCAGCTTTTCGAATAAGTATTTGATTATTGGCTTGCAGTTGTAGTAAAAGATTTTGCAAACTGGTATAATCAGCATTGGTTACATGCTGCATATTGTTTTTGTTGTACTGCTGATAAAGCAGTACAGCTTCTTTAACATCGTCTCCAATAACGTATTTGAGCGTAAATTTTTCTGCTTTAGCTAAACTATAATCTATTGTTTTTTTATATTGATTTTTTATTACTGAATATGGCTGCTGAAGCTGAATAACAAAATTATTTTGGGCAAAACATTGCTTTTGAGTAGCCACAATTTGGTTACTAAAATTTAAATACGGAGAGCCATATTTTACAAATTGTTGAATTGCTTTGATGATATGCTCATCGACCAAATTTAGGTTGCCAATAAATCCCAACTGCTGTGTAAATGCAGGCATATACAAATATTGAACGCCTAATTTTTTTTTAACTGGAATAGGAAAAATGGTTTCATAGTTATTAATGATTAAACCATACCAATCATTGGCCATTGCATTTAAGTAATAACTATGAGCATAAATTAAACCATTGGAATTATTTGCAACACAAGCATCCCATTTTGCAGTATCAATTTTGTTAGCTGGTATAATGCTGTAATCAGCCATGCTATAGTGGTATTTCTTTAATCAGCTTATTAATTTGCAGTTTTTGAATATCGATTGAGAAGGATATTGTTTTCCAAAATCGTTTTTCACCCAAAGTGCTTTTAAAGTAATTGCTGTACACTTTACTATATAAAATAGGCACATAAATATTTACTAAACCATTTGCAATTGGCAATTGCAAACCTGCATCGTACAGGAATCTTCCTGTTGCAGGATTGTCTTTCCAAGCATCAGCATAAGTGCCAATATCTGCAAAGAATTTCAAAGGAATTTTTATTGGTAACACATTCAAAATATTAATTCCATCCGGAATATTACCAGTTAAATTTAAAGCCAATAACCAATCATCGGTTTTGCCAATTTTATCACTCAATAAATCAGTTCTTACTTTAAAGAAACCATCACGTTGCATAATTTGCTGACTTCTATAACCTTCAAATTCATTTCTTCCAATAAAATAGCCACTGTAGGTATAATCTTCATAACCTTTTGCACCACTCATGTTTAAATGATAACGATCAGTTTCGTATTGCTTAATAAAGGTTTTAACGGTTGTATAAAAGAATTTTCCTGCAAAAAGTCTTGCGTCAATACCACCTTTTCTGTTAGCATAATTCAGGTAATAATTTGCTGTAAATCCTGCACGAACAAAGTCTTTTCCTTGGTCAATGGTCAAGTTTAATTCGTAAGGATATAAAACCCTGCTATCGCTGGTTGTTATTTTTATTTGATTGATGTTGGATGTAACAGTTGTTTTTTCAACTAAATCTACTGTGCCGCCTGGGGCTGGAATTGTTTTGAACGATAAACCATCTTCTTGTAAGAAAAAGCTTCTTGCCTGAAATATCCATCGTTGTTTGCTTCTTAAATCCTTATTGAACAATGTGTATTTTATGGAAGGTGTAAAACGGACTACATTCTGATAAATTTTAGCAGCATTGTCGGGTTTAAAATCATCAATAGTGTATTTAAAAATACTAGTGGTAATTTCTAACCACGAACGTTTAGAAAACGTATTGTGACTCAAACCTCCACTATAGTTAAATTGTTTGCTGCCTGTAGCATATTGCGGTGCAAGAAAAAAGTTGAATCGGTTTACGGGTAGCTGATAATTATTGATGAATAACCCAACAGTTAATTTATCATAAGAGTTGCCACCAACCATTGGAGCAATATTGATGTAATTGTATTTATTTGTATTGTTTAACGAAAACAAGCCAATCAGTTTAGTTTTCTTTTTAACAGCAACTGTATCTAATGAATTATTTGAATGCAATTGCTGAAAACGTTGATCAATATTTTTATTGCTGGCTTTTTCAATGGCCAATTTAAAATCTGCGGGGTAAGGGTGTTTAAATTTCCATTGCTGATAATATTGCTGCATACAGCTATCGAAAGTAGCTGTACCTAAATCTTTTTCGAGTAATGCCATCCATTTACTGGCTTTCGAATATACACTCAAAAAATAATTGATAGAAGTATAGGCTTCAGCACTTGTATCAATGGGCTGTGCTTTCTTTAAACCAATAAAAGAATTAATGAGTAAAGATTCAATATCATTAGGTATGCGATTATCAATCCATTTTATTCCTGACGTAAGGCTGCTTTTGTATTTTTCAGCTTCATATCTTTTTTGGTAAAAAGTATTCATGCCTTCATCCATCCAAGCATGTTGTCTTTCATTGCTTGCCAATATCCCATAAAACCAATTATGACCAACTTCATGTACAATGGTTGCATCCAATTCTTCTCCACCAGCCTGTGTTGTAATTAAAGTAATGGTTGGGTATTCCATGCCTCCACTTACTTCGTTGTTATCACCTGCCACTACAGAAACTGTATTGTAGGCATATTCGCCAATCCACTTGCTGTATTTTGCAATCCCATTTTTAGTATAATCAATACTCTTATTCCAGTTATTTACTTGTTGTGGATGATAAAATGAAAATACATCTACTGTTTTTGTGGCCAGTTTTACAGTATCGTATTGCACAATAAAATCTTTACTGGCAAACCATGCAAAATCGTGACAGTTTTCTTGTTTGTAAGTATAGCTAACTAAATTATATGTTGGCTTTTTAATTACAGGTTTGGCAACAACAGTTTTCTTTACAGCATAGGCTTTTGTAGCAATTACTTTCTTTTTATTGGCTTCTTCAAAAGCTTTGTAATTGTCTTGCTGCTTCGGTTCTAGCTTGCCAAGTTGTTTTAATTTTAATAATGCTTCTGCATTTTGCAGCTGCCCAGTTGCTGCAACAATATAATTTTCAGGTACAGTAATTTGCACTTCATAATTACCAAATTCACTATAAAATTCTCCTTGATCTAAATAAGGCATTTCATGCCAACCCTTACTGTCGTACACTGCAGGTTTGGGATACCATTGTGTAACCTGAAAACCATTTTTTGTAAATCCTCCTCTCGAAAAGTTATAGGGTAACTTTACAAAAAAAGGAGTAGCAATAATTGCTGATTGTTTGGGTGCAATAGGCTTTGGTAAAACCAATTTAATAATATCAATATGCTGTGGATGTTCTTCAATATTTGCAGATAAACCATCAACCTTAAAATCTAATTGATTGATATAGCCTTTGTCATCTTCATTACTAAAATAAAACTTGCTACTTCCATTTTGTACAGTCTGTTCGGCAAAAGCGGTCTTATCATTTTTATAAGCGTTGGGCCATACATGAAACCAAATGAATTTGAGTGTATCAGGAGAATTGTTGTAATACGTAATTGTTTCAAATCCATCCAAAGTTTTAGCAGTATCATTTAAAGTTACCTGAATATTGTAACTCACCTTTTGCTGCCAGTAAGCTGATTGACTGATTGCAAATTGTAGATTGCACATTAAAATAAATACACTCAACAAATATTTCACAAATCAAATTTTTTGAATTGAAGATAATTATTTACCACAGAGCAAAGACGAAATTAATTTGTTCTAAACCTTCGGTACTTTGTATTTTTTTACACTTCGTGTGAAACCAATTAAGAACCCAAAATTGTTGTACTACTTATCTTCTCTAAAATTTGATGAGCCACTTCCATTGCCAAATAACCATCAATCTCACTTACCACCGTTGGTTTATTGTTTATAATGCTGTCCACAAAAGCTTCCAACTCTAATTTAATGGCATTAGCAGGTGGAATAATTGGGTTGGCAACAGCAATGGTTTTCTTTCCCTTTGGTGTGTCCAAATCAAAAGAAAAAACATTTGTATCACTGTCTTCCTTCAGTTTTATAATTTCAGTTTTCTTCTCTAAAAAGTCAATGCCTATATAACTGTCTTTTTGAAACAAACGCATCTTACGCATTTTTTTCATGCTAATTCTGCTGCTGGTAAGATTGGCTACACAACCATTGTTAAATTCAATTCTAACGTTGGCAATATCAGGCGTATCCGTCATAACGGCAACACCATTGGCACTAATATTTTTTACATCGCTTTTTACAAGGCTTAAAATAATGTCCAAATCATGAATCATTAAATCCAGTATCACACTTACTTCTGTACCACGAGGGTTAAACTGTGCCAAACGATGCACTTCAATAAACATTGGGTTCAGGTTCAAGTCTTTTAACGCCAAATAGGCTGGGTTAAAACGTTCAACATGACCCACCTGCACTTTCACATTGGCTTCACGTACCATGTCTACCAAATCTTTAGCTTCAGGAATCGTATTACACAAAGGCTTCTCCACAAACACATGCTTGCCTTTACGTACAGCTTTCATGCAAATTTCAAAATGCCAATCTGTAGGAACTACCACATCAATCACATCACAGGCATCCATCAATTTATCTTCATCCATAAAGCGTTTAATGCCATATTCGGCAACAACCGCTTTCGCATTATCGTTATTGGGGTCAAAAAAGCCCACAATTTTTACACCTTCAATTTCTTTCCAGTTGTTCAAATGAAATTTTCCTAAATGGCCAACACCAAAAACACCAACTTTTAACATACAAAACGTTTTATGATTGAGGTTGCAGAAGAATTTTTGGTAACAAACTGTAGTACTTTTCTCAACACCAGTGGCGTTGTTGAAAATCCTGCTTTCTAGCAGGGCACCCTTCAACAGCAGAAATTCTAATCAGCAACCATATTATTAATGGCTGTAAAGATAACTATACAACTTACCCAATAGTTAGCAGTTGTTAGTATGTGGAAATGTTGATTGGTTATGAGGTGAATTCTTATTAGTCTTCTATCCAGCTTTTTAGTTGAATAATACCAACATTATTTACTTGCAGCAGATGTTCAATCAACAACTCAAATTTATTCAGCCTTTGATTTATGATATTGTGTAGTTCATTTGGTTTATCTGGGAGTCCGAAATGGCTTAAATTAATTTTAGCACTAACACATAATTTTATTATCCAATCTTCAAGCTTGCCTCCAAGTACAATTATTTTGTTATTAGATTTATCTTTATAGAGTTTCATTCCGTGTAACTCTGTTTTTAAAACTAATTCTTTCTCGTAGGACGTTTTTGGACTACCTGGATCTTCGTCAACCATTGCAACTTGGTTCGAAATTGATTTGAGTTTATGAAAAACTCTTGACTTCCCTGTATGATGAGTAATTTGCTTTCTTGAAACCCCGAGTTTTTTCATTAAAGTTTCATCAGGTAGACATTCTACATGCACTTGTTTCATTAATCAATAATCTGGTTAAAATTAAAAAATACATCGGAGTTGAAGTCTAAAATCTGGGATACTTGGTACTCGTTTAAAACTGAAACATGGGTTTCATAATCTTTCATTTGAGTAATGCAAACATTTAAGTCTTCCATTTTTGTCTTTTCAATTAAGCTTAAAAGCAAATATGGGTTATGTGTTGTTATGAAAAATTGATTTGTTTCATCCAATGCTATTCTCTCTGCTAAATATTTTGTATAGAAAGGAAATGTATTACTTTCTGGTTCATCTAAAAGGATAACTGACTCCTGATTTGTCATAATTACCATTGAGTAAAATACTATTCTTTGTAATGTTTCAGAAATAGAGAAATAAGGATAACTATAAATTTCACCATTAACAAGCTTACTAATTGCAATATCATTTTCTGTTGGCTTTAAAGTTAGATTCAATCCTTTAGATAAAAAAAACTCTGAAACCCATTTTTTATATTCAATATTGGATAGTAATAATCCAGGTAGATTTTCGCCAAATGGTACACTTAAATGAGGCATATAACCAGGTTGAAACTTAAGAAGTCTTTTGAATTCATAAAAGTGAACATTAGTAGTACCATTATTTCCATGATTTAATATTTTTCCATCATGCGATATTTTGATTGGGTTGTTTAAATCATTAATGTCATTACTATCTAAAACAAAATGAAATTCATTTTCGGGAATCCTATTGTCACGAATAGCATAAGAAAGCAAGGTTCTTTTATCGTCTGTAATTAATTCGATGGGCGTGTTTATATTAAAATCATAGAAAAGATCTCCAACAGTTTTATAGCGAAAAATTTGATTACTCAAGTGGTCATATTCAACTGAATTTTGACTTTGTAAGGATAAGGCTTCAATGATATTACTTTTACCACTATTGGGTTCTCCAATAAAAATATTTAGTTTCTTACTCTGGATTTGTAAGTGTTTTATGGATTTGAAGTTTTTTATTTCGAGACTCTTATTCATTAAGTAAAGATAGTGAGAGTGCACAATATTAATTCTGGCTTCCCAAATTAACTAGCGTTAGTTTAAATTATTTGGTCATAAAAAATATGCAGGCTACTTTTAGCCCAATGAATTTGTTTTCAATCATAGTAGTTCATCTTCTCAACAGTGGAATGCCTGCCACTACTACTATTATTACAACTACAACAACCCGTTAAGGGTTGCATATCATTATATTAAATCTTGGGCGTAAGCTGTAATTATCGGGGAATGATTCTTTTAAATTTTTTTATTCAAACAAACATATTTCAATGAAGGTTCTAAAATTTGGTGGCACTTCTGTAGGCAGTGTTCAAGCCATACAACAGGTATTCGAAATCGTACAAAAACAATCCAAAGAAAATAAATTAGTAGTGGTAGTAAGTGCCATGGGCGGCACAACAGATGTATTGATTAATGCTGGCAACTATGCTGCAACTGGAGATGAAACTTATAAAGAGTTGATTAAGCAGGTAGAGTTGCGTCATTTAGAAACCGTAAAAGCATTGGTGCCTGTACAAACACAAAGCAGTGCATTGAGTTTAATTAAAAAGCTATGCAATGAAATAGAAGATTTATGCAATGGTATTTTTTTATTGGGCGAATTATCGGCACGTACAAAAGATAAATTGGTAAGCTATGGCGAATTGATGAGCTCTCAAATGATGGCTGCATCTTTTAATGCTCATGGTTTGGTAACTGCTTGGAAAGACAGTAGAGAACTGATTAAAACCAACTCCAACTTTACCAATGCTCAGGTTGATTTTACTGCTACCAATAAAAATTTGCAAGATTATTTAGCTGCTAATACTGCTTCGGTGGTTTTACTACCAGGATTTATTGCATCTGATGCCAATCATGTAAACACCACTTTAGGCCGTGGAGGAAGTGATTATACTGCTGCCATTGTTGCTGCTGCTGTAAATGCTGCAAGTGTAGAAATATGGACTGACGTAAGTGGTATGATGACAGCTGATCCACGTTTTGTACAAAATGTAAAAGTGATACCGTCTATTTCTTATCAAGAAGCAATGGAGTTATCGCATTTTGGTGCAAAAGTGATTTATCCGCCAACCATACAACCTGTGTTGAGCTTGGGTATTCCAGTTTGGGTGAAAAACACATTTGCTCCAGATGATTATGGTACTATTATAGAAACCAATGCTGCTGCAAGTGAACATTTAATTCGTGGTATTACCAGCATCAACAACATGGCTTTAATTAGCTTAGAAGGTAGTGGAATGATTGGTGTGCCAGGTTTCAGTAAACGCTTGTTTGAAGCATTGAGTAACGATGGTATTAATGTTATTTTAATTACACAAGGTTCGTCTGAACATTCTATTTGTGTGGGTGTTGAAGCTGCTGCTGCTGTCAAAGCAAAAGCAACGGTTGACTTAGCTTTTGCAAATGAAATTGCTTTGCACAAAGTAGAACCTTTAATTGTAGAAACTGATTTATCCATTATTGCATTGGTAGGAGAGAACATGAAATCTCACCAAGGCATCAGTGGTAAAATGTTTGGTGTATTGGGTAGAAATGGGGTGAACATTCGTGCCATTGCACAAGGTTCAAGTGAAAGAAATATTTCTGCAGTAATCGCTACCAAAGATGTTCGTAAAGCAGTGAATGTTTTGCATGAAGAATTTTTTGAAACAACCTATAAACAACTCAATTTATTTATTGCAGGTGTGGGCAATGTGGGTGGACGATTTGTAGAACAATTAAAACAACAACAACCATATTTAAAAGAACATTTACAATTACAAGTAAATGTGGTGGGTTTGGCCAATAGTCGCCAAGCTTTAATTAATGAAGAAGGTATTGATTTAAGTAATTGGAAAGAAAGTTTGTCTGCTGCTCCTGCATCAACTATAAGTGATTTTGTGCAGGCAATTATCAACAGAAATTTACGCAATACTGTTTTTGCAGATGTTACAGCCAATGGTGATGTTGCTAAAGTGTACGATCAACTATTAGCCAAAAGTATTGCAGTTGTTGCTTGTAATAAAGTAGCTGCTTCATCTGAATACAGTTATTACAAAAAATTGAAAAATTTAGCCAGAGAATACAACACTTCGTTTTTGTTTGAAACCAATGTTGGTGCAGGTTTGCCCATTATTGGTACATTGAATGATTTAACCAGAACTGGTGATACCGTGAACAAAATGCAAGCTGTTTTAAGTGGAACATTAAACTTTGTTTTCAACAATTATGATGGCACCAAAACTTTTGCAGAAGTGGTGAAACAAGCTCAAGAAGAAGGTTATACAGAACCAGATCCACGATTAGATTTAAATGGCTCTGATGTAATGCGTAAGATTATGATTTTGGCACGTGAAGCTGGACATAAAATTGAAATGGCCGACATCAGCAATAACTCTTTCATGCCTGAAGAATGTATGCAAGGCAGCGTTGCTGATTTTTATGAAAGCATGAAAAAGCATGAGTCTCATTTTAAACAATTGTTAGATGAAGCCAAAGCAAAAGGTTGTATTCTAAAATTTGTTGCACAGTTCGATAATGGTAAAGCATCAGTTGGTTTGCAACACATCGATCCGCAACACAATCTGTATCACTTATATGGTAAAGACAATATTGTATTGTTCTATACAGACAGATATAAAGATCAACCATTGGTTGTTAAAGGTGCAGGTGCAGGTGCTGAAGTAACAGCAAGTGGTGTATTTGCAGATATTATGAGAGCTGTTTAGGAGAACGAATTACGGGTTAGGAGTTAAGAACTACGAGTTGTGTTAAGTCAACTATAATCCAATAAATTAATTATTAATAATCCGTTATCCAAAAATATTAACCCGTAATCTCTAACCCGTAATCTAAAAAAGAATCAATCAAAAAAGAATGAGTCATTCAAAAATTACTGTCCACGCTCCAGCAACCATTGCAAACCTCGTTTGTGGTTTCGATATTCTTGGACTTGCTTTAGAAGCTCCATACGATATTATGGAAGTCAGTTTTAAAGATGAGCCGGGTATTACCTTAAGCAGTTCTGCTGCTTACAATTTACCAACCAAACCAGAAGATAATGTAGCTGGTGCATCTTTATTGGCTTTACTAGAAGCTTATGAAAAACCTGTAGGTTTTCATGTACATATTGATAAGCAAATTAAACCAGGAAGTGGATTAGGCAGCAGTGCTGCAAGTAGTGCAGGTTCTGTGGTGGCTGCCAATCATTTACTGGGCAATATTTTCAGTAATGAAGACTTGGTACGTTTTGCCATGAATGGCGAAAAAGTGGCCAGTGGTGTTAAACATGCTGATAATATCACCCCTTGTATTTATGGTGGTGTAACATTAATTCGTTCTATTTTTCCATTGGATATTGTTACCCTTGACGCACCTCCTTTGTTTGTAACTGTAGTGCATCCCCAAATAGAAGTGAAGACCAGCGATGCCCGTCAAATTTTGCGTAAAGAAGTACAGTTAAAAGATGCCATTAAGCAATGGGGAAATATTGCAGGATTGGTGAGTGGGTTCTTGAAAAATGATTATGGTTTAATCAGTCGTTCGTTAGAAGATGTAATTATAGAACCTGTTCGTAGCATCTTGATTCCAGGTTTTGATGAGGTAAAAAATAATTGCAAAGAAGCAGGTGCATTGGGTGGTGGAATCAGTGGCAGTGGTCCTTCTATTTTTATGCTCAGCGAACATGAATCAACTGCCCATCAAGTAGAAGTAATCATGAAAGATATTTATGAAAAGTTGGGTATCGATTATAAAACTTATGTAACAAATATTGGCAAAGGAGGCGTAAAGATTGTGTAGCTAAAGTTCCCCTCCTTTGGAGGGGTGCCTTCAGGCGGGGTGGTTTTATGTCACCAACTGTAGAACATCAATCAACTTCAGTGGCAGTTTATCCTGAGTGAAGCCGAAGGACACACTTGTACGAAAGAATAAATGTCATCAACGTTGCTCGTTTCTGGTTTCTCGTTTCTCGTTGTTTAATTTTTTAGGTGACCTACTGAATAGTTAGCAACTAAAATAATGAACGAAACGAGTAACGAAAAAACGAGTAACTAGTAACGAGCAAAAAAGAAATAAGAAACGAAAATGAATTATTACAGTTTAAACAAACAATCACCAACCGTAGATTTCAAACAAGCCACCATTGCAGGTCAGGCTCCAGATAAGGGATTGTATTTCCCTGAAACGATTCCTCAATTAGATAAAGATTTTATTGAGCATATCGAACAATACAGCAACGAAGAAATTGCTTTCAAAGTCATCAAACCTTATGTAGGTAATTGTATTCCAGATGAAGAGTTAAAACGTATTGTTGCTGAAACAGTCAACTTTAATATTCCATTGGTTCCAATTACAGAAGGTATTGCTTCACTTGAATTATTTCATGGACCAACCTTAGCATTTAAAGATATTGGAGCAAGATTTATGAGTCGTTGCTTGGGTTATTTCTTAAAAGGTGATACTTCGACTTCGCATCATACTTCGACTTCGCTCAGTACTAAGAAGGTTACCGTTTTGGTGGCAACTTCTGGCGACACAGGTGGAGCAGTTGCCAATGGTTTTTATAATGTAGATGGGGTTGAAGTAGTGGTATTGTATCCAAGCAAAAAAGTTAGTGCTGTACAAGAAGCACAAATTACCACTTTAGGTAAAAATATTCTTGCTTTAGAAGTAAATGGAACATTTGATGATTGCCAGCAAATGGTAAAGCAAGCTTTCACCGATCTTGAACTGAATGAAAAGCTGTTTTTAACATCTGCAAATTCTATTAATGTTGCACGTTGGTTGCCCCAACAGTTTTATTATTTCTTTGCTTATAAACAATGGAAATTAGCCCATAAAAATGCACCCGTTATTTGTGTGCCAAGTGGCAATTTTGGAAACATTTGTGCAGGAATATTAGCTCATACTTCTGGTTTGCCTGTGCAGCATTTTATAGCAGCTTGCAATGCCAATAAAGTAGTACCTGATTACTTGCTTACTGAAAAATACGAACCCAAACCATCAGTTGCAACAATCAGCAATGCAATGGATGTTGGCAATCCAAGCAATTTTGTTCGTATTCTCGAAATCTTTCACAACGAGTTTGGTTCTCTAAAAAACAAACTCAGTAGTTACAGTATTACAGATGAAGCAACTAAGGAAGCCATTAAAGACGTTTATCAGCAATACAACTATTTATTAGACCCTCATGGTGCTGTTGGTTATATTGCTTTGAAAGATTATTTGCAAAATCATCCAACAGAAGAAGGAATGATTTTAGAAACTGCACATCCGGTAAAATTTAATCCAGCCATTATTGATATTTTAGGAGAAAATATTTTAGCCCAAAAAGAGCAGGAATTATTGCTGAATGGCAGTAAACAAAGCACTTTTATGTCAAATGATTACAATAGCTTAAAAGAAATTTTGTTGGCTCGATAATTTTTTCAAAAAATATTTGTTTTTGAAAAAAACTAGCCCTTATATTTGCAACCCGAACAACGGAACTGGATCGGTAGTTCAGTTGGTTAGAATGCCGCCCTGTCACGGCGGAGGTCGCGGGTTCGAGTCCCGTCCGGTCCGCAAAAAGTCCCCTCAAAAGAGGGGCTTTTTTGTGTTATGCCATATTATGTTTACATCATTCAAAGCCAGAAAGATCACTCTTACTACAAAGGATTTTCAGAAGACGTTGAGCAACGTTTACTTCAACACAATGCAGGGGAATCTACTTACACTAAAAATAAAATTCCTTGGAAATTGGTGTATGTTGAGGAACAAGCAGATAAACGATTGGCTTTAATTAGAGAAAAAAACTTGAAAAAAGCAGCGATTAGTAGGATTGAGGCATTAATACATTCCAAGAAAAATTTATTAAATAAATGATATGATATTGCTTAAAGCCCTGTCATCCCTACAGCATTGTAGGGACGGGTTCGAGTCCCGTCCGGTCCGCAAAAAGTCCCTTCAAAAGAGGGACTTTTTTGTTTCTATACCTTTGCAACGAATTGTCACACTGAGGCTCTCGAAGTGTACTTTAAGAACAGAACAATTGAAGCCCACGAAAACTTGTAATAAAGCAACACTCTCCAAACGAATTGTCACACTGAGGCTCTCGAAGTGTAGTTGAAGAACATAATAATAGAAGCCTACGAAACCGAATTACAAAACTGTACTCTCGAAACGAACTGTCACACTGTGGCTCTCGAAGGGTAGTTAAAGAACAGAATAATAGAAGCCCTCTAAACCTGATTCAACTGAAAAAAACGCCCCAACCACCGCCACCCCAATTGCTCAAAAAGCCCCTTTTACCTTACGTAGTTCTACGCAATTTTTTTTGTGCCCCAACGTAAAAAAGCCAAAACCCAATAATATTTTTTGTCATAAATAACAAAGTCTTTACATTGTTTTAAAACATGATGTAGTCAACAGCTCAATCTGCTCGTGCAACAGCCTATTTTGAATACTAAAAAATGCTAGTTGAAATTTTGCTACGTAAAACGCAACGTCCCTTGGCTTTTCACAAGGCTATAAAAGGCGACGATGCTTGGAATAAATAGCATCATCTATCTATTAAGAACTAATTTAACTTCATAAATATTGTATAATGAACCAAATGGTATTGCTACAAAATATTTCTAAATATTTGGCAAGATTTTCAGAACAGATTAAAATCTTGAACTCAAATCATGAGTTTAGTATTAATACTCATGCTGAAAATATTTTGATTAATATTTTAAATATAGTTTATGATTTAAACTTGAAAAATTTAAATCATTCTGAATCTGGTAATTATTCTGCTATTGATTTATTAGATGATACTTCTCAGGAAAAAATATCATTTCAAATTACTAGTACATATAAAATAAAAAAAGTAAAGGATTGCTTATCAACATTCTTTAGAAATGGCATTTATGAGAAAGCCAGTGTACTTAATATATTTATTTTAACAAGTAAGCAAGAGGAATATTCAAACGAGGTAATTCAAAAACAAATCTCTAAGGAGATTGACACATTAGTAAAAAAGAACAAGATAAAAGATAAGTATGCAATCAATTTTCAATTCAATAGTGAGAATAACATCTTCGACAAAAGAGATTTATACAATAAACTTAACAGTGATAATGACCTTGATAAGATACAGCATTTAGAAGGCTATCTAAGAAAACAATTTGATATTTTAGATGAGAAAGAGAATTTGTCAAACTATTATCAACGTATAAAAAATATGTTTTATGATGTAGTAATGGATGATGAAAAAGGAATGACATTAGATCAAATTTATACACAGCCGTCTTTTTCAGTTATTAATACGGCTTTTAAAAAGGATGATGTAAGATTCAAAAAAAAATCAAGTGAAAAATTTTATGCAGCAGATGAAAGATATAAAATTCATGAATTTATTGACGATGTCTTTAAGAACAAGAATTTTTTAGAGCTTAAAAAGTTGCATCGGCTAATATTAATATTGGGTTATCCTGGACAAGGGAAATCATCTTTTTGTAAAAAAATGATGCATGACTATATTTTTCAGGAAAAAACTAATGAAAAGCCACTTTTTTATTTTCAGCTAAGGAATATTAGACAGGTTAGAGAGTTTATCTACAACCCGATAACTATTTTGCATGATGAAGCCTTGAGCAATACCGAGCAAACTTTAGATAGAAACCAATTTGCAAAATCGTTTTTAATTCTGGATGGACTTGATGAGTTGTATATGAGGGATAATCTAAAATTGGAAGATATTGATAAACTTTGCGTAGAGTTAGTCAGATCAATTGAAAGGTATCCTGAGCTACAAATTATTGTTACATCAAGATACGGCTACATCGATGACGAAAAGTTGACTAAAGAAGATATTTTAATTGTACAACTCGCATCATTTTCACTTGAATTGCAAACTGAATGGGTAAGAAAGTATATACAGTTTCATCCAGAAACTTGGCTATCGGAGAATACTCTTCGCATATTTAACTCTGAAGATAGGTTTTCACATATTTCTGAATTATTAGTTCAGCCTCTATTGCTTCATATGGTTGCATCAGTGAAAATTGCAATTGATGAAAATACAAATCGAGCTAAGATTTATCAGCAACTTTTTACAGAATTAATCGATAGGAAATATGCTAGAGAGGGCCAATTGGAAATACTTAAGAATATTGAAAAGGATGATTTACGTTCACTAATCAGAGAAGTTGCATTCTCGATTTTTCAAACCGGTAATGAGTATATAACGAAGACTGAGTTACTAAAATTAAGTGCAACTCAATCCTTTCTTAAATTACTTCCAGAGGTTAATTTTCGGGATAGTATAAAAGGCGTGATGATTTCATTTTATTTTAAAGAGATTGAAAAAAATCAGCAAGTTGAAGTCGATGACGATAAAAGTAACTATGCAATAGAATTTCTCCACAAGTCGTTAAGAGAATACATGACTGCGGAAAAAATTTACTATAAAATTGTAGCTGTCTTTTTAGAAAAGAAAATGAATAGTAAATATGTGTTGGATGACTCCAAAATGGCACTTTTAGTGATAAATGAGATATTTGGTGCACAAGATTTGTCAGAAGAAATAAAAATACATCTCAGAGGGATTATTAAGAATAGTCACGATATCGATCATAACGAATTATGTGATAGACTATGCTTGTTTCTAGAGGATTTTTTTAAGAGTGATTTTATCGTGGAATACAGAATGGAATATGATAGAAATTGTATAGATACATGTATAAGATGTTTCCATGGTCTTTGGTATTTTATTTCATCATTGCGTCCTCAAAAGAATTATTTGAAAAGTTTATTTATAAAAGATAGATTTTTAAAATATCTTTCATTTGTCAATTCAACGATGGGTGATTTGGAAGACTTTGACTTTAGTTATCAGGATTTTTCTCAATGCTATTTCCGTAATGTTGATTTTGATGGATGTTTGTTTTTTGAAACAAATTTTAGTCAATGTGAGATTGAAAATGTTACATTTGGTAGAAGTAGATTTTATAGAACGAGTTTTGCTAGATCATTCATTCACTCTTGTAATTTTTCGGATACTTTAGTTAGAGATTCGAATTTTAGAAAGTGTTATATCGATAAGTTTACAATAATATCCTCACAGATGGAAGATGTAGATTTTTCGGACTCTGAAATAGACGAACTTGATTTGAATGAATATGGTCGTACATATAGCACTGGTTTAAAAATGGAAAGGTGCAAGTTTGAAAATACAAGAATTGATTCAAGGGCGTTGAAGCAGTTAACGAAATGGTACCCACAAATTAACCACGAGGCTTTCATTGAGATAATGCCTGCTTCTAAAATGCATTATCAGCCCAGAAAAGAAACAAGGAAAGTTTCAGATAGTATAATCCCCGAAAATTATAAGAGAATTATTCTAACTGATGAAGCAATACTTAAAGAAAATCCATTTTTACTTTAGATATTGGAGTTAGTTAGTATTTTCCCCTAACTCGTCGTTGCTTTCTTCCAAGCAATGTCTTGATAACAAAACACCCAATCGAAGAACTTTTCAGCATCTTCTCTTTGCATGGCTTTGTGTTTTGAAGAAAGGAAGATGCGTTAATTGAAAATTTTGCTACGTAAAACGCAACGTCCCTTGGCTTTACACAAGGCTTTAAAAGGAGACGATGCTGGGAATAAGCTTTGATGGATACGATGCTTAAAAAGACGTTTGTTCTTTTAGTTAAGTTGTTGAAAGTTTAGATAAATATCACCAGTTTCATCTGCTTTCTTTTTCTTCCGACCAATTAAGTCAGGAAGAGTTACGAGACCTTCAAGCACACTTATCATGTCAATACCATCGAATATAATTATTGACTTAAAAAATGGTGATATCGCCTCGGTGGTAACACCATCAATACTTATAATCAAACCTAAAGCCGTTTTAAATTTAGTTTCTACTTTGTTGCAAAAAGACGCAAGGTCACTTCTATCAACTTGAGCTTTCCATTTGGCTTCAACCAGATAAGTTGATCCATTTAGAATAAAAGAGCCGTCAATTTGTTCTCCATGTATCTTATAAGGGCTTGTAGTTTCCAACTCAAAAAGGTTAAATATTTCTTGAATAAATTTCTCAAGTTGATAACCACGTTGTTGAAAATTTGTGTTCCCAGCAATTTTCTTAAAGTCTAAATACAACCTCTCTAATTCTTCTTTATGTGACTTATGAGCGATTATTTTTTTTTCAAATTCTGTTTTCCTTTTTTCAGATTCATCTTTTTCTTTTTTCAAATCCAAGTACCCTTTTGTGAATTTTCTGAGATTTGAGACAGCTTCTTTTGCTGCCTTTCGTTTGGTGCCGTCTTCATCCCAAAATTTGAGATTCTCAAAATCTTCGAAATCATTAACCGCAGAAAGAAGATTGAATAAATCATCTTGATAAATATCTATACTATTAATCATTCTATCTATTAGCTCTTTAGCAGCTGCTCTTTTAGTTCCACTCCAGTCTAGGTAAGTAACAATTTGATTGTTAGCTAAAGTGAGTTTGAGAAAATCTTGCAACTGTTCTTTCTTCCAATAAAGAAGAGGAAGTGTGTCTTTTAGAGCTATTATAGCATGAGGTGATATTTTCTTTTTAGTAGCCATTAAGCAAAGATACAGAGAGTTGTTTTTGAAGGTTCTATATGATTCCCAAACTCGGCGTAGCTTATAATTAAAAAACGTACACTCAGCGTAGTATTCACTACGCCGTTTTTTTTTGGTAGCATTTGCTACATTTCTTCCCAGCAATCTCTTCTCAAAAAAACACCCAATCGAAGAACGTTCTCAGCATCTTCTCTTTGCATAGCTTTGTGTTTTGGAGAAAGGAAGATTCGTTAATTGAAAATTTTGCTACGTAAAACGCATCGTCCCTTGGCTTTTCACAAGGCTATAAAAGGAGACGATGCTGGGAATAAGATGTATTAAATAAAATATAAAATAAGATATGTAATTTATTTTAGTTTTCAATTAACAAATCGGCTATAGTGTATTTTGAGCTGTTGTACAATAGATAGACTGTTGAATAAAGCTGTAATCCTTTACTGTTCATTATTACAAGGAAATTAAAGCAGCCAAATGTCACAATTTATAATGTTGCTTTTATTTTGTGACAAAATTGTTACAGATTTAATATTGATTTTTATTTTGTGACATAATTGTCACATATTTTAATTAAGTTTTTATTTTGTGACAAAATTGTCACAGATTTAATTTCAATTTTTAAATTGTGACATTTTTGTCACAATTTAATTTTTATTTTCTATCTTGTCACAAAATAGAAAGTATGAAAGACATACGTCAATTACTGAACATGAGTCAGGATATGCTGGCAAGTTATATGGGTATTAGCCGAGCTTTATTGGCTTATACAGAGCATGGTAAACGCAGCTTACCTGCATCGGCCTTGCACAGAGCCAATCAATTACTAGCCGTTATTTACAAGAAGCATAAATCAGTGCCACCACAGGTAGCTGTACAAATAGGCCTGCAAACCAAAGCACTGAACAAAATGTTGCAAGCAAGATTGGATCTTTGTCAGTTGCAACTCACCAATGCACAGGTAAAACTGAAAGAACTAGATGCCAACTATAACAGCTGTATTGCTAGGCTGCAATTGGTAAATGAGCTGCTGCCCACCCTTACCCATAATGCACAAGGCAGAAAGGATAAAGCATGGTTGAAACTATTGGAAGCAACAGCTTTGCAACAACTAAAAACCTGTGGACCCAAAGCCAAACAAAGTTTGCTGCTGCAAATAGAACTCCTGGAACTGGAGATAGAAGCAGTAAGAAGAAGGATGGGGTAGGAGCTTTTTGAAGAAAGGCTGGCAACCTTTTAAAGTTTGGCAATCCTCAAACATTTGTATACATACATTACAAAACATACTACAACAAAGACAATATACTTTCGGTTTTTTTTGACAACATAAAAGTATGCTAGACTTGTTGAAAGTTGTTTTCATAGCGACAGATTTAAGAGGCTTTATATTTACAGTAAAATAATTATCGGTCTGTAGGGGCAATTTAAAATGTAACCATATGACTAAATCAGAAATAGCACAGGCATTTTCAGGCGGACAATTTGAAAAGTGTTTTGACTACTTGACAAACCAAACTATTTGGAATACACCAGGTGAGCAATTGCTTACAGGTAGAAACGAAATAGAACCGTTCTGCAACAATATTGCAGCATACTTTAGCAGCGTAACTACCAATTTCAAACAACTCAATGTAATTGAAGACGATCATTGTGTAGCCATCAATGGGACAGCAGAATTTATTCGTGAGGGGAAAAGAGTTTCTTTTGTGTCTTCATGTGATGTTTACGAATTTGATAGGAACAATAAAATATTGAGTATAAATTCATATTGTATAACGGAACAACAGGAGAAGGAATGAAGAACAACGAACCGCTAAAATGGGGTTTTATGCAAGTTGGGTTTAACAAACGTGCAACAAAAATAGCACTATTATGAGCTATCAGTAATAAATGGTTTATTGATGTCTAATGATTCAATAAAACTATACAACTAAGAACCAAAATAATACTACTTCGTTTTTTTAATAAATCAAACCCCTATCATGTGCATGCACTTATTGCATTTAGCAATACAGGCAAATTTTATATCTACTTTATCGTACTGTAGAATATGGTTATTTCTTAAAATACCGATGTTGTATTTAGCAATTCATCAAAATATTGTAAGTGTGTAATATATCTTGTATCAACAAGGTCAATTTTTATATTGTCACTATTTTTTATAGCACTGATAACGATTTGAGCAGGAGTTTTGCTCTCTGTATTTCTGGAACAAGAGTAGTAAATAGGCTTTCTCAATAAATGAAGGTTTGGTGGAAATCCATTTATAAATTTGCCTTTAATAGAGTATTCCTTTTTAGTAAGTGTATCTGGTATAAATTTAAAATCTTCGGTGTATGCAAATTCATTGCCAGCATAGATATAAACCTTGTTGCTTCCTTCTAACAAATTGATTATATACGAATCATTTTTATTAATGAAACAACTGTAAATACTATCTCTTCGGCAAACAAAAACAATTAAATTACTTTTACTGGTATTGGCAATTTTTAGTGGATGTTTAACAATGGGTTCCAATTGTGCATCACTTAAATTGTAATCGTTACTAAGTTTTTCTATTGACTTTATAGCAGGATTAAATTGTTTGGCGAAAACATTCATTTTCCAGACTGATTTATATGGATCTGTTCCCGTTGCAATTGAAATAGGTCTTTGCTTAAAATTAATTTTAGTGCCATCGTTTTCTAAGTCGTATAAAAAATTCATCAATGTGGTATCTTGATTAATTCGATGATTGGCAACCTTACTGTTGAACTCAGTTTGCTTTCGGGCTTTTTCAATTAACTCTGTATAGTTACCATAATAGTTAGATGAATTAAATTTATCAGCAGTATAAGAAGTAGTTTCATTGCAGGTAGATAATCGATAAATAAAGAAAATGGCAAAAGCTATTATTCTTACAATAGCCCAAGTAGAATCATTGTTTCCTGAGCTTCTGCCAGGTGAAGAATAAGTAGGAGTAGGCTTACTCATAATATCCTGCATTTCGTTTTTTTTGTTGATCAGTTGAATTTTATTTTCCTCATCAACAGGTAGCGATAGAGCATTGTCTAAAATAATAATAGCCCATTCCTGATTTTGAATTCTGTTAAACACATCGATAGAGCTACGCATCATTTCAAAAGCATATTCATTAATTAGATGCTGAAAAATATCTGTTGGTAATAATGCTATAATATCTACTTGCTCAAATTTTGTAAACTTAGAAATTTTAGCTTCGTCTGAACCGCCAACTTCATGCGTATTAAAATGTTCGAATTGCTGAACCAAAGAATGGAAATAGTTTTCTACAGGCTGCCACGACGTATATCTGTCATCAGCTGTCATTAAGGATTGATTTTTAATGAGCACCTGAAATTCGGGGAGTTGCAATTTTCTAAAATACTGATAACTGCAATCTTTAAAAGCTGCAGCGTAGTAGGGGCTTAGCCATTCTACAAATTCAGTATTTATTTTTTCGTTATCTAAATAAAAATTAAAATGGTGTTCTACTTTATGAATTTCTAAAAAGTATAAAAGTTCTTTATTGCTCGCTACAAGGGCATGAAAATTTAAGTCATTCGATTTCTCCAACTCCTCAAAAAATATCAGCACATCGTTTCTACTAATTTCTTTGTTGTTGTGTATAATCGTAGATGTTCCCAGTAATTCAAATTCGGCCAATAATTTTCTCTTAGCCAATACAATATCCTTTCTTGTAAAAGTAGATGAAGGGGTTGATGGTAGAAATGAAAAAGGAGAAATGTATTGCATATTAAATTAAGATATTACGAATATATGCAACAGCATTTAATTGAAGTGTGTATAATGTATAATTATTCGACCAGCTCGTTTTTTACTGCAAAAAATACCAAGCCTGCTGTGTTTTTAACACCAAACCTTTCCATAAGTCTTTCCTTAATGCTTTCAACAGTTCTGGCACTTATGTCCATTTTTTCACCAATTTCTTGGCTTGTAAATTCCATGCAAATGTATCGGATAACATCTTTTTCTTTATCTGTAATATCAATTGAACTGGTTAAAGAACCAATTGTTTTCGATTTTATATGAGAGCGTTTCAATAAAATTCTATTCACAAAATTATTAAGGTAATAACCCTTTACAGATACTTCTAAAATGGCTTTTCTTATTTCTTGTGGGTCTGTACTTTTTAATAAATAACCACTTGCTCCATTTTCCATTAAGTGTGTAACAAACTTATCGTCTTCGTGCATGGTTAGTACCAATACAGCAATATGGGGATAATGCTTGCTAATGTATTTTGTAGTTTCTATGCCATCTTTAACAGGCATTCTTAAATCCATTAAAACAACCTGAGGTGCAGCAGCTTCAATGTTGTTTAGTAGTTCTTCACCATTTTCGGCTTCTAAAACAAACTTAATATTAGGGTAGTGTCGAAGTGATAAAATTACGCCCTTGCGAAAAATTTTATGATCGTCGGCAATTGCTACTCTTATTTCGGATGACATGTTGCTAAGATAAATTATGCAAAGATTAAATCAACAGTTTGTTATGTACAAATGTTGATTAAATGAATTCCCCATCTTCTCTAGGGATATCTATGGTTACTTTGAATAATGATTGGGAAGTATCTTCTTCGTATAAAATATCGCTATGTATAACTCTTAAACGGCTTTGTATATTTTTTAAGCCTAAACCATCTTTAAACTTTGTGAAACGTAAAAATTCGTCTTGGGTTAACCCTTTACCATCGTGGTGTAAACGAATAATTATTTTTTCTGGGGCATCATGTTGTGTAAGGTGAATGAAGGATGAGTTGCTATGCTTTAGTATGTTGTTCACCAGCTCCTGTAAAATTCTAAATAATATCAATTCTTTCTCAGCTTTTAAACGCACTTTATAATCGTGAAAACGACTACTAGCATTGATAGAACCTGAATTACTTATTTTTTGAAAAAAGTCGTTTACGGCCGATTCTAAACCAAAGTTTTTTAATGTTGGCGGCATTAAACTGTGTGAAATGTTGCGTATTAAATTAATGGTTTCATCAATAATTTGCTTTGCATTGTAAATAGACTGCATTTGGGCAGCTTTATCTAAGTTGACCAAGTTTTCGTTTAGGTATAAACGTGCCGTTGCTAATAATGGTCCTGCATCATCGTGCAAATCTGCAGCCAATCTAGATCGTTCTTCTTCTTGAAGTTTTATCGAAGCCCTTAACAACATCTTTTGATGATCGGCTTCCATGTTTTGAATTCGCTGTTGGTAACGCATTACCCTACGTTGATGAAAAATTATAAATAAAATAAGAGCCACAGCCAATAATATCATACCAATGGTACCTAAAAAGAGTACAGGAGATATATTATTTGAATTTTGAGATGCTTCTAATAACCTAATCATACGTATAGCCTTATTCTTTTAAATCTTTGATGTAATAAATGCTGTTTGGGTTGGGTTGGTTTTTAGATAGATTAGCTGGATTAAGGCAAAATGCGACAGTAATAAGAATACTTTTAACAATACTACCTACCCTAGATATGTATTCAAAAACTAGTATGTCAGTTTTCTTTTCTTCGGAACTTATTGGGATTAAAAAGCTAAAAAATGTACCTGCACAATAAATTAGTAATGCAGATACTAGCCAAAACTGATAAGTGTTGTAAATGAAAATTGTATCGGAGACCCTGGTTTTTTGAAAGAAAAACATGATACAAAAGAGTAAAAGGAAAATAAATTCTATGGCTTGTGACCTGTAATCGAAACTACTGATACTGTTTTTTAGAACATTAAAATAGCCCCATGTTAGTAGAAAAATGACAAAACCTATCCAGATAATTTTTGATGAATGCTTTAATTTAAGTAGAATAGAAAAAAAGTAGCAAAGCAAAGCAAATTCAACAACCGTAAAAAAGTTAATGAGCCAAAGTGTATTCTCTGATTTTTTTGCAAGCCTAAAGCTTACAATATCTACACAAACGCCTACTGCCAATAAAATAAAAACTACCCATTTTAGCTTTTGGTTCTTATTAAATTTGAAAATAAGAAAAGCTAAGATGGGTAGTAACGGTGAACAAATTGATATATAATGTAAAAGTTTCAAGAAAGTTGTTTAATCAAAAATAATGATTAAACATACAAAATGAAATTTTAATTACGATGGTAATTAACCCCAAGATAAATCTAATGGGCCATCATCGCCACAACTTGGAGGGCAAAGTGTGTTTCTATCAGCCACTATGCCTTTATGTTTAATAATTTCTCCATTATCTGCTACTGTAGTGTAGTTGAAAATGTTGTTGCCATTTTTATCGGCACCAACTAAAACCAATTGCTTAACACCTAAATCGTTAATAGCGTTAAAAAAACGGATTCCAGTGCAACCAGGTTGTGCTAAAATGCTTTCAATGATGTTTCTACCAGTAAAAGAAGCAATTACGTCATCTGGATTTTCAGCGTGCCAACGTTTTACCATTTTAGCACCCAATTCGTATCCAATGTCTTCTCCAACTTCTGCAGTAAAAGAACGGTTTTGCTCAATAACACGTCCTTTTACAACGATTAATTCTTTTGCCATTTTTTTTGTATTAAATAGGTTAATGATGGGGTTTATTCTGTGCGTAATTTCTATTGAAACTATTTATCCACAATGTATGGTAGGTATTGTGTTTTAGACTTAAATTTGATGTAATTCAATGCTGATAAGGCTTTTAAAGGTTTTTAATGGTATTTGTTACCTGTAAAATTTAGTATTTTTTCGATAGAATGTGCGTAATTTTACGGTATTCGAAGTTCGTAAGTTTATCATGCGGTAACGTAAATGTGCATAGAAAGATTACGAAGCCCAAATTGGCAATTGAAAATGTGGATAACTCCATTTTATTAAAAATATTTCTGAAAATGGGTGTTTGCATTAGGGATTGAAGTGTAAAGCCTACCGATTTATCGGTGGCTTGAAACGAAAAGCCCGACCCGCTTCCGGCGGGTAATGCTCAGAAATGAGCTGTTAATTAACGTATCCTATTTAAGACTAGTAATTCTAATATTCCCCTACTATGAATACAGATAGAACCATTAGGTTGGCTATTGCAGATGACCATAAAATATTTAGAGATGGTTTAAGAACTTCGCTGAAAGACAGAGATTATATTAAAATTTTGTGGGAGGCAGAAGATGGGAGAGATATGACCCATAAGTTAAAAATTAAAGAACCTGATGTTTTATTGATGGATATTAGAATGCCTGAAATAGATGGAATTAATGCTATACAAATGATTAGACATGAGTATGAGAACTTGAAAATTATTGTACTGAGTATGTATGACGATAAAGAAATAATTACCAAGATGATGGAAATGGGAGCTAATTCTTACCTAACAAAAACAACAGATCCACAAGAAATATACCATGCTATTGTTACTTGCATGAATGAAGATTTTTATTTTAATGATTTAATAAATTCGGCTGTTTTATTAAAATTGCAGCATAAGAAAACGGTAAAACGTTTTTATCCCAACACCGTAAAATTTAATGAAAAGGAACTTCGAATTATTAAATTAATTAGCGAAGACAAAACAACTGAAGAGATTTCTCAAGAAGTATTTTTAAGTCCTCGTACAATTGAAACTGTACGACAAAGTATGAAGCAAAAAGTAGGTGCTAAAACCATTGCTGGTTTAATTATGTATGCAATGAGAAATAAGTTGTTGGAATAATAATTTATTTATGGTTTGCGTAGTGCTAAATACTTATCTACTCAACAAACCAAAATGTAGCTCTCCAAAGTTTTGTAAAGACGATAATTTTAAATCGGCCGCTCCCCAACGTTCATCTTTTGCTTGGCTATGATGTGGAACAATAACACAGGTCATTCTGGCTGCTTTAGCAGCAATCATGCCATTAAATGAATCTTCGAAACAAATGCATTCGTGTGGATGTACTTGTAGTTTACTTGCACAATCTAAATATACTTGTGGGTGGGGTTTTCCGTAAGGCAAATCTCCGGCTGATGCTGTTGCATCTAAATAATCGCCAATGCCTGTAATGGCAACAACTACATCTATTAATTTTTGTGGAGATGAGGTTGCTAATCCAATTTTAAAATGTTTTTGTTTAAAAAACTTAAAAATATAATCAACACCAGGCATTATAGTACCACGCTGTTGTACTTTACTAATTACAATATCTATAATTTTATTTTCTGCTTTAGCCAATTCATCATCGCCAATATTAAACTGACGAAACCACCACTGTACAAACTCTCTTGTACGCAAGCCAGTTGTAGTTTTATATTGTTCATCGCTAAGGCTAACACCATATTGCTTAAATACTTCGTCTGCAGCTTCGTGCCACAATGGTTCACTATCTATTAACAAACCATCCATATCAAAAATTACTGTATTTAGCCTCATGGTATTTTAAATTGCAGCAAATGTAAAGACTGAAATGTTTAGTTCGGTTGAATGTGTTTTTTAGTAGGAAGTTAATTGCGGTTTATACAAATATTTTGGAATTATGTTACAATGTTTATATTGCATTGCTCAATTACAAACCAAAAGTAACTGCTATGAGTTTAGTTGATAAACTAAAACATATTCGTATCATTCGTTCAATTGTTTACACAGTTGTTGGTGCTTTCACTTATCCAGGATTAACCGTTTTTAATAAAATAAAAATTGAAGGAACTGAACACATTGCCAACTTGCCCAATAATAATGTATTGTTTGTAAGCAATCACCAAACATACTTTGCAGATGTAATAACTTTCATTCACATATTTGGTGCTGTAAAATGGCGAAAGAAAAATAAGCTTGGTTTACCTTATTATTTACTAAATCCGTTTACCAATTTATATTATGTAGCTGCTGAAGAAACGATGAGAGGTAGTTGGATAAGTCGTTTTTTTATTTTGGCTGGAGCATTAACTGTTAAACGAACTTGGAGAGCTGAGGGCAAAGAAGTGCAACGTGGCTTGGACCCAAGTGATACTAGAAAAATTCACAGAGCATTAGAAAAAAGTTGGGTAATTACTTTTCCACAAGGCACTACAAAACCATTTGCACCAGGGCGTAAGGGCACTGGCTTTATTATTAAGAATAATCAACCCATTGTTATACCTGTTGTAATTAATGGTTTTTGGCGAGCATTTAATAAAAAAGGGTTGGCATTTAAAAAGAAGGGCTCCCTATTATCTGTTCGATTTAAGGAGCCCATGGTAATAGATTATACTCAACCTGCTGAAGTAATTGTAGAGCAAGTAATGGATGCCATTGAGCAAAGCAAAAAGTTTATGCTAAAAGGCAAACATCATTTGATGAGTGCGTTAGACAAATAGTTAATTGGGAATAGTAAATGGTCTATCAACCATAGTCTATCGACTGATTTACCTACTTATAAATTGAAATACGCTTTTAACTCACTTGCATCATCAGGTTTCATTTTACCTGCCAATATTAAACGTAGTTGCCTGCGTCTTAATGCTCCATCAAATAATTTCTTTTCGTCTTCGGTTTCGGGAATTAATTCAGGCACTTTTCTTGGTTTTCCATTGGGGTCAAGTGCAACGAAAGTAAAATAAGCTTCATTGCTTTCGTATTTATATTGATGCAATAAATCTTCTCCCCATACTTTAATATGAATTTCCATAGAGGTATTAAATGCACGGCAAACCTTTGCCTGAATATGTACCACATTACCCAATTTAATGGGATTTTTAAAACTAATATTATCTACACTAGCCGTCATGCTGGGTGTGTTGCAATGTTTGCCTGCAGCAATACCAGCAGCAATATCCATCCAGTACATTAAACGACCACCCATTAAATTGCCAAACGTATTGGTATCATTGGGTAACACCAGTTCGTTCATTATTGTAAAACTTTCACTAACCGTTTTTGAGTCCATCGATTTATTCATTTATAAAGCGAAGGTAATTGTTTGCATCAGCACAAACGATTGCACTATTTTATTTTTCTGTTAGCGAAACTTTTATGTACCCAACATTAGAATATCTATTGGACAAAGGTAGCCTGTACTGAGCGTAGTCGAAGTATCGCACTCTTTTGGCTGAAGAATAACTATGAAGCTATTTTTTTAATAATTTTTCACATTTCTTCCAAAAAGCAAAAAAGCTATTAAAGTTACCCTGCACTTCAGGAAATAACCAATTTCTACTTTCCTGTAACCCTTTGTAATGCTGTGTTGTAGGATGTTCTTTAAAATGAATCATACAATTGGTTAAAGCAGCTAACTCATCAAATTCTCCAACAAAGACTTGAATATTGGGAATGTTTTTAGTACCTAATTCAATCATCCAATTCAATACTTTATCACTAACAGGATATGTTTTAAAATGTGAAGGTTCTAATAATAAAATTCTATTCGCTTCTTTTTCTTTATGCCATAAAGGATCTATGTTATAGGCATTGTACACTAATGTTGTTAAGGATGCATCAATGTTGATAGCATCAGTTTTTGGTAAATTGGTTTTCAGTTCAATTGAAATTGTTTCTTCCAAAGCAGTTGGAATGGGCATATTGGCAATGGTTTCATAATCGAATGCCAAATAACCTCGTTGTTGATTACTACCTGTGTACTTGCTGATATTTTCTTGATTGGCAAAATATTTTTTGCTGCTAAAACTACCTGCTACCCATTGCCAACTTAAAGTATTGCTTGCTAGGTCGCCATCTAATAAATGATAATACATCCATTTAGCAGGCATACTCCAATGGTTTTGTGCAACATTGCATGTAAGCATGGCCGTGTACATTCTTAAGTGATTGTGCATGTAACCAGTTTCGTATAAATTTTTTATTCCAGTATCAATGCCATCAATAGTAGTTGATGCGTTCACAACTGCAGCAGGAATTTGACGATGCTGCACATTTTGTTGTGGTTGCTTTACATCATTAAAAATTCCATTGCCATAAAATTGCCAAATGCGTTGAAAGTATTCTCTCCAAGCCAACTCTTGTATGAGTTTTTCAACTTCGTACAATTTTTTGTCATGCATTACCACTTCTCTGATTTGTGGCAGACTTATAAATCCTCTTGAAATATATGGTGATAAATAGGTTACTGCTCCATTAATAAAATTTCTTGTTTTAGCATATTTACTAGCATCTATATGTTGAATGCGTTTCAGTACAGATGCATAATCAGTAGGAAATAGAACTTCATTTTGTTCTTCTACTTCATTGAACAAATTGGGTTGCTGTTTATGTTGATGTGCTCGTAAATTTTTCATTTCAAAGCTTAATTAATGATGAATTTTTACTGTTATGAAAAAAAAAAGCCCAGAAAATAGTATAGCTGTCAGGTTGAGCTTGTCGAAACCGATGAAGGGAGACAAATTTCTCATCAATCGCCTTCGACAAGCTCAAGCTGACAGCATTTATTAGTTGGCAAATCATATTATTCAATAATCTAAACAACTTTGATATTAAAAAATATTCTTCGACTTCTTTACTTCCCGTCATAACTATTCTTCGTTTACAAATAACTGCAATGGCTTTTCTTTTTCAGTTTTTCTATTGGTATGTTTTTGTAAAATGCCTCTGTTATTTTCTCTAACTGGTTTCGATTTTTTAATTGCCCATAAATGTTCTCTTGCATATTTAGCAGCTTCTTCTAACTGTACAATAGGTTTTGGATAGTGATTGCCTAATTCAAACACATTTTTAGCAACATCAAATGGTGTTATTTTCCAAGGCTCATGTATAAATGCAGTTGGAACATTTTTTAATTCAGGTAACCATTGTTTAATAAAAAGTCCATTGGGGTCGTGATCTTGCGATTGCTTAACAGGATTGTAAATTCTAATGGTATTTACCCCCATGGTACCAGCTTGCATTTGAAATTGTGGGTAATGAATGCCGGGCTCATAATCTAAAAAAAGTTTTGCTAAATGATGTGTTCCAGCTTGCCAAGGTTGCCATAAATGATGCGTTAAAAAAGATACCAACATGCTTCTCATCCTAAAATTTAAATAACCTGTTGTAGTTAAGCAACGCATGCAAGCATCAATCAATGGAAAACCTGTTTGTGCATTTTTCCATGCGTTTAAATGGTGCTCATTTATTTCATTTCTTACTGAATTAAATCCTCGATTTAAGTTGTTAGATTCAATACTGCATTCACTTTCAAACTTTTGAATAAAATGGCAATGCCAATTCAAACGGGTAATAAAAAAGTTGATATTCTTTTTATCGCCTGTATCTTTTTTAGCTTGCAGACTAGCCTGATATACTTGTTTAATTGAAACATTTCCATACGTTAAGTAAGGAGAAATTCTACTACAACTTTTTCTACTTTCTAATGGCTTTGAAATATGTTTACTGTAATTATTTTTTCTCTCATACAAAAAACTGTTTAAGTATTGCTGGGCAGTAATTGCACCACCTGGCTGAAAATTTTTATTGGGTTGAGTGATACTTTCATCTAATGATAAATGACCAATTAAATCTACATTCAGTTGAATGGTTTTTAATTTAGCTAAGTCAACATTAAAAATAGTTGCATCCATTGTTTTTAGCCAATGCTCACTAAAATTGCTCCTATTTTGTAAACCTCTAATAACGCCATTAGTGTTCAGTTCTATCCATTCAATTCCTCTTGCTATTGTAAACTTTTTTACTTGTTTATCTCTTTTAAATGTAGTTGCATTACCAATTTCTTGATGAGAAAAAATGGATTTAATTATATATTGTTCCTGCAGCTTTTCTAAGAAAGCAACCACTTCATCTTGTATAATATTGATGTGTTGATTGTGTTTGAACAACTCATCTTCCATGGCTTTTAGACTTTGAAAAATAAAACGCAAATGCCTATTACTTGTAGTGGCATCTTGCATAATGGATGGCTCAAAACAATACAGTAAAATAGTGGGTAAGCCTTGTTCAATAGCAGCTTGCAATGGAGCATGATCTTGCAAACGCAAGTCTTTTTTAAACCAAACAATATTTATTAAGGGTTTGAACATTAAATTCTAATGATTTTCTTTTCACCTAAGATTTGAGTGGTAAGCGGAGTTCCGTCGTGTAAGTTTTTATATGCAATTACATCGCAAAGAAATAATTTGTGATCTGGTGGCTTCACCCCCAATCCCTCTCCAAAGAAGAAGGGAAAAGCTTTCATTTCCATTACAGCTAAAGCATCTTTCAAAATATAAAAACCATTCCATTCAGTTAATAAATTCCTCTTTTTTAAACGCTCAATTTTGTTAATGTTATTGCCCGATTTTTTGCCCAATAAATCCACCAATCTATATTGTTCGGCTCCTAAAATTTGTAATACAAAATGTGGATTCTTATCTACCAATTCCAATGTTTTTGTACCATAATAAATAGCACAAATAAATTGTTTGGGCTGCATACTTACTGCTTGTGCATAAGTGATTATATGCATGTTGGTATTGCCTTCAAAATCTTTACTACTGATGGAATACACAGGTAGGTTTACTCTGTTCCAAGGTCGTTGCATAGGTTAATTGTTTTCTCTATCCAGTGATGCTAAGTAATTTTCAGCAATGGTTAAATGGTTTTGTTTTTTATCATCAGGCATTTTATCCCATGTGTTCAATAACATACCTAATCGTGGATTTTGTCTAAAGAAATCTTTATGTACCCACATGAAACGCCAAAACAATGCATCCCATATTTCTTGCCATTTTCCTTTTTCAAAGTCGCCCATTTTCATTAAATAATTACTACCACTTATATATGGTTTAGTAGTCATTATTCCACCATCTGCAAACTGAGTCATGCCATACACATTGGGCACCATTACCCAATCGTAAGCATCAATATACATTTCCATAAACCATTGGTGTACTTCATTGGGGTCGAATTCGCAAAGCAAAAAAAAGTTACCTAAAATCATCAATCTTTCAATGTGATGATTATAGGCAGTTTTCAATGTTTTTTTTATCGTTGTATCAATGGGTAAAATACCTGTTTCGCCTTGCCAAAAACTTGCAGGAATTTTCCTAGTGAATTTCCAGTAGTTGGTAGTTCTTTGTTTACTGCCTTCACGTTCGTATACAATTCTTATAAATTCTCTCCAACCAGTAATTTGGCGAACAAAACCCTCTAATGAATTTAAAGGAATATCATGCTTGGCTGCATGTTGTAAAGTAGCATCAATAATTTGTTGAGGGTTCAATAATCCCACGTTGAGCATAGGCGTTAAGATGCTATGGTATAAATAATTTTCTTTAGCAACTATAGCATCTTCATAAATACCAAATTTGTTGAATCGGTTTTGTAAGAAATTCTCTAACCAAGCTTCTGCTTCTTCAAATGTAGTAGGGTAGAAGCTTTTAAGAGATGAAGTGTTGGTGCCATAATTGTTATTGAAATGTTCATCAACATATTTCTTAGCTTCAACTACATATTTATTAGAGGAAGGAAATTGTATGACTGGTGCAATTTCATGCTTAGGGAATTTGCTTCTGTTTTCAGCATCAAATGTCCATTTGCCGCCAATAGGTTTTCCTGCATCATCTAAAAGCAGGTTTCTTTTTTTTCGTTGATCAATATAAAAATCAGTTTGGAAATAGGTTTTCTTTTTATCAAAAAAATCAGCTGCCTCAACTATTGTATTTAAAAAATTGGGCGTTGTGTAAGCTTTTGGTTGAATGTTATTTTGCTTAAAGGTTTGCTCTATTCTTTTGTTCAACCAATTATCTACTACTTCACAGTAATGAATAGCTGTGATCCCTTTTTTACCCAAATGAACAATAAGTTGCCTTATATCGGAAAGTGGATTTTCACTTTTAATATATTCCACTGAATATCCTTTTTCAGATAAATAATTTTTATAAAACTGCATGGTTGCTCTGTGCAGTATCAATTTTTGTTGATGAAAGTTGTATTGTTTAAAAAACAACCATTCTTCAATCAAAAAAATGGTTCTGCCTTTTTCAATAGCTGGATTACTTTTAAAAAGTTGATGTGGAAATATGAGGCTTACTTGTTGCATAATTTATAATTTTTCAAAACAAAAAGCTATTGCCTTTGTTTAATACTTTATAAAATAAACAAAATGGAACTTTTGAAAGGGAAGAATGTGTTATTAACTGGTGCTACAGGTGGCATTGGTAGCAAAACGGCTAAATTGTTATTGAGTAGTGGAGCCAATATTTTTATTACAGGACGTAACGCAGAAAAGTTAGAACAAATTGCTAGTGAATTGGGAATAGACTCCAGCAAATATTGTGTAGCTGATATTAGTAAAAGCGATGATGTGGAGCGTTTGAAACAACAATTTTTCTTAATTTATCCAACCATTGATGTGTTGGTAAATGCTGCTGGCATTGGAATTATTAAACCAATGGACACATTAACAGAAGAAGATTTTACGAAGACTTTGCAATTCAATCTAATAGGTCCTTTTTTATTAATGAAGGCTTTTTTACCAGCTATGAAAGATGTAAAAAAAGGATTAATCATAAATATTCCTGGAGTACTAGGCAAAGTGCCTATGGCTGGAGCTGCTGCTTACACAGCTAGTAAATATGGTTTAACTGGTATGATGCAAAGCATTCGTGAAGAATTGAAAAGAACAGATATACGTATTACCAACTTATTCTTAGGAGGTGTAGATTCTAGTTTTTGGGACACCATAGATTTACGTGTACAAAGAGATAAAATGATTGTAACCGATGAAGCTGCAAAAGCTATTTGGTTCTTGTGTCAGCAGCCTGTAAGTGGAGTGGTTAGTGAAATGGTGCTGCAACCATTTAATCATCAGGCGATATAAAATAATTTTTAATTTCTGATTTGTAATTTGCCAACCACAAGCTCAAATGGTGATTGGGAATATTTTGATGTATGCAAACTATGCTTTCGATAAAATAATTCACATAGCTGCATAACCATTTCTTTTTTATTAATTCATTGCATCCGATATTCGCAATAATAACATACGTTAGCATGGCAACTATCTCTTTCGATAATACTGAAAATGCCTTTGCATATAAGTCTGAAAAGGATTTGAAAAAGGCAAAATTTTTATTTAGTACGATGGGTTATCCTTTTTTTGTTCCATTGGGTACAAGGATTACGCCCTTATTAATAAAAGGCAAATTGCCATTCATTAATACTATTGTACGAAATACTATTTTCAAGCAATTTGTTGGTGGTGAAAGTTTAGAAGAAACCAAAACTGTGGGAGCAATTTTAGGTAAATATGGAGTGCAAGTTATTTTAGATTATGGTGTTGAAGGTAAAGAAGGGGAGGCCAATTTTGATCATGCAACTGATGAATTTATTCGTGTGATTGAGTATGCTTCTAAAGAAACAAATATTCCTTTTATTAGTGTTAAAGTAACTGGTATTGCTCGTTTTGGTTTATTGGAAAGTTTAGATGAAGCTCCACGTTTAAGAAGTGGTATTCATGATCATGAAGCTGAAAGTGCAGAATGGGAAAGAGTGAAAGATAGAATGTTTGCAATTTGTGCAGCCGCTGCTGAAAAAAACATTGGTGTTTTGATTGATGCTGAAGAGACATGGATTCAAGACCCTGTGGACCGACTTACTATGGAAATGATGCAAGAGTTTAATAAAGACAAAGTAATCGTTTTCAATACCATCCAATTATATAGACACGATCGATTAGGCTTTTTAAAATTGTCTCATAAAATTGCTAAGCAACATAACTTCAAGTTGGGTATAAAGTTGGTTAGAGGAGCTTATATGGAAAAAGAACGTGCAAGAGCCAATCAAAAAGGATATATAGATCCCATTCAGCCAGATAAAGCATCTACAGATAGTGATTATGATGCTGCAATGATTTATTGTTTAGAAAATTTAGATACTATTTCAACAATTATAGCAACCCATAATGAGCAAAGTAATTTAACTGCTTATGATTTTATGCAAAGCAATAATATTCCTTTAAATCATGCTCATATACATTTCTCTCAGTTGTATGGAATGAGTGATAATATCACTTTCAATTTATCGAAACAAGGTTGTAATGTAAGTAAATATTTGCCTTTTGGACCAATTAAAGACGTAGTACCTTACTTAATGAGAAGGGCACAGGAAAATTCCTCAGTTAGTGGACAAACAGGAAGAGAATTATCTTTAATTAAAAGAGAGTTATCAAGAAGAAAAGGAGCTTAAAAGCTCCTTTTCTTTTTCTATTGTATTAATAAGTTAATGTTTCTTGCAGTATTGATGCATCTTTAGTTTCAAGTAAAGAACTACCCATTAAGAACTCATCTACTTTTCTGGCACACTCCCTTCCTTCGCTAATTGCCCAAACAACTAAGCTTTGGCCACGACGCATGTCACCAGCAGTAAACACTTTGGCAATATTGGTTTTAAAATGTTTTTCTGTTGCTTTTACATTACCACGTTCATCTACTTCAACACCCAAATCATTGATAAACCCAACGTGTTGTGGGTGAACAAAACCCATTGCCAATAAAGCCAATTCACAAGGGATTTCTCTTTCACTTCCCTCAATTTCAACAAACTGAGCTGGACGACCTTCTGCAGTAATTTTCCACTCAAGGTCAACTATTTTTAATGCTTTAAGCTTTCCGTCAGCATCGCCCATAAATTCTTTAGTAGCAACAGCCCATTGTCTTTGTACACCTTCTTCATGTGAAGTAGTTGTTTTTAACAACATAGGAAAACTTGGCCATGGCATATGTGGGGTTCTACTTTCTGGAGGTTTAGGTAACAATTCAAATTGAGTTACCGATGCAGCTCCTTGTCTGTTCGATGTTCCAACACAATCACTGCCTGTATCACCACCACCAATTACTACCACATTTTTTCCAGTTGCTTTTACAAGCTCATTTAAAATATTACTTTCTATAGCTGCATTGGCTAATGGATTTTGACCAGCTACTACTTTATTGTTTTGCTTTAAAAAGTCCATTGCAAAATGAACACCATTTAATTCTCTGCCAGGAATATGTAAGTTTCTAGGGGTAGTACTTCCTCCTGCTAAAACAATAGCATTGAACTCTCTTAATAAATCACTGATACTTACGTTTACACCAACATTGGCATGGCATTTAAAAATTACACCTTCTTCTTTCATTACATCCACTCTTCTTGCCACCACCCATTTTTCTAGTTTAAAATCTGGTATTCCATAACGCAATAAGCCGCCCGGTTCTTCATCTCTTTCAAAAACAGTTACAGTATGTCCTGCATAATTTAATTGTGCAGCAGCTGCTAAGCCTGCTGGCCCACTGCCAATTACAGCAACTTTTTTAGCTGTTCTTAGATTTGGTTTTTTGGCTTTTACAAAGCCTTTTTCAAATGCGATTTCAATAATGTGCTTTTCAATTTCTTCAATAGAAACTGGAGGTTGATTAATGCCTAACACACATGCACTTTCACATGGAGCAGGACAAATACGTCCAGTAAACTCAGGAAAATTATTCGTAGAAGTTAAGATTTCATAGGCTTCTTTCCAATTGCCATCATAAACAGCATCATTGAACTCAGGGATGACGTTACCCAATGGACAGCCACTGTGACAAAATGGAACGCCACAGTTCATGCAACGTGCTGCCTGATGGTTCAGTTTTTCTTCTGAGTAAGGTTTTATGTATTCTTTATAATCCTGTACACGTTCTGTTATTGGTCTTTTGTCAGGAGCTTCTCTATTAAATTCTAAAAATCCGGTTGGTTTGCCCATTACTTTAATTTTTAAAGTTTACGGTTTGTTTATTCACCGCAGCGTATAGAGTTTTTGAGTTTATGCAGAGCTACTCTGCGATTACTTTATTACTCATGTTCTTTGCGGTTGGTTTTGATTGTATTTATTCTATAGTTGCAGTGTGCGACGCATCCCGATAGTTATCGGGATGCAGCTCAATACTTATTCATTAGCTGGTAACCATATTTTTCTTGCTATTCTGCAATGCTTTTTTATAATCGCTTGGAAATACTTTCACAAAGTTCTTCAGTTGATTTTCGAAATCGTCTAACACAAATTTTGCTACTGTGCTTCCTGTGGTGATGTAATGCTTTTGAATCATACTTTGCAACTCTTGAATGTCTTCTTCTGCAACTGGATCTAAGTCAACCATTTCTTTGTTGCAGTTATTTGCAAATTTGCCTTGCACATCATAGATGTATGCAATACCTCCACTCATACCTGCTGCAAAGTTTCTTCCAGTATTGCCAAGAATTACCACTCGGCCACCAGTCATGTATTCACAACCATGGTCACCAACCCCTTCTACAACAGCAGTTGCACCACTGTTTCTTACAGCAAAACGTTCACCTGCTTTTCCTCTTATATAAGCTTCGCCACTGGTTGCACCATAAAAAGCAGTGTTGCCAATAATGATGTTTTCTTCGGGCTTAAAACCAGATTTTTTAGATGGATAAACGATGAGCTTTGCACCACTTAAACCTTTGCCAAAATAATCATTTGCATCGCCTTCTAATTCTAGTGTAATGCCTTTATTATTAAATGCTCCAAAGCTCTGACCAGCAGTACCATTGAATTTAAAGTGAATGGTATCATCTGGTAAACCTGCACTTCTGTAAATTTTAGTAAGTTCATTTGACAGAATTGTACCTACAGTTCTGTCAGTATTTTTTATAGGGAAACTAGCTGAAATTTTTTCTTGATTTTCTAAGGCTGGTTTTGCAGCAGCCAACAATTTCCAATCAATTACATCTGCCAATCCATGATCTTGTTCTTCAGTATTGTATAAGCCAACATGCTCTGCTGCTGGTTCTCTGTACAAAATTGGTGATAAGTCAAGCCTACTATATTTCCAATGAGTGATGTTTTCTTTGATTTCTAAATTTTCAACCTGACCAATCATTTCGTTTACTGTCTTGTAACCTAAATCTGCCATGATTTCTCTTAATTCTTGTACGATGAAACGGAAGAAATTAATTACATGCTCAGGATCGCCAGTAAATCTTTTTCTTAATTCAGGATCTTGTGTTGCAACGCCAACAGGACAAGTATTCAAATGACATTTACGCATCATAATACAACCTTCTACAATTAATGCAGCAGTTGCAACACCCCATTCTTCTGCACCTAATAAAGCTGCAACAGCAATATCTCGACCCGTTTTCATTTGTCCATCGGCCTGCAAAACAACACGACTTCTTAATTTATTTCTTACCAAAGTTTGGTGAGCTTCTGCTAAACCCAATTCCCATGGTAGTCCTGTATGTTTAATTGAACTAATTGGAGATGCTCCAGTACCACCATCAAAACCTGCAATTAATACTACATCAGCTTTTGCTTTTGCAACACCAGCAGCAATTGTTCCTACACCAGCTTTAGAAACCAGTTTTACATTAATTCTAGCTTTACGATTGGCATTTTTTAAATCGGAAATTAACTGTGCTAAATCTTCAATTGAATATATGTCGTGATGCGGTGGTGGAGAAATTAAACCAACACCAGGCGTTGCATGACGAACCTTGCCAATCCACTCATCTACTTTATGTCCTGGCAATTGACCACCTTCTCCAGGCTTTGCACCTTGAGCCATTTTAATTTGCAGTTCGTCGGCTTCCGTCAGGTATAAACTAGTTACGCCAAAACGTGCTGATGCCACTTGTTTAATGGCACTACGCATGCTATTCCCATTTTCCATGGGTTGGTAACGAATTTCATCTTCGCCACCTTCTCCAGTATTGCTTTTGCCACCCAATTTATTCATGGCAATGGCCAATGTACTATGGGCTTCATGCGATATTGACCCAAAGCTCATTGCACCTGTGGCAAAGCGTTTGTAGATGTTTTCTGCTGGTTCAACTTCGTCAATTGAAATAGCAGTACGATTGCGTTTAAACTCAAATAAACTTCTTAACGTACAAGCTTTTTCACTTTGATCATTAACTGTTTTTGAATATTTTTTAAACGTTGCATAATCATTCATTTTTGTTGAATGCTGCAATAAGTGAATGGTTTGCGGATTGAATAAATGAAATTCACCTTTACGCTTCCACTGATAAATTCCACCAACTGGTAAACGTTCAACAGGTACATCTTTTTTACTGAATGAAAATTTATGTTTTGCCAAAGCTTCTTTAGCAATCTCATCTAAGCCCATACCTTCAATACGTGAGGTTGCACCTGTGAAATATTTATCAACGACTGTTTTATTTAAACCAACAATTTCAAAAATTTGAGCTCCCTGATAAGATTGTAAAGTAGAGATACCCATTTTACTAAATACTTTTAACAATCCATCGCAAACGGCTTTAATATAATTTTTCTTTAGTTGTTCAACCTCTGTATCTGTTTTTAATCTACTATCTAATTTCATGTCTCTAATAGTAGATAAAGCCAAGTATGGATTGATGGCAGTTGCTCCAAAACCAATTAAACATGCAAAATGATGTACTTCCCACACATCGCCAGCTTCTACAATAATACCTACCTGACCACGATAACCTTTTCTGATTAAATGATGGTGAACAGCGGCAACTGCAAGTAATGATGGGATAGGAGCATGGTCGCTATCGATTGCTCTATCACTTAAAACCAATACTTCAAATCCATCTTCAACAGCATCGGTTGCGTAACGACACAATCTATCGATGCCTTTTTGTAATGATCCTGGCTTACCGTCGGCCCTAAAATAAGTTTGCAAAGTTTTTGCCTGAAAAATGCCTGTATCAATACTTCTGATTTTTTCTAATTCATGATTAGCCAACACAGGGTGTTTCAAAGCTACACTATGGCAAGCCAATGGATCTTCAATTAAAATATTTCCATTGTTACCAGCAAAAGTGGCCAAACTCATCACCAATTTTTCTCTGATTGGATCAATGGGTGGATTGGTTACTTGTGCAAACAATTGTTTAAAATATGCACTCAAATGTTGAGGTTGATCGCTCAATATTGCTAAAGGAGCGTCAGTTCCCATAGAGCCAATGGGTTCTTTACCTTCTAAAGCCATTGGAGCAATAATGGTTTCTAAATCTTCTGTAGAATATCCAAATGCTTTTTGGTATTTGAACACTTGCTCGTGTTCTAAGTGTGTAAATGAAACCCTCGGTTCAGGTAATTCTTCTAAACGAATTTTATATTTATTCAACCATTCACCATATGGTTTTTGAGAACATATTTTTTGCTTCAATTCATCATCACTAATAATACGGCCTTGTTCCATATCAACCACAAACATTTTTCCTGGTTGTAGTCTGCCGTTTTCTTTTATAATGGCTGGATCAATTGGTAATGCTCCAGTTTCACTTGCCATTATAACTCTATCATCTGTTGTAACACAGTAACGAGAAGGTCTCAATCCATTTCTATCCAATGTTGCACCAATCATTTTACCATCGGTAAATGAAATGGATGCTGGACCATCCCAAGGTTCTTGAAATGCAGCATGAAATTCGTAAAATGCTTTTTTAACAGGATCCATTTTATCATCTCCATCCCATGCTTCGGGTATGAGCATCATCATTACATGGGGTAATGAACGGCCACATAAACTGAGCAATTCAATCATATTATCTAAACAAGCACTATCACTTTGGCCTTCTGTAATAATAGGCAAAAGCATGTCCATTTCTTCTCTGGTAAAGTAAGGCGACGTAAAGCCTTTTTCACTTGTTTTTAGCCAGTTTAAGTTCCCTTGTAGTGTATTAATCTCTCCATTGTGAGCCATGTAACGAAATGGCTGAGCCAATTTCCATGAAGGGAATGTATTGGTAGCAAAACGAGAATGCACTAAGCCAAAAGCACTCACCATTCTTTTATTACTTAAATCAGGAAAGTATTCACGAACCTGATGAGAAGTTAACTGACCTTTATAAACAATAGTTTTATAAGACAATGAAGCAAGATAGAAACCAACATTATTTTTACGAACTGTGCTATTGATTGTGTGACTAGCATAGTTGCGTAATACAAATAATTTTCTTTCAAAAGCTTCTGGATCATTGATATGATCAGGACAAATAATAATTACATGTTCAATTTCAGGCTCAACCGATAAAGCTGTAGCACCAATATTGGTTGGGTTTACAGGCACTTTTCTATAGACCAAAATTTCTAAGCCTAAATGTTCGGCACAACGAGAAAAAATTTCTCTACACTCTTCTTTTAAACGAATGTCTTTTGGAAAAAATAATACACCCACACCATATTTACCAAATGCAGGTAAGTGTACACCCATTTTTACACACTCATCAAAGAAAAATTCATGAGGTACTTGTAACATAATGCCAGCACCATCGCCAGTGTTGGCTTCACAGCCACAGGCACCACGGTGTTCCATATTTTCTAAAATGGTGAGGGCATCAGAAATGTGCTGATGTGATTTAATGCCTTTTATATTGGCAACAAATCCAATTCCACAACTATCATGTTCAAACGAAGGATGATAGAGGCCTCCATAATTGTTTTGAGGGGTCATAAGCTATAAATCGTAAAAAAGTAAAACAATGTGGCAGGCAACCGTGATAAAAATACAAGTTTTTTTAAATTTTCGTAGAAAATTTTCAAAAAATTACGCAAACGTTTGTTAGTTTGAATGCGAAATGGGTGTATTGTTAGAATTATTTTAATCGTTTATTCGGGTGGATGCTGCTTTTAGCAGTTATTGAGACTTTATTAGCAAATAGGTTTCGGGAAATTGCAGTTGTAAGTTTTGATCTTTTTTAAAAATACCAAATACTGTGCTCCCACTTCCACTCATGCTAGCATAAATGGCACCTGCTGCATATAGTTTTGTTTTAATGTCGGCAATTTCAGCAAATTGATTTGCAACGGGTAATTCAAAATCATTAATCAATTCATCTTTCCAACTTTCGATGGGTTGTTGAATAATTTGCTGAATAGATTTTGCTGAAACCGAAGGCGTAATTTGTTTAAAAGCCCAACCTGTATTTACATGAATGTTAGGATTAACAATTATGAATTGATAATTAGATAAATCAAGCTCAATTTCAGTCATGTTTTCTCCACGTGAAGTTGCAAAGCAAGGTTTGTTGAGTATAAAAAACGGACAATCACTACCCAAATGCAATGCATAATCAATTAGCTGCTGAACGGTTAAATTTAAATTGAATTTTTCGTTGAGCATTTTTAGTGCAAAAGCACCATCGGCACTGCCTCCTCCCAAACCTGCACCCATTGGTATGGCTTTATGCAAGTGCATTTGAATGGAAGGTAATGTTGGAAAATCTTTTTTTAAAAGATGATAAGCCTTGAAGCAAATATTATCAGTTGAATTGCCATCTACGGCCAAACCTGATGCTGAAAATTGTATATCTGTAGTATTTGATGTTGGGATAATTTCTAAAACATCTTTTATTTGAATAGGATAGAAAACTGTTTCTAAATCATGAAATCCATCAACTCTTTTTTGAATGATGTTTAAACCAAGATTTATTTTACAGTTGGGGAATGTTACCATGCTAGATTAATAATTTCGAATTAAAAATTTCAAATTATTAATTACTTTCTTTTATTCATTTCATCTCTAATGGCAATTGCACGTATATAGTCTTCGTGTTCTAAAACATCGTCTAATAGCGTTTGCAATTCTTCTATACTCATGCCACTTAAATCTTCTCTGCTTTCTGTATTTTCTTCAACACCACCAACGGCTTCACTTTTACGTTTTTTATCTGCACTGTCTTCCATTAAAATACCAGCATTGGCAATAATGTTTTCATAGGTATAAATAGGGCATCCAAAACGAACTGCTAATGCCAAGGCATCACTGGTTCTGCTGTCAATTTCTATAGTATCATTTTCTGTATAACAAACCAATTTACTGTAAAAAATACCTTCTTGTAAATCGCTTATAATTATTTCTTGTAAAACCACTCCAAAAGCATTCATGAAGTTTTTCATTAAATCATGTGTTAATGGGCGGCTAGGTTTCATGTTTTCTAAGGCAACAGCTATTGCCTGAGCTTCGAAACCTCCAATAACAATTGGTAAACGTCTTAATCCATTTGCTTCACCTAAAACGACTGCATAGGAATGTGTTTGCGTAATGCTGTGACTAAGTGCTATTATTTCTAATTCTATCTTCTTCATAAACAAAAACTTCTGAGCCTGGGTATTTAAAGTTGTGTAACAAAAATAAGCTGTTCTGAGGTTTAAGTAGCAACAGAACTTAGATTATTTGTGCAAACCTTGTTCGGCTTTTAGTTTTGCATCGAAAATAAATGTACCAAATGGCAAAAAAGCAGCAATAAAAGCTGTTGCCAGTTTTTTAAACGACCACTTATTTTCTTCTTTTACAATATATGCCATAGCTATATAGCTTATAAATAATAGGCCATGTATCCAACCAACATACTTTACAGGTAGAGGATTGTGCCATATATATTTCATAGGCATAGCAAAGCCCAATAGTAAAAGCCAAGAAATTGCTTCTCCAAAACCAATAATTCTAAGCCTGCCTATGTTAGTTGCTAAAAGTTTCATTAAACGTATTTAAAAATGAAGTTAATGCTTTAAATACTAAAATGAAATTGAACAATTGCTATAGTCATTTCGAGGTAGATAAACATAAAGTACGTTGTTATTGGTAATTTTAGCTAAAGTTGTTTATGGCAGTGAGGTATATCAATAATATTTTATTGATAAGTTCGGGAAAACTTTTTTTATTCACCATTTTAATATTAAAATAAATTGAATAACTTCATTTATAATTCATTATTTAAACAGTATACATGAAAAAGATATTACAAACTTTAGCTACCATTTGCATTGGTTTCTTCATTTTACAATCCGCAAATGCACAAACCATAGACCCAACAGCTGAAATAGATATAACACGTGTTAATAACAATAATTTTTATTTACCCAAATTGTGGTCTCAGCAATTTGTATTACCCAAGCCTAAATCTAATCCATTATATATTTTAGGATTAGAAGATATGGGCAAAGTTGTAGCAATTGATGGGCAAAAATTATTTGATATGGCAGGGTCGAATGCTTTTTTAAATGGAGGAAATTCTTTTACTAGTGGCTCTGCTGTATTAGGTACGAAAACCAATGTTGACTTTAAAATGATAAGAAACAACATTCCATATTTTGAAAATATCAATAGTAATTTAACCATTGGAAACAGTAATAGCATAAATCAGATTGATGTTTTTGCTGCTGGTACTTTAAATATCGATTCCAAATCTCAAATTAGAATCATTGGTAATACTCAGTTAAATGGAAATGCAAGAGGCAGAACTTTAATTGGTGGTGCAATTGGTGATTTTGCAAGTCCATCGGCAATATTAGAAGTTAAATCAATTCAAAGAGGTGTGCTACTGCCAAGAATGGATAGCTATGATAGAGATAATAGAATAAAAGTTCCTGTTGATGGTCTTTTGATTTTTAATATCCAATATGGTGAATTTCAGTACTACTTTCAAGGGCAGTGGTTATCTATTGTTCCATCTCAACTTACTGGTAGGTTAACCCAAAACTCAATTGTAAAAGATACCCTAGCAAACAAGCCAATCGTTAAATCTCCAACATCATTTGTTACTTCTATAGGTGATGGAAAAACTAAAGTTTTTGAAATTGAGCATAACTTAGGCAGTGACTTTGTGATGGTTCAGTTTATTGATTGTGGTGCTGAGGCAAATTGTAATAGAATTTTATCTATTCCTAATGATGCTGTTGTCGAAATGAATGGAAATAATAAATGTGTGATTAGATTTAATGAAGCACCATCCTTTAGACGATATAAGATCATGGTGCTAAAAGTAAATTAGCCATTAGTGTACTTATTTAGTGCTTTATCAAAGAAGCTATAATTAAATACATCTTTAGTATATAAAATATCCCAAACATTTCATTTGAGGTATTTTATTGAGAACTTAACAACTTAAATTGGAGTGCATGAGTATAATTACTTTTGGCTATTATACCAACCGTTGTTAAAAAAATAATGCTTAAGTATTGCTTAGTTATTATCTTCAAATTACCAAAACTTAATCTTATGCGTTTATTTTTTTTTCAACTGCTAACCTTAGCTGGGTTCGCAACTTTTTCAATAACTTCTAGTCTAATTGAAAAAGAGAATATTTTTACTCTGAAGGATGTACTAGCAGATACTTCTAAAAAAGATACTACCAAATACGAAGTGTATAAAAACCTGCCTTTAAAACCTTCTCGGAAAATTGAGTATAATACTAAAGAAGGTTCTTGGATGAGCGTTGATATAAGCCCTGATGGTAAAACCATTTTATTTGATTTGATGGGAGATATTTATACCATGCCTGCAACTGGTGGGAAAGCCATACCTGTAACAAAAGGATTGGCGTATGATGTACAGCCAAGGTTTAGTCCTGATGGCAAAAAGATTTTATTTATTTCTGACAGAGGTGGGGCTGATAATGTTTGGTATATTGATACCGAAAAGAAAGATACTGTTCAAATGACTTTTGATCAGAATCAATACTTTCCAAATGCTTGTTGGACACCAGATGGTGATTATATTATTTATGCCAAGGGCCGACGTGTACCCAAATTGTTTATGGTGCATAAAAAGGGTGGTAGTGGTACACAGCTAATTGAAGCACCTGCTGGTTTAAAAACCATTGATCCAGCTGTAAGTGCAGATGGGAAGTTAGTTTACTATTCTATGCGTTTTGGAGCCTGGAACTATAATGCTCAATTGCCCCAATATCAAGTTGGTGTTTACGATAGAAAAAACGCAAAAACAACTACTATCACATCAAGATATGGTAGTGCATTTACTCCAACATTATCTAAAGATGGAAAATGGTTGGTATATGGTACCAGATATGAAGATAAAACAGGTTTGGTATTAAGAGATTTACAAACCAGTGATGAAAAATGGATTGCTTATCCAGTGCAAAGAGATGAACAAGAATCCATTGCTCCATTGGGCGTATTACCTTCTATGACTTTTACACCAGACAGTAAATATGTGTTGGCTTCATACGGTGGAAAGATTCACAAAATTGCGATTGACGGAAGTGGTATTTCAGCAATTCCCATTGATGTAGATGTGAAATTAGAAATGGGAGCAAGGTTAGACTTTAAATATCCTGTTTCCGATACTGCTTACCAACAGGCAACACAAATTAGAGATGCTGTTCCTTCTCCTAACGGGAAACAATTGGCATTTACAGTATTGAACAGATTGTACGTAATGGACTATCCAAATGGTACACCACAAAGATTAACAACTAATGAGTTTACTGAAGCTCAACCAGCTTGGAGCCCTGACGGAAGTTCGATTGTATTTTCAACATGGACTTCGGATGGTGGAGATATGTACAAGGTGAATGTAGCTAGTAAAGCTTTGCAAAAATTAACCAAAGTAAAAGGCTTATACCAAAGCTTCAATTTTACACCTGCTGGAGATAAAATAGTTTTAATTAAAAGCAATGCAAGAGTTTTTAAAGAAGCTTATGGACCAGGTTATGATGGTAGTGAAGATGAAATTTGCTGGATATCATCTGCTGGAGGAGATATCAGTGTCATTGAAAAATCTCTAGGACGTTTCAATCCCCATTTTGTAAATAGTCAATCCGATAGAATTTATCTCACACATTTTAATGGAGATTTAGTTTCGATAAAATGGGATGGAACAGATGAGAAGAAAATTATTCATGTAACTGGCATAACAACTTATGGAACAGTACCAACTAAAATGGGCAGACCAGATCCTGAAGCAATGAAATGTATTTTAATTGAAAATGAAGATGTGGATAAGGAAAGAGAAATGACCAAACCTTCACCGGCTTCATGGATTTCTATTTCTCCAAAAGGTGGAAAAGCGTTGGTACAGGTAAACAATGATATTTATGTGGTTACCATCCCTGAAACAGGTAAGTTAGAAAACATCAATGTTGCCGATGCTGCAAATGCTGATTTTCCTGCAAGAAAATTAACTGAAGTTGGTGGTGAATTTCCTTTTTGGCAAGCTGATGGGAATACAGTGCATTATAGTTTAGGCAGTACACACTTTGTGTACAATGTAGATAGGGCTCAGTTTGTAGAAGACAGCACAAAGGATGCTAAAAAAGTAGAAGCTAAAAGAATTGAAGATTCTACAACTAGAATTAATGCTGATTCAGTTTTGAAAAAAGCCGCTGATGCAGAAAAGAAAATTCGTGATTCAATTGCTGCAAAAGATACCACTGCGAAGAAAACCCCTAAAAAAGAAGAACTCAATTACAAAGCAACTGAAACAGAAGTGAAAGTGTTTTTTAAGAAAGCTACACCAACTGGAATGGTATTGTTAAGAGGAGCAAGAATCGTAACCATGAAAGGAGATGAAGTAATTGAAAATGGCGATGTGCTTGTAGAAAATAACAGGATAAAAGCTGTTGGTAAAAGAGGTTCATTCAGTGTTCCATCAAATGCACAAGTGTACAACGTATCAGGCAAAACCATTGTGCCAGGTTTTGTAGATCCACATGCACACATGTGGCCAAACTGGGGTATTCACAAAAATCAAATATGGATTTATGCAACCAATTTAGCTTATGGTGTTACAACCACTCGTGACCCACAAACTGCAACAACTGATGTACTTACTTACAGCGATATGGTAGATGCAGGAATGATGGTTGGGCCAAGGGTTTATTCAACTGGCCCTGGTGTTGGGTTTTGGTTTTATAATATTAAAGATTCTGCCAATGCCGAAAGTGTGCTGAAACAGTATAGCAAATACTACAATACCAAGTACATTAAAATGTATTTAACTGGTAACAGAAAGCAACGTCAATGGATTATTCAAGCTTCAAAAAATCAAAAAATTATGCCTACAACCGAAGGTGGGTTAGATTTTAAATTGAACATGAGTAATATGATCGATGGTTATCCTGGGCATGAACATGCATTACCAATTTATCCTTTGTTTAATGATGTGTTTACAGCTGTTGCAAAATCTAAAATGTTGGTTACGCCAACCTTATTGGTTTCTTACGGAGGACCTTGGGCCGAAAATTATTATTGGGCTACTGAAGATCCTTATCATGATGCTAAAGTGCAAAATTTCTTTGCGTACGATGAGTTGGCTTCTAAAACAAGAAGATTGAGTGCAGGTTGGTTTATGCCTGAAGAACATGTGTTTCAAAAGCATGCCAAGAATATGAAAAATATTGTTGAAGCAGGTGGATTGGCAGGTGTTGGAAGTCATGGAGAGTTTCAAGGTCTTGGCTACCATTGGGAATTATGGAGCATGCAAAGTGGTGGTATGCGTACCATTGATGCTTTGAAAGTTGCAACCATACAAGGTGCTGAAGGCTTAGGTTTAGATAAAGATTTAGGTAGTATTGAAAAAGGAAAATTGGCCGATTTGCTAATTTTAGATAAGAATCCATTAGAGAATATTCGTAACACCAATACCATTAAATATGTGATGAAAGATGGTCGTTTGTATGAAGGTGCAACCTGTAACGAAATATATCCTGCTAAACGTACACTAGATAAAAAAGAGTGGGAATTTGATAAACCTAAAATGAACACTGATATAAAAGAGTAGATGAAAGTTAAAGAGAAGCGGCTGTCTTAAAAGTTAAAGACAGCCGCTTTTTTATTTATACAAAACTTGTACAGTTTCTTTGGTTTGTTGTGTAAGAATAATGTCTTTGCCATTGCTCATTTTAGTAAATAATTCAGCGGTGTAGTGTCTTATTGTTAACAGTTGTAAACCTATTTCTACTTGCACATCAAAAATGCTTGAAGCTGCCGATGCAAATTGTTGAATTTTATCTTCTCTGTTATCTAAACCAATTTGCAAACTGATAGCTCCAGTTTGTATTAAATTGGGTTTAATATTTAATTGGGCAAAGATTTCGTAAAGCTTTGCCATTGGTTCTTCACCAACAAAACTGAAATCTTGACTGTGCAAATGAATTAATGCCTGATTGTCTTTTATAACAATAATAGGAGGCAGGTTTTTAATATTTTTTTTATGAATTACTGTGCCAGGTAATGAAGGGTCTAAAAAACATTTTACCTGTAATGGAATGCCTTTGTTTTGCAAAGGCTTAATGGTTTTTGGATGAATTACCTGAGCTCCATAATAAGCCATTTCAATTACTTCATCAAAACTCAGTTCTGATATAAGTGTTGCGTTAGGGAAAGCTTTTGGGTCAGCATTCATCACACCTTCTACATCTTTCCAAATGGTAACACTTTCGGCATTTAATAGATTGGCAAAAATAGCTGCAGTATAGTCGCTGCCTTCTCTTCCCAAGGTGGTGCTTTCATTATCATCTGTACAACCAACAAAGCCTTGAGTAATAACCAAATTTGTGGATGCATCGGCAAAAGCAGTAATATTTTCAGTTGTTTTAACCCAGTTAATATTGGCTTCTCTATAATTATTATCTGTTTTTAAAATATCTCTTACATCTAATAAAGTATTTGGTACACCAACTTCATTTAAATAGTAGCTAATAATACAGGTACTTAATAATTCACCCACACAAACTATCTGATCATAATAGTAATCAAATTCTCTTACTGGTTTGTCATGCAGCAGCCATTCAGCTTCAGTGAAATAATCATTCAATTGATTATAGCATGGGTTATAATTGGTAACCAATAAATATTTTGCAGTGGTTAAATGTTGTTGTTTAACTCCATTAAATAGTTCCAATGCTATTTCTTTATTACCTGCATAAAATGCTTCAACTACTTTTTCTAAAGCATTGGTGGTTTTGCCCATGGCAGAAATAATCATTACAATTTTATCTTCTTTGTATAAATCTAAAATGGCTGCAATGTTTTGAATTCTTTCTATGCTGCTGGCACTGGCTCCTCCAAACTTAAAAACCTTCATATACTTGTATTAAATTGATATGCAGCAAAGATAATAGCAAGAAGTTTTAACCTTAAAGTAATTAGGGTACAGTTGATTGAAATATGACGTTTCCTTAGGCTTAATAAAGAGGTGAGAAAAAGTTTTTTCAATAATGTGTCAATTTTACACATTAACTACTTATTTTTATCTTCTAAAACGATTGTTATGAAAACAAAACTGCTAATAAGTACACTTTGCTTGATGTATTTATTTTCTTCTTGTAAAAATGAAAATACACCATCTACAAACAGCGATACAGCTAAAATTGATGGTCATCCTGCATGGATTATGCAAGGCAATATTTATGAAGTAAATGTTCGTCAGTATACTCCTGAAGGAACATTTAAAGCTTTTGAAAAACATTTAGATAGGTTGAAAGAAATGGGCGTACAAACCTTGTGGTTTATGCCAATTAATCCAATTAGTAAAGTAGATAGAAAAGGAGTTTTAGGAAGTTATTATGCTGTGGCTAGTTATGTAGATGTGAATCCAGAGTTTGGTACAATGGATGAATGGAAAGCTTTGGTGAAGAAGTGCCATGATATGGGCTTTAAAGTAATTATAGATTGGGTACCCAATCATACTGGAGCTGATCATAGTTGGTTAACTACACATCCTGATTTTTATGTAGTTGACAGTGTAACTAAAAAACCAATTTCTCCATTTGATTGGACAGATACAAGGAAGCTGAACTATAAAAATTTGGCTTTTCAAGATACCATGATTAACCAAATGAAATTTTGGATTACACAAACTGGTATCGATGGTTTTAGATGTGATGTTGCAGGTGAAGTACCAGATGAATTTTGGAAGAAATGTATAACCACTTTGAAGAATGAAAAAAATGTGTTTATGTTGGCAGAAGGTGATAGAAAAGGTTTGCATGAAAGTGGTTTTGATGCAACGTATGCATGGCAAAATTTTCCTGTGTTAACACATATTGCACAAGGCAGAAGAACGATTGCAAGTTTTGATAGTGTAATTGCAAGAGGCGATACACTCTATCCTTCAAACGCATTGAGAATGTATTTTACCAGCAATCATGATGAAAATACTTGGAACAAAGCTGACTATGGTACCATGCCTGGTGCAAGTCATGCTCCATTTGCTGTACTTACACAAACCATGAAACTTTCTGTACCATTGATTTACAGCGGACAAGAAGAACCATTTTTAGACAGCTTAAGTTTCTTTTATAAAGACACAATCAGTTTTGGTAAATTCCAAAGAGCTAATTTTTATAAGACATTGTTGAACCTTAGAAAAAATAATGAAGCGTTAAGTTCGAATGCTTCGTTCAAAAAAGTTTCAGTTGGAGATGATAAATATGTGTATGCTTTTGTAAGAGAAAAAGGAAAAAGCAAGCTATTGGTAATTTTAAACCTGAGTGCCAATGCTCAAAAAATTGAAGTAAAAGATGCAACCTTATTGGGCAAAACGTATAATGTGTTTATGGGTAATAATGAGGATTTGAAATCTACCAGTTGGCAAATTGAACCTTGGGGTTATGTTGTGTACGATTACAAATAACATTATTTAGTTTATGAATTAAACCATCGCTTTGCGATGGTTTTTTGTTCCAAAACATTAGTTTCGCAGCATGAATAAAAGCTATTTAGTTAATCAAATAAAAGAAAAGAATACTTATCTGTGTGTTGGTTTGGATACTGATATTACTAAAATTCCCAAGCATTTACAACAGCTTCCAAATGCAATTGTAGAGTTTAATAAAGCCATTATCGATGCTACCAAAGACCATTGTGTAAGTTATAAAATCAATACTGCTTTTTATGAATCAATGGGTGTAAAAGGTTGGGCAGTAATGGAAGAAACCCTACACTATATTCCGGATACACATTTTAAAATTGCTGATGCAAAACGTGGAGATATTGGTAATACATCTTCACAATATGCCAAAGCATTTTTTGAAACATTGCCTTTTGATGCCATTACAGTTGCACCGTATATGGGTGAAGACAGTGTTCGTCCTTTTTTAGAATATGAGAATAAATTTACCATTGTACTTGGTTTAACTTCTAATAAAGGTGCAAACGATTTTGAATTGCAAAAAATAGGGGATAAATATTTATACGAAAAAGTAATTGGTACAATTTCCAATTGGGGAACACCAGAAAATTTAATGTTTGTTGTTGGTGCAACGCAGGCAAGTGAATTAAGTAATATCAGAAAAATTATTCCTGATAATTTTATTTTGGTTCCCGGTGTTGGTTTTCAGGGAGGCAGTTTAATGGATGTAAGCAATTATGGATTGAATAAGGATTGTGGCTTACTTATTAATGCCAGCAGAGCCATTATTTATGCAGGAAATGAAACAACTTATGCATCTGATGCTAAAGAAATTGCTATGCAATATCAAGAAGAAATGAGCTTTTATTTAAAAGGTTAATCGAATAAGTGTACACATACAAAAGCCATGAATTTTATCATGGCTTTTGTATGTATATCTAGTAAATTATTTCTCAAAATATACCAAGCTACCGCCAACCCATTCTTTATCTTGGTTATAGCGTACACCAATCATTTTTCCTTTGCTTAAACGAGCCAAATTGTTTGTTGGAATGGGTCTTGCTTCTCCATCTTTCCAAAAATAAAATATGCGTATTTCTGCCTTCGCAGGAATATCAGGCGTTACTATAACATCGGCATATTTTACTTTTCGTTGTAAAATCCAGTTTTCTTGGTCTTCAACTTTTTGTATGTCGTCGAGTGTTACATCAATTACTACGCCCTGCCCTGCAAAAGAAAATAATGGTTTTAAAACATAGTTTTCTAAATCAGCTGGTAACTCTTTTATTTCATTCAAGAACCTAGTTTTGGGTACATAAGGATGGTCGATAAAAGGCAAAGTGTATTTGCTAATTCTATAAAACCAATTTGGATGTGGTACCCACTCTACGTCAAGGTCTTCTAATAGTATTTTCCCTTTCTCTTGTATTTCGGCAGATTGTTGTTGTAAATCGTCGAAAATTATTCGGTTATAAATTCTTTTTACTTCAGTTTTTCTACCATCTTTTTCGTAATACAATTTTTTGCCTTCTTGTATTAGTTCAGTTAAACAAACAATAGGGATACCCAAATAATCTTGTGTACAATAAAAATCAATTCTTGTTTTTTGTTTGTGAGGCAATATTTCTAATAGAATTACATTTTCAGGCTGATGATTTGCAACAATAATTTCTTTTAATAATGCTATATAAGAAGCTTCGTCCAAATCGCTTAAATAAGCCGAATAATTATCAGGAATTGTAAAATGTTTTCTTGCTACAGCATCTATATACACTTCAAAGCCAAAAAGTGTAGGGAAGCCTTGCATCTCTATTAGTTGTGGTTCCAATTCTCCTTTTTCATTTTCACAAATTCCAAAATCAAATGCAATAAAATGGCTATGTCCGTTTTCGTTGGGCACTCTTACATTTGTAGGAATGGCATGTGAAGTAAGTGTTTTAAAGTTAAAGCCAGTTATTACATCTACAATACTTTCGCAGGCACTTAAAATTTTATTTTTAAATGCTTTGTTAACAAATACTGGTGTTTCGGCAACCCTAAACTCTAATGCTCCAGTATGTTTACTGTGCAAATCATCTAAATATGCTTTATATGTTTCGGCGTTAAAGCTTTCGTTAAATTCTTTTCTTATTGAAGGAACCATAATTTTCTTTTTTCTTTTCTAAAATACAAATTAGTGCAATCTTTTTACAGCATTAATAAAAATAAAAAATCCTCTTCATAAACAAGAGGATTTTTTAAATGATTATAATAAAATAATTTTAAGCTTCAATCATTTCACCTACTGCATGATTTAGAAAGTTAGGAAGAATACAAGAATAGGTCCAAAGTATTTTTGCAGGATCACTTAAATTCTCTAACATGCTTTTCCATTTGGCTTCACCATGATTGGCAATAACCATTTCTTTTTTATCTTCTCTTTGCAAATACATGCTCATACCCATTGCATCAGCTTCTGGATGAAATTGTGTACCAATAAAATAGTCATTAAACCGAACCGACATAATTGCCCTTTCGTAAGGTACATGTGGCCTGTTTTTTTCTATAGCCAAAATTTTGGCACCCATTTCTCTAATGCGTGCATAATTAGGTTCAATAACTTGGTAGTCTCTGCTATCAACACCATAAAAAGGCTCTTTCAATCCTTCAAAAACAATCTCTTCTTTTCCATCGTCTAGTTGATGAATTGGAAATACACCAAATGCAGTTGATTTGCGTTTACACACATTGCCTATTTCATAATATCTACAGGCAAGTTGAAAGCTGTGGCAAATAAAGAATACATGTTTGGGATTATTGTTTAGTTTATTCCAATTTTCAACCGATTCTAACCAGCCAAAATACTTTTCTTCCCACTCACTACCAATTGTATCTAATGGTGATCCTGGTCCACCAGTTGAAATGTAAATATCATAAGATGTATCGGGTACTTCAAGTTTTAAACGAACATCAAATTCATCGAAATGAACATTGTATTGATTTTGTTCAGCCCAAGTATTAATAATCTCTCTTATACAACGCATGCCTTGATTGGCTTGACCTTCGTATAAATCAAGTATTGCAATATTTATTTTATTGTCGCTCCAATTCATATTTCAACAAACTTAGGGATTTTTAAAATAATGGTATTGCTCTTAGTTTTCAACATAGATTGAATAAAATTGTTGTATCAGTAGAAGTTTGTAAAATTTTATTCAAACCTTCTTGTTGAACAATTACTTTTAGTACATGAAATGTTTGTATTTGCTAGTGTTTTTAATAGTTAATTATTCTTTTGTTGCTGCACAGAAAAAAGATACAACCATTGTAGAAAGCGATACTACCAAAAATTTTATAGTACAGGCATTATACAGCAATGCAAAGTGGAAGGAGGTACCTGCAGCAGTAGCAATTTTAAATACAAAGCAAGTTCAATATTTTTCAGAACAATCTATGATAACAGCATTAAATACAGTGAGTGGTGTTAGGATAGAAGAAAGGAGCCCAGGTAGTTATCGTTTAAGCATTAGAGGCAGTTTATTGAGAAGTCCTTTTGGTGTAAGAAATGTAAAAATTTATTGGAACGATTTACCGTTGAGTGATGGTGGTGGTAATACTTATTTGAATTTAATTGAAACTCAAAATATAGATGGAGCTGAAGTTCTAAAAGGGCCATCAGCAAGTATTTATGGGGCAGGAACTGGTGGGGTTTTGTTATTGAAATCTACACTGCCATTCGAGCAGCAACAAAATGTAAATATTACTACAGTCGTAGGTTCTTATGGCTTGTTTAAGGAAAACGTACAATGGAATTATAGTAATAAAAAAATGAGTATGAAGTTGATGCAAAGTCATCAACAAAACAGTGGTTACAGGCAGCAATCAGCTTTAAATAAAAATGTATTGCAATACAATGCAGCACTACAACTAAATAAACACAATGTTGAATTGTTGGCGTTTTATACATCATTATATTATCAAACGCCCGGAGGAATTACTTACGAACAAATGTTGCAAAATGCAACTTTAGCAAGACAAGCAACTGCAACTTTGCCAAGTGCGTTGCAACAACAAACTGCCATTTATAACAACAGTGTTTTTGCAGGATTGAAGCATTCTTTTAAATTGAATAATCAACTTGAAATACAGACGGCTATTGTGTTTAGTGGAACTGATTTTGCAAATCCTTTTATAACCAATTATGAAAAAAGAAAAGAAAAAAATACAGCAGTCAGCTCAAAATTATTTTATAAAAAAATGATAGGAAATCTGCAGTTGAAGTGGATTACAGGGTTCGAATATTTGAAGAATCATTCAACAATTGATAACTATGGGAATAGAAATGGACAAATAGATACTGTTCAATACAATGATATTGTTAAGGCAAGCCAATGGTTTGTTTTTTCACAATTGAATGTAAATATTAAAAAGTTTAATTTACAATTAGGCTTAAGTTGCAATGAACAGAGTTATGCTTATAAAAGATTAAGTCAAGTAAACTTTGTAAACTACAAAAACGCTTCAACAAAAATTGTAGCAACACCACGTTTAGCCTTGTCTTATCAACTAAATAAAAATGTTTCTGTATATATTTTAGGTGCAAAAGGATTTTCTCCTCCAACATTAGCTGAAATTAAACCATCGGATGGAAATTTTTATAGTGACTTAAAAGCAGAGTATGGCTGGAATTTTGAAGCTGGTATAAAGGGATATTTGTTGCAAAATAGATTGCAATTGGATATTGCTTTATATCATTTTAAATTAAACGATGCTATTGTTAGAAGAAACAATGCAGCAGGAGCAGAGTATTTTATCAATGCTGGAAACACCGTTCAAAAAGGTATTGAAAGTACATTTAAATATCAGTTTTTAAAGAAAGCAGGTAAATGCTTAAATCTGCTGAACATTGGCAATAGCAACAGTTTTCAGCCATACAGTTTTGTAAACTATGTAGCAGGCGTTAATGATTTTTCAGGAAAAGCATTAACGGGTGTTCCGAAGTATATTAATATTACAACTGTTGAAGCAGTATTTAAAAAGCGATATTCATTATTGGTAATCTACAACTACACTTCAGCTATACCATTAACTGATGCAAACGATGCTTTTGCATCGGACTATAGTTTGTTACAAATCAAACTTAATTACAATTTTACTATTAAAAAGAACCAAATTAATTTGTTTGTTACTGCTGATAATTTATTAAATGAATTGTACAGTTTGGGTAACGATATTAATGCTGCTGGAAAAAGATTTTATAACCCTGCACCAGCAAGAAATTTTTTAACAGGTGTTACTGTTCGTTTGCTTTAGTCATTACCTATATTGCAATACAAATTTTAAACAATATTTATGGCAAATATTTTAGTGATAGATGATGAGAAATCAATACGAAATGTATTGAAAGATATTTTAGGAAATGAGGGCTACAAAGTAGATGAAGCTGCCGACGGGGAAGAAGGGTTAAAAAAGTTTTCTGAAAACAATTACGATGTTGTTTTATGCGATATTAAAATGCCCAAGTTAGATGGGATTGAATTTTTAGCAAAAGCAAGTGAGTTAAATGCAGAAGTGCCAGTGATTATGATTAGTGGACATGGTAATATTGAAACTGCAGTTGATGCTGTAAAAAAAGGAGCATTTGATTACATTGCCAAACCACCAGATTTAAATAGATTACTCATTACTATACGCAACGCAACTGACAAAAATATTTTGGTTAAAGAAACCAAAACACTGAAAAGAAAAGTAAGCAAAACTCAGGAAATTATTGGCGAAAGCGATGCAATAAAAAAAATAAAAGATACCATAGAAAAAGTTGCTGCAACCGATGCCCGTGTTTTAATAACTGGCGAAAATGGAAGTGGTAAAGAATTGGTTGCTAAATGGCTGCATGAAAAAAGCAATAGAAATGCACAACCTTTGGTAGAAGTGAATTGTGCAGCAATACCATCGGAATTAATCGAAAGTGAATTATTTGGTCATGAAAAAGGTTCGTTTACAAGTGCTGTAAAACAACGTATTGGCAAATTTGAACAAGCCAATGGTGGCACCTTGTTTTTAGATGAAATTGGCGATATGAGTTTATCGGCCCAGGCTAAAGTTTTACGGGCTCTACAGGAAGGAAAAATTACTAGGGTAGGTGGCGATAAAGAAATTTCTGTTGACGTAAGGGTTGTAGCAGCTACCAATAAGAATTTATTAGAAGAAGTAGAACAGAAAAATTTTAGGTTGGATTTATACCATCGTTTGGGTGTAATATTAATTCATGTTCCATCATTAAATGATAGAAGAGATGATATCCCTTTATTGGTAGAAAAATTTTTAGTAGATATTGCTACTGAATATGGTCAGGCAAAAAAAACAATTGATAAAAAGGCTATAGAAACATTGCAAGAACATAATTGGACGGGTAATATACGTGAATTGAGAAATGTGGTTGAACGATTGGTCATATTATCTGCTAAAACCATTACTGTAGAAGATGTAAAAGCTTATGTACTTCCCTAAACAAAAACGCTCAACTTAATGGTTGAGCGTTTTTTTATTTAAGGTATCGTTTAATTTCTTTTTCAGTATCCCGTTGCTTTATGGTTTCTCTTTTGTCGTAATTCTTTTTACCTTTTGCTAAGCCAATCTCCACTTTTACATAGCTTTTATCTGTAAGAAAAACTTTAAGTGGAACAATGGTTAATCCTTTATCCTTTAACTTATTTTGAAGTTTGTTTAATTCTCTACGGTTCAGTAATAATTTTCTATCGTGTACTGCAATATGGTTGTTTACTGTACCATGAGAATATTCTGCAATATACAAACCACGAACCCATAATTCATTTTTTTCGAACATACAAAATGCATCATTAAAACTCACTTTGCCTTCCCTGATGCTTTTAACTTCTGTTCCAAGTAATACAATGCCAGCTTCATATTTGTCTTCTATAAAGTAGTTGTAGTAAGCCTGCCTATTATTCATTTCTTTTGCCATAATCCTTTTGTAGCTACTGTGTCTTAAATTGAATGAATGAAAAACTATCATTCTTTTTAGAATAGCAAATATAGACCCTGTCTTCGTTTTTAAGTATTATCGATACAACTGATGATTTATTTTTGCTTATAAACTTATTTTCAGCTTTAGAGAAGGGAATAATAAACTTGTTTGAGTAGTTACTATTTACAAGCGTATCATCTATTAAATTGAATTTATAATATAGACTAGTAAGTTTATCAGCCGGGCTAATTCTAACTCCTAATAAAAAACCTACATCTGAGAAAAGGTTGTAAAATAAAAAATAGCTAATAGCAGTTGATATAATTGGTGTGATTAAATCTTTTTCTACGGTAGAGATACCTGCAGTTATTTGCAAAGAGTCGTTTACTTTAAATGCATGTACAAAAAGGTTTTCGCCACGTTCTTCCTCCCAAATATTTTTTGAATTTGATACGTCAATAATGTCGTCATACAATCCAACTCTTTCAAATAATTTGGCTTGAATACTATCTGGCGTACTTTTGTTATTTGGTTTGTCAATTGTGTATTTAGCAATTGTGTTTAGACTACCAATATCTTGAACGGTTATGTAAAATTTCTTTTCTGTTAATACCGCCTGAATTAGTTTATTTTGAAAAATATAGCTATTTGACTTTAGTATATCTGAAGCATCATCTGTTAATGTATAGACCTTTGTTCTTAGATACGATAAATTATTTATTTTTAAGCTATGAACAATTGTACTTTTTTCTTTAGCACTATTATCAGTAATGTAAATAATGTCATCTACGAAGTATAACTTTATTTTTGCACTTGAATTATGGTTAGAAAATGCATTTATTGAGGTATCTGCCTTAACTATTTCTAACAAGTTTTTTGTCTTATTATACTGGGTTATAAATTTCAGTGAAGTTGATTCAACTAATAAATCAGCATTTATTTTATAGAGTGTGTACTCATTTTCGACTGTCGAAAATGTTATCCAAAAAAAGTTGTTCTTTTCTTTAAAATTATAAAGTATAGTCTCTTTTTTTCGAGCAATCCAGTTCCCTAAAAAGTCACTATTTTTTTTCGCAAAAGAATTTTTTTGAAAATAATATGCCTTGGTATCATTCCTTAAAAATATATCAATAAACTCTAAATCGTTTTCAGTTGGTAAATGATTAACTAAGTTAAATGGTGGACTGAATAAAACATTTTTTTTTGATTGAATAGTGGGTTCTAAATTCTCATAATTAGTTGTTGCAGCAATCCAATCTCTTTTTTCTGTGTATTGCCCAATTAACTTATAGTTACTATCTAATAAAATTTGGTATAGTTTATTTCTATCTTTAATTGAGATGTTACAGGTTTTAGCTTTCCCATCAAATAAAATCCTCTTATCTGCAGCTAAATCAAAGTTTTGAATCTTTTGCTTTATTGTATTTAACGTATCCTGTGAGAATGCTGTAAAGAAACTGGTAAAAGGAAATATAAAACCAAACAAAATACTTTTACAAAAAAAACTATGATAATAAACCGTCAAGTAATATTTATAAGTTGTGTTTAGAACGCTGAAACTTTTACTCATATTTATTTATTGTTTACTAAAAAAGGATTGACTCAGCAAACAAAAAACTATGTTTTTGTTTGCTGAGCTTATTTCCTAAACAATCGAATTATATGAGCCAGCTTTTCTTTTAAGTTTTTTCTATCTACAATAAAATCTAAGAAGCCGTGCTCCAATAAAAATTCACTGCGTTGAAAACCTTCGGGTAAATCTTTCTTAATGGTTTCTTTAATTACACGTGGCCCTGCAAAACCAATTAATGCACCAGGTTCTGCAATATTTAAATCGCCCAGCATACCAAAACTAGCTGAAATACCACCAAATGTTGGATCGGTTAATAACGAGATATAAGGTAATTGTGCATCGCTGAGTTGTGATAATTTGCCACTTGTTTTGGCCAATTGTAAAAGGCTGAAAGCACTTTCCATCATACGTGCACCACCACTTTTACTAATTACTAAATATGCCAATTTATGCTCTACACAATAGTCAACTGCACGTGCAAATTTTTCACCCATAACACTGCCTAAGCTTCCTCCAATAAATTCAAAATCCATACAAGCAACAACAAGACCTTCGCCATGAACTTTGCCTACAGCGACGCTCATGCTATCCTTCAAATCGGTTTTAGAGTGTATTTCATCTAATCTTTTGCCGTAAGGTTTTAAATCGGTAAAGCCTAAGAAATCTTTACTTACAATATTATCGAATAAACGTGTGTATTGATTTTCATCGAATATATATTCGAAATATTCATCGCTACCAATTCTATGGTGATAGTTACATTTTGGACAAACATATTTGTTCTCTTGCAACTCTGTTGTAGGTTGTATATAATTACACTCAGGACATTTGTTCCAAAGTCCTTCGGGTGTTTCTTTTTTATCTGAAGTTTCGGTAGTAATTCCTTTTCTTCTTCTTTGGTACCATTTAGGTTTTACTTCTCCACTGGCTGAAATAGTAACAGCTTCTTCTCCAGTTAAATTTATTTCTAAGTCTTCTTCTTTATCCTTTTTCATAAACTCAGTTTTCAATTGGGTGGGCAAGTTAAGGCAAAATTACTAAGTTGTATTTTGTGTGTGGATAACGACAATATAAAATTGCTCATTACTGTATCTACTGTTGAAGGGTGCCCTGCAATAAGCAGGATTTAAAACGACGCCTCCATAGTTGAATAATGTTGTACAGCTTGTAACAAAAAAATTACCCCATATTCATTAGATACAGGGTAATATATTTTGTTTATCAATGATTTATGCGTTTCTGTTGATACAATTTAAATCGTCGAATGCAACTTCTAAACGTTTAATAAAGCTTTCTTCGCCTTTACGTAACCAAACACGTGGATCGTAATGTTTTTTATTTGGCTTATCTGCACCTTCTGGGTTACCCAACTGACCTTGTAAATAACCTTCTAATTTTTTGTAGTTGTCTAAAATACCTTCCCAGAAAGCCCATTGTAAATCGGTATCAATATTCATTTTTATTGCACCGTAACTAATTGCTTCACGAATTTGATGTTGAGGAGAACCACTACCACCATGGAATACAAAGAAAACTGGTTTAGGACCCGTACCAAATTCTTTCTCAATATAGTCTTGGCTATTTTTTAAAATTTCAGGTCTTAATTCTACATTACCTGGTTTGTATACACCATGCACATTGCCAAAAGCAGCTGCAATGGTAAATAAGTCGCCAACTTTTCTCAACTCTTCGTAGCAATAAGCAACTTCTTTTGGTTGGGTATATAATTTGTCGTTTTCTACATCGCTATTGTCAACTCCATCTTCTTCACCACCAGTAACACCTAATTCAATTTCGATGCCCATTCCTAATGGTTGCATTCTTTTAAAGAATTCAACTGAGGTGTGAACGTTTTCTTCAACTGGCTCTTCAGATAAATCTAACATGTGAGAACTGAACAAAGGCTGCCCTTTTTCTTTATAAAATTGTTCGCCAGCATCAATTAATCCACTTACCCAAGGTAACCATTTTTTAGCTGCATGATCTGTATGTAAAATAACTGGTACGCCATAAGCTTTTGCTACATTGTGAATATGTAATGCACCTGATATACCTCCTAATATATTACCTTGTAAATTATCGTTAGGCATGCCTTTGCCAGCTATAAACTGTGCACCACCATTCGAAAATTGTATAATTACAGGAGAGTTAACCTTAGCGGCAGTTTCTAAAGTTGCATTGATGGTATTTGTACCAATCGTATTAACTGCAGGCAATGCAAAGTTGTTGTCTTTAGCGTCTTGGTATAATGCTTTAAGTTCTTCCCCAAAAAGTACACCTGGTTTGTATTTTTTCATTCTTGTTTGTTTTAAATTTTTTTAGTTTTATAGTTTTTGCGATTGAAAGATACGTTTTGATAGATTGGTTGCAAAATTAGGTAACAGAAATATATAAAAACTGCTTTGTATCAGGTTCTTAATTTGAGGGTTAATTGTGCCAAATATTTAGCTGCTTCTATTAATCTGCTGCCATACCAACTAAACATTTCTCCATCAACTATAAAAATTTTTGAATGAGGCAATTGAAGTTGCAACTCAATTATGTCTTTTTCTTTGAATGGATATGGTTCCGAGGAAAGAAAGATAAAATGTGGTTGTAGTTGTTCCAGTTCTTCGGTTGTAGTTGTTGGATAACGAAGTTTATTGGCAAAAACATTGGTAAAGTTGCATGTTCGAATAATGTCATTAATAAAAGTATCTCTACCAACAGTCATGTACGGATTTTTCCAAATGAGATAAGCAACTTTAATTGTTTCAGTGAGAATTAAATTTTTTTTAAAATCACTGAATTCAGAATTTATTTTTTTTATAATTGATTGGGCTTGAGCTAGTGTATTGGTTTGCTTTCCTAATAATTCAATCATTTCAATTGCATCTTGTAAAGTATTTACATCGGTTACTATAACTTTTGTGAATGCTTCTAGAGCTTCAACTTGCTCCTTTACATTTTCTTCTTTATTGGCAATAACTAAAGTTGGTTCAAGCGATTTTATTTTTTCTATATCAATATTTTTAGTGCCACCAACTCTGGTTTTGGCTTTAAACCAATGTTCAGGATGTATGCAAAATTTAGTTATTCCAATCACTTCTTTATCTAAACCTAAATGGCACAAAAGCTCTGTTTGTGATGGAACTAGAGATATGATTTTTAAAGACAAGTGCAACTATGTTTTTTGTTTAATAAATAAGCCAACTAAATACTAAATAATTAGATTTTAAAAATAGGAAGAAAGAACATTTTTAATGTAAATAAATAGCCGAAAAGAATTTCGGATTTTAAAGACAAGAAAACTGCACCCTATTTACACAGATGCAGTATATAGATTAAATAAGTGGTAGGGATAATCAGACTTTAAATAGAAATTGGATTTTTGGGTTTCATAGTGTGTGAATTGGATTTAAAAACAGGACTTATAATCTGATTTACATTAAATACGGGAATACATTTTTTTTGGATTTGATAAGCATAAAAAAAGGTCAACTTTTTAGTTGACCTTTTAAAGTTATTATTCCCAAATTTCAGCTTTCCCATCTAACCATTGTTTTACACTTTCAGTAGTAACACTTTTTGGTCTTTCTAATGCAAAGCCTAAAGCTCTATCCCAACAAAGGCTTGCCATAACGCCCAATGAACGACTTACAGCAAAAAGAACGGTATAAAATTCATACTCAACCAATCCATAGTGAACCAATAGAGCTCCACTATGTGCATCTACATTAGGCCAAGGGTTTTTAATTTTTCCTAAAGATTGTAAAATAGGAGGTACAGTTTCATAAATATTCCAAACCGTACGACATAACTTATCTTCTGGCATATGTTTTTTACCAAATTCCATTTGTGCGGTAAATCGTGGATCTGTTTTTCTTAAAACAGCATGTCCATAACCGGGTACAACTTTACCAGCTTCTAATGTAGCTTTAACGTAGTCGGCAATTTGTTCTTTTGCAGGTAAATCGGTAGCCAGTTTTTCCTGCATATCAAAAATCCATTTAATTACTTCTTGATTGGCTAAACCGTGTAATGGCCCAGCTAAACCATTCATACCTGCTGCATAACTTAAGTATGGATCGCTTAATGCACTACCTACCAAATGGGTTGTATGTGCAGATACGTTTCCACCTTCATGATCAGCGTGAATAGTCATATACAAACGCATCAATTCTTTAAAACTATGATCTTCATAACCCATCATGTGAGCTAGGTTACCTGCCCAATCTAATAAACCATTTGGATGAATGTGTTCGTTGTTTTTGTACTTACGACGATAGATATAAGCAGCAATACGTGGTAAACGTGCAATTAAAATCATTGCATCGTCGAAAGTTGGTTCCCAATAATCTTTTTTGTTAATGCCTTCGCTATAAGCTTTTGCAAAATAGCTTTCTGTTTGAAGTGCCATTACACCAACCACATACATAGTCATTGGATGTGTGGTAATTGGCAAGGCATCAATTGCAGCAAAAACATGGTTTGGAACATGGCTGCGTCTTTGTAGAATATCTGTAATTCTTTCAGAATCTTCTTCAGTAGGTAATTCTCCCAATAACATTAAATACAATAAACCCTCGGGTAAAGGTTCATCGCCATTTTTAGCTTTTGGTAGTTTTTCTTGTAATTCGGGAATGGTATATCCACGAAAGCGAATGCCTTCTTGGGCATCTAATAAACTGGTTTCAGTAACTAAACCAGTAATGCCCCTCATTCCCTGATAAATTTGGGATAGGGTTACTTCACCAATTTTTTTGTTACCGTGTTCTTTCAGTATGTCTTTTATCTCTTTGCTGGCAATGTCTGCCTTTTCTTTAAACTTGTCTTTAATAACGCCCATTTTAATGTATTTTATAGCAAATAATTGTTTACTTAACAATGATTTTAGCAGTAAACTGCTTTGTGTACAATAGTTTGCGGGAACTTTAATCCTGATACAAGCATAAATCTCAATTTCAATGCTTTAGAAGAGCTTTATAATTGAGAGCGGTTAAAGGTAAAGCAACTTATTTATTCAACAAAAGATTTACAATAAGGTTGTATTATTTTATTGGAGTATATGCTTTTTTGGAATAAAAAAATCGTATTTCGGAAAATGAAGGTCTTAAAATCCATGTTTCGTAACCATTAAATCTATTTTGGAGCTTTTTTATACAAATAGTAAGCAACAAATAGAAAAATTACGTTTGGCAGCCACGCTGCAATAAATGGAGGGAAATTACCTTTGGTTGAAAAAATAGTAGAAAATTTATCTGTAATAATATATAAAGCAGCTGTTGCAAAGCCTAAGGCTAAATGAACGCCACTACCACCTCTTACTTTTCTACCAGCTACTACTGCACCAATTAAAGTAAGCATAATAACTGTAAATGGAGTTGCATCTCTTTTATAACGTTCTACTTTAAGTTCATTTAAGGTCTCAGAGCCCCGCATTTGTTCCAATTGTATGTATCTATTTAATTCAGGGGTGGTTAATTTACTTTTTGCATAATTGTCTCTTTTTAAATCGAAAGGTTGAAAATTAAAGTTCATCAACATCTCATCTTGCATTACTACACTTTCTTTTAAGCCATCTAATTTTCTTTTTAAAACTGAGTTCAATAACCATTTTCGTTTACTGGTGTCCCATCTAAAACTTTCTGCTCTGGTGTTTTCAACAACTTGAGTGCCTTTAATTTTATTCATGAAAAAAGGACCTCCTTGTTTAGTAGCTGTGTCATAGCCCATTATTCCAGCATAAGAAAACGAATCAATCTTAAAATATAAATCTCTTCCCCTTCGTCCACTGGTAATTGCTTCATAAGATGAATTGGCATCTATATATTTTGCTTCAAATGAAGTTCTAATAACATTGGCTTTAGGTATTACAAACTGATTGGCAAACCATAAAATGGTTGCTAAGAAAACACCACCAATAAAATAAGGTCTCAACCAACGGTTGTACTTGGTTCCACTAGCTAAAATGGCTACAATTTCACTTCGGCCAGCCATTTTCGAAGTAAAAAAAATAACTGCAATAAAAACAAATAAGGGAAATAGTAATGCAATAATGTGTGGAATAAACCCAAAATAATAGTCAGTCATAATTCTAGCAAATCCCAATTTTGATTTTACAAAATCATCGGTTTTTTCGCTAACATCAATAACCACAGCAATAATGGTAAATAAAAAAATGGAAAAGAAGAAAGTGCTGAGAAACTTTTTTAGTATGTACCAATCTAATTTTTTCATTGTTCAATTGCTGTAAGCAAATATAACTGCAAGCTGTGTATTTAATTAGTAGATGTAGTTTTCATTGAAATTTTAACTAGTTATCTTTATTATTTACATGAATATTTGTATTAAACATCGTTTTAAACTTATAAAACCACAATGAAAAGATACCTTATTTCATTTTTTGCATTTATTTATGCAGTTATATTGGCTCAGGTTGTACCAACTAAATGCAAGGCTCAAAATCTTAAAGCCAATAAAACATTAACCATTGGTAGCAAGCTAATTAATGCAGTAAGTGACGATAGTACACTATCAGGCAAAAGCGGTAAAAGTTTAGTAACTGAAGGTGCAGTAAAGCGTTATATAGATAACTCTAGTGTTTATTTAAACGTTAAAAAATATGGAGCAAAAGGAAATGACGTAACCGACGATACACAAGCATTTAATAATTGCTTTGCAGCAGCAAGGGCAATAGGTTGTTTTGTATATATACCAGCAGGCATTTATAGAGTTGGGCAATTAAACTACACAATAGTTACCGATAACAATAACCAAGGTTCACACCCAAGGGGATTGGTAGGTGAAGGTTATAGTAGTATGCTAAAAGCAAAAACTGGATTTACAGGTACAATGATAAAAGCCAATAATTGTGCTTACAATCATTTTTCCGATTTTTTAGTAGATGGTAACAACACAGCAATTACTTGTTTAGAAACTGGTTGGTTAAGAAATGGGCCGAGTGCCGAAAATGAATACACCAGGGTTAAAGTTCAAAGGTTTACTTCTATAGGTTGGAATGCTGATAACGATAATGAAAGCCCATTTGTTTCGGTTGCAGTTCGCCTTCCAAAAAGTGATACCTGTATTGGTTTATCGTTAGAAGCAAGTGGTGGAACTATAAGAATCACTGATTGTAGTATAGTAGATTGTTGGTTAAGAATTACAGCCCAAAATTCAACGATAATAAGAGGTTTTTTTTGTGGTATCCGTTTTTCAGAAAATCAAACAGGGTTTAATAAAATGCAATTTATTGGTTGTCAATTTTATTATTCTTCATCTAACAGCCGTTGCTTTTATATGGCAAACAAAGGGTTGGGTCATTATCTTTCCTCTTTAGAATTAATCAACTGTTGGTTTACTGGAGCATACGCTAATACATCATCTCCTGCAAATGGTTCTTTAATAGATGTTGCTACTGTTGGTGGCATTACGTTAAGAGGTACAACTATTTTAGAAAGTGCCGCAGGCACTCAACGATTGTTGGCTACAAGTTGTGTTTTTTCGAGTGTGGGCTTATCGAATGTATTAATGGATAATGTAGATTATTATGGTTTAAATGCAGCAATGCCAACCGGCTTTAGATTAGTTGAACACAATACCATGAAGGGAGGCGTAGGGCTTGTAAATACACAGTTTGGGCAGGTAACCTATAGTGCAACCACTACATTGGGAGCATTGGCAGGAGGTAATTGGTACAGTTTAATTGCTGATAATGTGTTAGAAGAAAATGTTTTTTATATATTATCTGTTTACTGGAATCATGTAACAGTTGGATATCCTTACATTGTTAATACTGGAGCAATTGTTTCGGGTACCTCATCTATTTCAAGTCCATCAACAGTATCAGCTATCGGCAGTTCATTTATAAACCATGCACACGATAGTGCATATATCGGTTTAAGATACACACAAACAGGAAATGTAATATCGGGAATTCAGTTTTCGCCAAATTTTACTGTTGCAAGTGGTAGCTCTATAACTGTAAAACTTACTAAAATTTCGAGTAGAGGGGTATATTAAAGGTGATGCTAATGAAAAAAATGTATCGAAAATGAAAGGAGTCGTTACAAGTTATGTAACGCAAGACGGTTAAAGAGTTGTTGAAATTTCCTTTTAAGTGATCTTCTAGAGATAACAACCCTTTATTTACAAAGGTTTTTGTATTCTATGTGGAGATTAGCGGGGTCGAACCGCTGACCTTTTGCATGCCATGCAAACGCTCTACCAACTGAGCTAAACCCCCAAAGTGGTTTGCAAATGTAAAGTTTGCTTACTGCCAACCAAAAATATTTTTATATCAACTTTTAGTTGGTTTCTTTGTTGTATCAAAAAATAAAAATGAGCATTTTAAAACAGTTTGCAGAATACCTGTACATTAAAAAACGTGACCCAAATGAGCCTAAAACTCAATGGATGAAATACATGCATGGCATGAACAGGATTTCATTAATTATGTTCCTACTTGCATTAATTGTAATAATTGTGAAATTATTGGTTAAGAAGTAGCAAAATCAACCGTTATTGTTGCTGCTTTTTCTGATGCATTACCACCAGCTGATAAAATATTTTTTAAAGCAGTATAATCCGAAGAAAGTTGACTTATTCTTTGTTCACTATTCAACAAAAGACCCAATTCATTAACTAAGTTTTTTGAGGTCAATTCTTGTTGTATTAATTCTTTCACAACTTCCTTATTCATTATTAAGTTTACAAGTGAAATGAATTTAATTTTTATCAATCGTTTGGCAATTTGATAACTGATATTGCTGCCTTTATAACAAACCACTTCGGGTACACCAAACAATGCAGTTTCTAAAGTTGCTGTTCCACTGGTTACCAATGCAGCAGTGCTTTGCATTAATAAATTGTAGGTATCATTTCTTACAGAAGAAACATTTTGATAAGCCGAAAGAAATGGTTCGTAAAATGCATCATCTTGTCCGGGTGCTTTTGCAACTACGAATTGATAATCGGGAAACGACTTTGCAACTTCTAGCATGATAGGCAATTTAACAGCAATTTCCTGTTTACGACTGCCGGGCAATAGTGCAACTATTTTAGAATACGGCAATTTGTAATTTGAAATTTGTAATTTGAAATTATTAATTACTTCCACCAGTGGATGCCCCACATATTCTACATCCCAATTCCAGGTATTGTTATAATATTCTTTTTCAAAAGGAAGAATACAGAGCATTTTATCGATACACAATTTCATTTTCTTTACCCTGTTTGCCTTCCATGCCCAAACTTGGGGAGAGATATAATACACCACTTTAAAACCTTGTTGCTTTGCCCATTCGGCAATACGTAAATTAAAACCAGGATAATCAATTAATACCAAAACATTTGGTTTGAAATTTAAAATATCTTGCTTACAAAATTTGATATTCTTAAAAATGGTAGGCAAGTTTTTTATTACTTCGGCAAAGCCCATAAAAGCCAAATCTCTATAATGCTTAATTAAAATTGATCCAGCTTCTTGCATTAAATCGCCACCCCAGCAATGAATATTTGCTGTTGTATCTTTTGCATGAATTTGTTTAATTAAATTGCTTCCATGCAAATCGCCACTGGCTTCTCCTGCAATAATATAATACTTCATATCCTTAAGAATGAACTGCAAATTACAAGTTAGAATTCAATTTACAGAAACATTGATTTGTTAACAGATTAAGCTTTTTTGTTAAAAACTAAAAAAATAGTTGTGTAACTAAAAATATAGTTTATATATTTGTTCAACTAAAAAATTAGTTGAAGATGAGTAAGCCATTAACTAAAGCAGAGGAACAGGTAATGCAAGCAGTTTGGAAATTAGAACATGCATATTTAAAAGATATTGTAGATAGTATGCCTGAGCCAAAACCGCATAGCAATACGGTTGCAACCATTCTTAAAATATTAATCGATAAAGGCTTTATTGGCATTGAAGTGCATGGCAGGGTGCATTGTTATCATGCATTGGTGAGTAAAGAAGAATATTCATCGAGCAGTATTAAGAATTTAGTAGATGGTTATTTTGAAGGTTCATTTGCCGATGTGGTTTCTTTTATGATTCAACAAAAAGACTTGAAAGTAAAAGACCTTGAACTGTTATTACAACAAATTAAAACCAAAAAATAATTTACTATGCTAACAATTGGTTACTACTTTTTAAAAGTAATACTGTGCAGTGGCATTTTATTATTGTATTACTGGATGGTGTTACGCAACAAACGTTTTCATCAATACAATCGTTTTTATTTGTTGTTTGTGGGTTTGTTTTCTTGGTTAATTCCATTAATCAAAATACAGTTTGTTCAACTAACAGGAGTGGAGCAATCTCAATTAATTCAATTGGTAAATATTGTAGCCGATAATAATACAGAGTTCGAACAAATTGTGTTGCAGCAAGGTTTTGCTGTTAATTGGGATTTATTGGCAATGGTTGTTTATAGCATTGTTTCAGCTTTTTTTCTGTTTTCTTTTATAGCAGGAATTGCAAAAGTGTATCAGTTGTTAAAAACCAATTCTTGTAAAAACATTGGGGATGTTTATTTGATTTTAACGAATGCAAAAGGAACGCCATTTTCCTTTTTTAAATACATTTTTTGGAATGAAGCTATTGATATTAATACATCAACAGGCAAACAAATGATGCAGCACGAATTAATTCATGTGCAAGAAAAACACAGTGCTGATAAGCTTTTTATGCAACTCGTTATTTTGTTTGGTTGGTTTAATCCATTTTTTTGGTTGGCAAAAAAAGAACTGAATATGATTCACGAATTTATAGCCGATAATAAAGCCATTGAAAATGGAGATACAGCTTCACTGGCTACCATGTTGTTAACTGCTGCTTACCCACAGCAACAATATTTATTAAGTAATCCATTTTTCTTTTCACCCATAAAACGAAGATTAGCTATGTTAACCAACACAAAAAATTCAAAATGGTCTTATGCAAGAAGACTGGTTGTATTGCCTTTGCTTGCAACAGTAGTGTTATTATTTGCATTTAGAAAAAAAGAGGCAGATAAAAATATTCCATTAAACAAAGTGTACACTGTTGTTATTGATGCAGGTCATGGTGGATCTGATATTGGAGCTTCTGCTTTAGATGGTACTACAGAAAAAGAACTTAATTTATTAATGCTGCAAGCTGTGAAAGCTGCAAATGCAAACGATAAAATTAAATTGATTTTCACCCGAGAAACTGATGTACTGCAAACGCCAGTTGAGAAAGCCAATTTTGTAAATGCCCAAAAAGCTGATTTATTTGTTTCGTTGCACATGAATGTTGCAACCAAAGAAGAGCCTATTAAAAATGGTATCGAAATTTATGTGCCAAGGGATAACGATAGAAAGAATATAGAGCAATGCAAACTTTTTGCAACTTCAATTAATCAGGTGTTACAACAATCGTTTGTATCGAATGGAGTAAAAACTAGAGCTGCTGGTATTTGGATATTAAAAGCAACTGAATGTCCTGCTGCACTAATTGAATGTGGATTTATAAGCAATGCAAAAGATTTAGCAATGCTAAAAAATGAAACTCAGCGAAAAAAAATGGCTGAATCAATCTTGACTGGAATTGGTAATTATTTAAAAGCTTTTGAAACCAATCAAGTTGCAAATAATCAAGCAACAAAAGAACTTACTATTGTTCAAGCAAAAATGAATGACACCGTTCCTACAAATAAAAAAACTATTACTGTTACGCTAAATGAAGGAAAGGCAAGTAAGAATATTGATACAACTTTAAAAGGGAACTTAAAAAACAGTTTAATCATTGTGGATGAGCAGAAGATGAGTTATGAGGCTTTTAAGAAAATTGACCCAAATGACATTGCTACAATAAATATTTATAAATACACTGATAAAAATTCTGCCAATCGTGAAAATGGAAAGGAGAGTGTTGTTATAGTTACAACCAAAAAGAAAGCTACAGAATCAAAATCTACGGATGAGATTAAAGAAGAAAAGCTACCAAAAGATGTTATATACATTGTTGATGGAAAACGAATTACCAAAGAAGAAATGGGTAAGCTAAACACAAGTGATCTTGAAACTGTGAATGTATTAAAAGATAAAGCTGCTATTGCTCTTTATGGTGAAGAAGGGAAGAATGGAGTGATAATTATTACGACAAAAAAGAAACCAGTTTCTCCAAGTCAAATTGTTGAGAAAAGTTAATCTGCTCAAGGGCAGGGGGATTGCAGCAAACTACCACGCTGAAGCCTTGTGCATTGGCCTTGTGGCGTAGTAGTGTGAAAAAGCCCCAACAGCAGCCAGACGTAAGTGCTATTGCACATTGCCCCAAAATACTTTCTATAAAAACCAGTATTTAAGCACCAATACAGCTACTGCATATACACAGGTAACGGCAAAAATGCCTTTGGCTGTTTTATCGATATGGTTATTAATAAAGAGGGTAAATATTATTGCATTGGCCAATAACGAAAAGCTGACCATGCTGGTAATTAACTTTTGTTCTATGCCCAAGTATTGTATAAATTCCCATGGGCTAAGCCTGCTGAATTTATAAAAATAAAAACCCACCATACCCAGTAATGGCGTAAATAAACCTAAGATTAAACCATACACTAAACTGTCTTTTCCAAGTATTTTAAACATAACAAAAGGTTGATTGAATTAAAATTTCCAGCTTTCTATTTTTTGCTTTAAAGCATAATTGGTTAAATCGAACTGCACTGGAACAATGCTTACATAATTATTTTTCAATGCCCAAACATCCGTATCTTTTCCTTTATCAAAATTTACAAATTCACCAGTTAGCCAATAGTACATTTTGCCATGCGGATCTTTGCGTTCAATAAAATCTTCTTCGTATTTAGCATAAGCTTGTCTGCAAATTTTTATGCCTTTGATTATCTCTTGTGGCACTGCTGGAATGTTCACATTCAACAACAAATGTTTCTCTTTCTTTTTAGCTAACAACATTAAAGCAACTTTTCTTGCATACACTTTTGCAGCAGTAAAATCTGCTTCCATGCTATAATCCAACAAGCTGAAACCTGCACTGGGTATGTTTTCTATGGCAGCTTCCATTGCAGCACTCATAGTGCCACTATAAATTACATTAATGCTATGATTGGCACCATGGTTAATGCCACTTAAACAAATATCGGGCTTGCGATGTAGCACTTTATCAACTGCTAACTTTACACAATCTACTGGTGTGCCATTACAAGTGTAAGCTTCTACACCATCAATAAATTGTACTTTTTGTAAACGTAAGGGATTGCCAATAGTAATGGCATGCCCCATGGCACTTTGTGGTTTATCTGGTGCTACTACTACTACTCGTCCTAAATCTACTACTGCTTCTGCTAAAGCTTTTATACCTGGTGCAAAAATGCTATCGTCGTTGGTAATTAAAATAATGGGTAATTCTGCTTGCTTAACTTTTGCCATGGGTGCAAGATAAGAAAGTAGGCGTTAATATTTTTTACCACATAGATATTAAGGCATATAGATTTATTTTTAACACCACTAATTATTCACTACAAAATCTGGACGTTTTACAAACTGACTGCTAAATTTATAGCGAAGGTTGGTAATAAAATCTATTCTAAAACTATTCATATCTGCATTGGTTCTAGGAAAAAAGTATCCTTTCAATTCCATTGTACCAAAGATTAAATTTTCGTTTCGGCTTCTAACGCCCAAACCAATACTTGAATATCCATCGGTTTTGGTAAACGAACTATTAAAGGGCGTAAGGAAACTGGTTCCACCAAAAATAAATGGAGCAAACTTAAATCCATATAATGACCATGGATTAAAAAATACCACTTCGCCTTTAATGGTGCTTCGCATTTCGGCAGCAACAGGCGTATTCGAAAATTCAGGTAATCCGTAATTGCTAGAAATAAACAATGGATCGTATAATGTAATATTATCCAGCCTTGTAAAACTTGCACTAACAAAAGTTCTTTGTTTCCAGCGTTTACTTAATTTTTTCAGTTTGCTGAAATAATCAACACTTAACAAATAGCTAATGTCTTCAATGCTTTTATTGTGCACATAAGAACCAAACTTAAAACTGTAACTAAAATAATCCTTTTTTTTACTGAAATAACTTCGCTGAAAGTCGATGCCATAATAGCTGCGTTTTCTTTGTTGTTTATTGGTGTAACCACCAATAATAGCAGCACTAAATCCTTCAGGAATATCTTCATTTCGGCTAAAGCCATATACAAATCTGGTTTTATAAAAAACTTGTTTTGCTAAAGTAAAAGAAGCCAAAATACCTGATATGCTGTTGTATTGATAGTTGTTTTTATTGATAAATTCTTTGGGTATCTCCTGAAATTCTTGTTTAAAAATTCTGCTAGCGATAAATGCTCTTAAACGGGTGGTAGGATTGTTTCTATTAATAATTCCTTTTGCATCTAAGTTGTATGCAGCCCAAGCATCAACAATATAATATTGGTAATTGAAAAACTGGTAATAGGTAGAATCTGCGATGTATTGATTTTTTGTTTGGTGTTGCTCAAAGCCAATTGAATAGGTAAATGGAAAATAGGGTGTAACCAATGGCTTGCTTATCGATGCATACATCACTGTTTCTTCATTTCGGCCACTATTAAAAGCTGATTTGTAGTTTTGAAAACCGATGGTAAGATCAGAAAAAGTACCTTGAATATTTCGTCGGGTATAAGCTGCACCAAAACCAGTTTTTTGTAATCTTGATTGGTCGTACAATAAACTAGCTTCCAGCTTATCTCCAATGCCTAAAAAGTTTTCTTCTTGAATATTTAGCATGCCACTTTGCGAAGATGAAATATCAATGCTTCCACCTAAAGAAAATACATCTTTGGTAATAATGAATGCTTCAACTGAATGGCCGTCTTTAGTGGGTTGTAAAACAATTCTTGCATCTTGCAAAAAAAGCTGTTCTCTTAAATGTCTTTCATTATCGGCTAGCAAATAAGGGAATACAGCATCGCCTTCTTTAAAAAATAAATTATTTCGTATGATTCTTTTTTTAGTTTGCATGTGCAGGTTATCGGCAAAACGGGTAACGAAGTTTTTTTTCATCCAATTGGTATCGTTCACCGATGCTCCAAAACTCAATTGTTGAATATGAACTTTAGTAATGGGTAATCCGGCATACTTTGTAAATGAAGTATTATTTTTTATAGGCTCGTTATCTATTTCAGTTCCTGTGCTAACACTTTTACCCAGCTTGCCCAATAATCCTTTTTTGCCAGCTAAGAAAAATTCATCTTTTGTAGAATCTTTAGCTTCTTGAGCATATATATTGTTGGTGCTTAGTAAAAGCACTAGAACCAATACACACTTATAGAAGTAATGATGAAACATTGAAATACTATCTTAGAATGCAATAAAGTAAATGTAAACTGCTGATTATAAAGATGCAGATTGAAAATTTTAACACAAATGCCAGTAAGCGTTTTAAGAATAGAGTAAGATAGGCTTTAATTCACTAATGATTATTAAAGCTTTTGATTTTGTATTATTTGTGCTTTGCAAAATATTTTTTATTGAGCCAATTGCTTAAATAAGCACTGCCAATACCAATGGCTGCACCTGCTAAAACATCTGTTGGGTAATGTTGACCTAAATACATTCTTGAATAACCAACACCAGCTGCCCATGCATAAGCAGGCACAACTACATACCATTTTTTAAAATTGATACTTAATGAAGCTGCAGTTGTAAATGCTGTAGAAGTATGTCCTGACGGGAAAGAGGCATCATTATCCAACTCATAAGGATGAATTAGAGTTGGATATTTTATATAAGGCCGATCTCTGTTGATGGTATATTTTAAGCCTTGCGTAATGGCTGTGTTAATAACCAATGCACCAGCACTTTGCCAACCTTTTTTTTGTAAAGCTTTGTCTTTTTTAAAATAACCTGTTGCTAAAATAGCCAATGGACTAGCAACTGCAATTGGATAAACAGACGCTGAAGTATTTTTCCATATAGCAGAATTGGGTACAGTTGGGTTTATATTATCCAGTAAATTCACTTCCCAGTTTTGTGCATATGTATTTAAGAAAATAAAAAAGCATCCTGTAAAAAGGAGGATGCTTTTGAATAGTTGATTGTTCATGATTTGTTTTTTTCTCGCAGAAAACACAGATAACGCAGAATAATCAATGTTATCTATACCATCAGTGAGAGCTTATAAATTAGCCAACGATTCTTCAATGGTTTTTATTCTTGCTTCAGCATCAGCTTTTTTCTTTTGTTCGGCTGCAATTACTTCTGGTTTTGCATTGGCTACAAAACGTTCGTTGCCCAGCTTCTTCATCACACTTTCTAAGAACCCTTTTTGATAAGCAAGGTCTTCTGTTAATTTTTCCTTCTCTTGTATTAAAAAATTGTTACTGCCTTTACTTTCCAAAATAGGTACATAAACCATAGTTGTACCACTTACATCTGCCATGGAATTATCTACAGGTCTGTCAACAAAGTTGATTGTAAATGAACCTGTCTGATTCATAAGTAAGTCTTTTATTGGCTCATACATGCTTACATTATCAGTTTTTAAATTCAGATTAATTTTATCTGTTTTTTTGAGCATTTGCTTTGCTCTGAGGTCTCTTGTTACCTTTATATCATTTTTTAATTGGGTTCCTAATTTTAAAATTTTGTAATCAATAGAAGCGATAGGACTTTGTTGCTTTACACACAGATCATCTTTTCTATCTATTAATTGATGGTAAATCTCTTCAGTAACAAAAGGCATAAAAGGATGCAGTAAATGCATCAACTCTTCAAAGTATGCAACTGTTTTATTGTACACTGCTGCTTCAATTGGTTGTTCAAAACCTGGCTTTACCCATTCTAAATACCAACTACAGAAGTCATCCCATATTAAAGAGTAAATAGTTTTTAAAGCCTCACTTAAACGGAATTGTTTCAGTAAAGTTTCTACTTCAAGTTTTACTTCGTTCAATCTGTTTTCAAACCATGTCAATGCAAAGTTGCTGGTTGCTGGTTGCTGGTTGCCAGTAACTGGTAACTGGTAACTGCTATCCTGCCTTCCTTCCCACATTTTCACCAGCTTCAACGCATTCCACAGTTTGTTATTAAAGTTTCTCCCTTGTTCTAAGCTGCTTTCATCGAACATTAAATCATTGCCAGCAGGAGAGGAGAACATAATGCCAAAACGTACAGCATCAGCACCATATTTATCAATCAATTCTAATAAATCAGGTGAATTGCCCAATTGCTTACTCATTTTTCTACCTTGCTTGTCTCTCACCATTCCTGTGAAGTACACATCTTTAAAAGGCTGTTCTTTTTTGTATTCGTAACCAGCCATTATCATTCTGGCAACCCAGAAAAAGATAATGTCTTGTCCTGTTACTAAAGTTGTGGTTGGATAATAATATTCAGCTTCTTTGTTACCGGGATTACTGATGCCTTTGAATACTTCCATAGGCCATAACCAAGAAGAGAACCAGGTATCGAGGCAGTCTTCATCCTGCGTAAGGTTTAAGGTTTCTCCACCTTCTGCCTTTTGCCTTTTAACTTCAGCCTTTGCAAGGGCTTCTTCTTTTGTTGCAGCTACATAACAATTGCCATCTTCATCGTACCAAGCAGGAATTTGTTGTCCCCACCAAAGCTGACGAGAAATACACCAATCTTTAATATTGCTCAACCAATGGTTGTAGGTATTTTTTGTTTTTTCTGGATGAAATTTTATTTCATCATTCATTACAGATGAAAGCGTTTCAGGGTTTCTGTTCAAAAATTCTTTCATGTTCATAAACCACTGCAAACTCAATCTGCTTTCTATTACAGCACCTGTTCTTTCACTAGTACCTACTTGACCTTTATAATCTTCTACTTTTTCTAATTGACCAAGAGCTTTAATGTCCTCAGCAATTTGTTTTCTTAACTCAAAACGGTCAACACCATTGTAAGCCAATACCTGTGCTGATGGATTTTCATCCATTAAATCAACAGCAGTAAACTTTCCACTTTCATCTAAAGTATTTAAAGCTTTCAAGTTGTGTTTTCTGCCTAGCTCATTATCGTTCTTATCGTGTGCTGGTGTAATTTTCAAAGCACCTGTACCAAATTCAGCATCTACATATTCATCGGCAATAATGGGAATTCTTCTGTTGATGATTGGAACAATCACTTCTTTTCCAATCCATGACGTATAGCGTTCATCAGTTGGATTTACACAAATAGCCACATCACCTAAAATAGTTTCTGGACGAGTAGTTGCAACAGTAATGCTTCCACTACCATCAACCAATGGATATTTTACGTAGTACAATTTACTATCAACTTCTTTAAAAATAACTTCTTCATCACTCAGGGCTGTTTTACTTGCAGGATCCCAGTTTACCATTCTTAGCCCACGGTATATAACTCCTTTTTCGTGTAGGTCTATAAAAACTTTAATTACACTTTTATAGTAATCATCATCCATGGTAAAGGATGTTCTGTTCCAGTCTAAACTGCAACCCAATTTTTTCAATTGCTGTAAAATAATACCACCATATTTTTCTTTCCATTCCCATGCATATTTTAAAAATTCTTCTCTGGTTAAAGAAGATTTTGCAATACCACGTTCACGTAACATAGCAACCACTTTTGCTTCAGTAGCAATAGAAGCATGATCAGTTCCAGGAACCCAGCATGCATTTTTGCCTTGCATTCTTGCACGGCGAATTAAAATATCTTGAATAGTATTATTTAGGCAATGTCCCATGTGCAACACACCAGTTACATTGGGTGGGGGAATTACAATTGTATAGGCTTCACGTTCGTCGGGTGTACTGTTAAAATAACCTTTATTCAAACAATGTTGATACCAATTATTATCGGCCGATTGATGATCGAAATTTTTAGATAGTTCCATATTCATGCTGCTGCTAATTTTCAGGTTGGCAAAAATAAGGAAATGCAGGTGTGTAGATGCTAAAAAAGCAGTTGTTTAAGGCTTTTAAGAAACTGGGAAAGGGTTTTAAAAGGCCACTTTTAATTCCCATCCATAAAACCAAGGATTTTGAGGTTTTTTTTCTGCATTAATTTCTTCTAAATTTTCGAAAATTTCCTTATGAATAACTACTCCAGTGCAGCCATTCGAAAATTTAAAATGATTGGTGATTTTTTCTAATTGTTGTTGTGCCGAACCTAAGGCAATTGTAGAAAGTATTGATGTAAACAAAATAAGTAATCTCATAACAATTATTTTATAATGCAAAGCTTAATTTTTTTAGGCTGTAGTTTGGTTAATGATTGTTAATTAACCTATACGTTTACTTAATTTAAATGTTACAGTTGCTTTTAATTTTTTTATGTGCATAACCTTAATTAACAAAGCGTAGAAAAATCCATTTTTCCACACTGTGTCTTTTTGAGAATATGCTGCATTACTTTCAAAGTATAAATAGATAATTATGTATGCAATAGTTGATATAGAAACCACAGGTGGACATGCATCGGCTAATGGCATTACTGAAATTGCAATCATCCTGCATAATGGAAAAGAAATTGAAGGGAAATATTCAACACTCATAAATCCAAACGTTGCCATTCCTCCTTATGTACAATCTTTAACGGGTATTACCAATGCTATGGTTGCAACTGCCCCACAGTTTAGTGCGTTGGCTCAGTATATTTTCAATTTATTAAAAGACCGTGTTTTTGTTGCACATAATGTAAACTTCGATTATAGTTTTGTAAAATATCATCTTGAGCAAGCTGGTTTCGAATTAAATACGCCAAAGCTTTGTACCATACGTTCAGCAAGGAAAATTTTCCCTGGTTACAGAAAATATGGACTGGAAAGTATTTGCAGAGAGCTGGATATAGAAATTAATGACCGTCACCGTGCCGAAGGAGATGCCATAGCAACAACCAAATTGTTAGAATTATTATTGGCTAATGATAAATCAGGTGAAATTAAAGGCATGTTGAAAGGTAGAAATGCAGAGCAATATTTGCCTCCAAATTTATCCGAAGAAGTAATTGCCGATTTACCCAACTCTCCAGGCGTATATTATTTTCACGATAAAAAAGGAAAAGTAATTTATGTGGGCAAAGCAAAAGACATTAAGAAACGTGTTACCAGCCATTTCAGCAACAACAAAACCACCAAACAAAAGCAGGATTTTTTAAAAGGAATTTATAACGTTACCTATAAAGTTTGTGGTACTGAATTAATGGCAGCCATTTTAGAAAGTATTGAGATAAGGAGATTGTGGCCTTCTTTTAATTATAGCCAAAAACGGTTCGAGCAGGTTTTTGGCTTATATGCTTTTGAAGATGCTCGTGGATATTGGCGTTTGGTAATTGAAAAAAAGAAAAAACACTTAGAACCGATACACAGTTTTGGAAGTTTATTAGAAGGCAGGCAAATGCTGAAATCACTAATCGATAAGTTCGAACTGTGTGCCAAGCTTTGCTTTATAGACGCAAGTCAGGGTGCAACTTTAGTAGATATAAAAAGTGAACTGCCTGTTGTTTACAATAAACGGGTAAATGCTGCTATTGCTTACTTAGAAAGTCAGTTGCCAAGTTTTGTAATACGTGAAGATGATGAAGCCGGCGATGAGCAAAGTTTTGTTTTGGTAGAAAAAGGCAAGTTTGCAGGTATGGGTAAAGTACCAAAAGAAACTGAATTTTTAACTACTGAATCTGTAAAACCCCATATGGAAGTTTTACCAGAGAATACCTATATACGCAATTTGGTATATCAATATGCCAATAAATTTCCTGAAAGAAAATCTGATGTAGAAAGGAGTATAGCGTAAACTATTTGTTGTAATTTTTATGATTGTTTCATCTTTATAGTAACAACGGTATCAGTAAATTTTTTTAAATCTTTCATTTCTCTATCAACAGCTTCCATCCATTCTGAAAATCGGGTCGAATTACCTTTTACTTCTTCGTCGTACCGTTCTTGCTGACTTCTGTATTCCAAGTAAAATCTATTTAATAGTATAGGTAATTCTTTTTTAAAATTCGCTAAAGAATCAGTAAATACTGTTGTACTAAAAAATTTTCTTATTTTTCTTGCATAGAGTTCACAAATGTCAAAATGATATTGTTCATGCAGCAACACTCTGTCGCTGTTGTTGATGCTAATTTTGTCTTTATTGTACCAAGATTTTGAAGGATTAAACCAAGCAGCAATAATTAGTTTAATATTGCCATTCGAATCAATAGAAAAACGTCTTTCTAAAATTGAATAAGTAACAGCATTAGATGCTGCATGTTTGCCTACAGAATCTGGAGTGCCTTTAAAATCTTTCCATTTTAATAATTTTTTGCTCCACAAAATTCTTTCATTTTTTTCCTGAGCTACTAATATAGAAGGAATGGTGAAACAAAAAATGTAGAATAAAGCTTTCATGAAACTCATTCTTATTTGAAACATAATGTCTATTATGCTGTATGCCAAAAATAAGGTGAAGCATTTATTTTTTGTAATGATTAACCGAATTGATTATCTTCTTTTTTTGAGTAATAGGTTATGTTAATAACTATTCATTTCTACAATTCATCACTTTTACTGCACTCCACTTATTTTCGCTGCCCTTAATTTGGGTTCAGAACGATGCAATTGTTTTGAACCATTCCTTAAATTATCTTATTATGATTGAATTTGCATCAGGAGTTTCAGCAAAGCTGAACATACGTTTACAACAGGTAGAAGCTGTATTAAATTTATTGGCTGAAGGTTCTACCATTCCATTTATTGCTCGATATAGAAAAGATAAAACAGGTGGATTGGATGAGGTTCAAATTCAGCAAATTCAAGATGAAGCTAAAACCATTAAAGAGTTTACTGAAAGAAAAACATTTATCGAAAAAACCATCACCGAACAAGGTAAAATGACGGAAGCATTACAAGCTAAAATTGATAAAGCCATTACATTGGTAGAATTGGAAGATATCTATTTGCCTTACAAAACCAAACGTAAAACCAAAGCACAAACAGCCAAAGAAAATGGACTGGAACCATTAAGTACATTATTGTTGGAACAGAAAGAAATTGATGTTAAAGCCGAAGCTGAAAAATTCATTACCGAAAATGTAAAAGATATTGATGCTGCTTTGCAAGGTGCCAGAGATATTATTGCTGAAATGGTGAATGAAGATGCTGACGTAAGAGCTAAGTTGCGTAAACTTTTTGAAGACACAGCCACTTTACAAAGCAAGGTGGTGGAAGATAAAAAAGAAGAAGCAGCCAAGTACAAAGATTATTTCGATTTCAGTGAACCCATTTACAAAATTCCTTCACACAGAATATTGGCAGTTTTACGTGGTTTTTTAGAAGGATTTTTACGTATTAGTATTGCCCCTGTTGAAGAAGATGCGTTGTATGACCTTGAAGAAAAATACATAACTGGTAGTTTGAACAGTAGTGTAGAGCAAATTAAAAAAGCCATTAAAGATTCGTACAAAAGATTATTGCAACCTAGCTTAGAAACTGAATTTAGAACAGCCTTAAAAGCAAAAGGCGATGAAGAAGCCATCAATGTTTTTGCTGAAAATTTACGTCAGCTATTGTTGAGTTCTCCCTTAGGTAGTAAACGAATTTTAGCCATTGACCCAGGTTATAGAACAGGTTGTAAAGTGGTTTGCTTAGATGAAAAAGGTGATTTGCTGCACAATGATTTAATCTACATTCACGAAGGCAATAAAACTTATGAAGCAGGGTATAAAATAAAAGAATTGGTTGCTAAATACAACATTGAAGTTTTTGCTATTGGAGATGGAACTGCAGGCAGAGAAACTGAACAATTGGTAAAAGGTTTGCAACTCAACTTGCCAGTATTTTTAGTGAATGAAGATGGAGCTTCTATTTACAGTGCCAGTGAAATTGCTAGAGAAGAATTTGGAGATTATGATGTTACTGTACGTGGTGCTGTAAGTATTGGACGCAGGCTAATGGATCCTTTAGCTGAATTAGTAAAGATTGATCCAAAAAGTATTGGTGTTGGACAATACCAACATGATGTAAATCAATTTCGTTTAAAAGAAAAATTAGATGCAACGGTGGTGAGTTGTGTAAATCAGGTAGGTGTAAACTTAAATACAGCAAGCAAACATTTGTTGAGTTATGTAAGTGGAATTGGTAGCACTTTGGCTGAAAATATTGTAAAGCATAGAAATGAAATTGGCAAATTCACCGATAGAAATCAACTCTTAAAAGTACCTCGTTTGGGTGGCAAAGCCTATGAACAATGTGCAGGATTTTTACGTGTTAAAGGTGGCAATAATCCATTAGATGAAAGTGCTGTACACCCAGAAGCATATAGTATTGTAGAGCAAATTGCCAACGATTTAAAAGTGGAAGTAAAAACTTTAATTGGAAATGAATCTTTACTAAAAACGATCGATGCCAAAAAATACATTAAAGAAGATATTGGCTTATTAACCATACAGGATATTATTAAAGAATTGAACAAACCAGGTTTAGATCCACGAAGTGAAATTGAACAATTTGAGTATGCTGCAATTTATAAAATTGAAGAGGTAAATGTGGGCATGGTAGTGCCTGGAGTTGTAACCAATATCACTCGATTTGGAGCTTTTGTAGATATTGGCGTTAAGCAAGATGGTTTGGTGCATGTTAGTGAAATTGCACACCAATACATAACCGATCCCAACGAAGTGTTGAAGTTGAATGATAAAGTAATGGTGAAGGTTTTAGAAGTGGATATTCCACGTAAACGAATTGCTTTATCGATTAAGCAAACGCAGGAAGCACCAACTAAAAAAGCTCAGTTTACTCCTAATAAACCACAAACCACTTTCAAAAAGAAAGAAGACGATTTAAGCAATTTAAACGTGAACGATGCTTTGGCTGCTTTAAAAAAGAAGTTTGGGAAGTAAAAGGCATAGGGTAGAAGGCCTAAGGTTGAGGGTATAAGGTTTAAGGCTAAAGGCAGAAGGTGAAAGGTAAAAGGTGGAGCGTTAGAAAATTGAGATTTGTATTTTTTTCTTAAAACTTCAACTATTTTCTTTCCGCCTTACCGTCTTTCCGGCTATCCAAAAACAATCTTTCACAAAATTTTGGTAATTGTATAACAATCCTATATTTGCTACACTTTAAACCAAAAATTTAATTGACAGTGGCGTACGAAAACAACGAAAAAAAGAACGACAGCGTTTACAGCAAACGTATCAGAGCAGGAAAAAGAAGAACTTACTTTTTTGATGTAAGAGCAACACGTGGCAATGATTATTTTTTAACCATTACCGAAAGCAGAAAACGTTTTGATGACAATGGTTACGATCGTCATAAAATCTTTTTGTATAAAGAAGATTTCAACAAATTTATTAAAGCTTTGGGCGAAGCAATCGATTACGTGAAAACAGATTTAATGCCCGATTTCGATTTCGACGCATTCAACCATGAATATCCTGAAGGTGAGGGTGGAGAATATGTTCCTGAAAATAACAATTACACACCAGCACAACCTCAGGTAGTAGAAGAAGTTGCTCCAGTTGCAGTTCAATCTGCTCCTGAAGCACCAGCCTCTAACGATAGCCTGTCTTCTGAAGAAGTAGATAAGTGGTAATAGCATTTTACATAGTTTGCAAGAGCCTTTCAGCAATGAAGGGCTCTTTTTTTTGGTTACCAGCTTTTGTACTACTATCATCGTTCTCGGTGTCACTACCTTCAGGGTTCAGCAAATACTTCAACAAAATACAGTACAATAAAAAACGCAGCCCAAAGACTGCGTTTTTTTCTGTTATTTCATTTTTCTACTCTTTATCTTCCATTATCCATTCATCTCCTTTTACCTTCTCCATTCTCCCTTCCACCATTCAGTATCAACCTTCTCCCTTCCACCCTCGACCTTTAACCTTCTCCCTACTTCACATACCTTTTCAACCAATCATTTTGCTCCCATAGCATGTGCAATAAATTTTCTTTACCTCTGTAGCTGTGTGCTTCATAAGGCAAGAATACAAAACGTACAGTTCCACCATGTCCTTTAACAGCACTAAACAAACGTTCACTGTTAATTGGAAATGTACCAGGATTATCGTCACTATCGCCATGTATTAATAACAAAGGTGTTTTTATTTTATCGGCATAGCTAAACGGACTCATTTTGTAATACAAATCTGGAGCTTGCCAATAGGTTCTATCTTCTGCCTGAAAGCCAAATGGCGTAAGGGTTCTGTTATATGCACCACTACGTGCAATACCTGCTTTAAATAAGTTGGTATGAGCCAATAAATTGGCTGTCATAAATGCACCATAACTGTGTCCGCCAACTGCAACACGGTTTCTGTCGCCCACACCCATTTCTGCTACATAATTAATAGCAGCTTCGGCATTCATTTTCAATTGATCTACAAAATTGTCATTGGGTTTTGCATCGCCACCACTACTTACAATAGGAAACTCAGCATTATCCAACACTGCAAAACCTTGGGTTACATAAAATATAGGACTAGCCCAACTAATGGTAGTAAACTTATCTTGACTGCCACGAACCTGTGCAGCATCGTTGGCATTGTTAAACTCTCTTGGGTAAGCCCACATTAACACAGGTAATGTGCCATCTTTTTCTTTGTTGTAACCTTTAGGTAAATACAAATCACCTGTTAAATCAACACCATCGGCTCTTTTATATTTTACTTTTTGTTTGCTAACACCTTCTAAAGCAGGGTAAGGATTACCAAAATTTGTGATGGCAATATCTTGACCACTGCCTTTTAAATCTTTCATGTAAAAGTTAGGTACCTCTTTTTGGCTTTCTTTTCTGGTAATTAGTTTAAAACCCTTGGGGTCTAAAACATCTACCACATATTCAAAACTACCTTTTGCACTACGCCAAATGATTTCACTTTTCTTAGTTGTTAAATCAAAATAGGCTAAAAAAGGTAAATCCCCATCAGGCGAAGAACCTGTTGTATTGTTTAATAAAAGGGTGTTCCCATTTACCAAAATCACTTCTTTGCCAAACTTATTTTTTGTGGTAATGGGTGCACCGGGATTTCCATAAGCATCGGTGGTATTTCTTTCAAACAAAGTCTCTAATGTTCCTGCAATACTATTGTAGCGACTTACTTTAGCTGTTTGTTTGCTAGTTAATGCTTCGGTAACCCATGCAAAACTTTCATTGCCCCAGTTTACACCACGAAAACGCATTTTGGTTTTAAATAGTTCTTTTACTTCTGCATTAAAAGGAGCAGCATGAGCATAAACAGCATCATGAAAATCTACTTTCTTTTTAATCAATCCACTATCTAATGGCATACACCAAACAATGGTGGCAGCTTCATCATCTTTCCATTCAAAACCTCTGGGTACATTTTGTACATTATCGTAGCCAGATGGTGTTGTTTCACTAGACGGTAAATCTGCGAAAACTTTAACGGTATTGCCCATTAAATCTGTTACGCTAACGGTAGACGGAAACCCGTTTACAGGCACTAAGTATGAAAAAGGCTTCTTAATATTTTCTACCAATAAATATTTTTTATCTGGCGAAACTGTGTAAGAACTGTATATAGCAGGTTTGCCAATTTTTGTTTCAACACCAGCTTTATTCATTACCAGTTGGGCAGTGGCTAAAAACTCAAACAATTGCTCATCGTAAGGTGTTTTAATTAAATCCTGATAGGTTCTACCCGGTGCAGCTTTACCTACATTTTGTTGTACCGTTGGACCTTTAGGGGTAATCGGTTTTTTAGGAGCTGCATTCGCTGCAACAACTGCTGTTTTATATAATAAGGTATTGTCATCGAACCAGGTTAAATCGGCACCCAGTACCACATTCAATGCTTGCTGATTTACTTTTTTGGCTGTTTTGGTAGCCACATCAATAATATATACATCCACCCGATTGGCCAAAGTGTTCGTAAAAGCAATTTTATTTTCACCAACATTCCATCTAACATTACCAGCAAGCATATTGGCAGGTAAACCAGTAATGGCATATTCCTTATTGGCCTTAATATTTTTCAACAAAAAATTGTTGATATAGATTTGTCTGCTAGGCGAAAAATTATTGGGGTTTAAACGCAAACCAGCAATTCTAATTTCAGGTTGTCCCAATTCATCTACTGTTGGGTAAGAGTTTCTTTCACTCAGTAACATCCACTCACCTTTACTGTCAATACTTACGCCTGGTGTTGGCTTTGCCAATAATAAATCTGCAATTTCTTTAGGCGGTAACTGATAGTTTACAGCATCTTGTGCCCATGCTGCCAACGATACCACAACTGTTGCTACAAGCAACCATAGTTTTTTATACATTCTCATACATGCATTTCTTTAGGGTGGTGAAGATAGTAATTGCAATCAGTTGGTAAAACCGTTTGTGTAATTAATAGTTGCTTATTTTCGACCTAAATTTTACCATGCCCACCAATATAGAATTTAAAGCTACCACCAACCGTTTAGATGCTGCAGAACAACAACTGCTAACCCTTGCACCAAGATTTGTGGGAGAGGACCATCAAATAGATACGTATTTTAATGTAGCCACTGGCAGACTTAAATTACGTGAAGGCAATATTGAACATTCATTGATTTATTATGAACGTGAAAATACCAGTGATGCCAAACAATCGGATGTTATTTTATACAATCATCAACCCGATATACATTTAAAAGCATTGCTCGAAAAAGTGCATGGTATAAAAACGGTGGTAGATAAAAAACGAAAAATTTATTTTATTGATAATGTAAAATTTCATTTCGACAGGGTAGAGGGCTTAGGTACTTTTATAGAAGTGGAAGCCATTGATACCGATGGTACAATTAGCATTGAAAAGCTACAAGAGCAATGCAATTATTATGCACAGTTTTTGGGTGTACAATCAACCGATTATTTAGCTGTTTCTTACAGTGATATGCTATAGTTGCGGGTTGCAATTAAATGAAGCCTTTTTTTGCCAGTTGTTAGAAATTATTCACTCAAAAATTATTGCCTTAGCAACTGAGATTTTAACTTCTATGCTAAGGCAATTTTATCCAGTACAAACCTGCTAGTTTAAAGTATACGTTTACTTATCGCAAACCTGTACAATCAAAAATTTCAGGTAATTGGTATTTTCCATTCCCCAAACAATTGGATGATCGGCAGCTTGTGCATTAAATACCACTTGTTTTAATTTTTTACGGGCATCTTTTGCAGCCAATTCAATGGTATGTAAAAATAAATCGGGCTGCACCAAATTGGTACAACTGCTGGTAACTAAAAATCCTCCATTTTTCACCAGTTTCATGCCACGTAAATTAATTTCTTTATAACCCGTAATTGCTTTTTGTATGGTTTCACGGCTTTTGGTAAATGCTGGTGGGTCGAGCATTACCACATCATATTGTCTTCCTTCCTTCACCCAGTTCTTCAGTACATCAAATGCATTTAATGCTTCAAATTTTACAATATCTTGTAAGCCATTGAGTGCTGCATTTTTATTAGCTTGCTCAACTGCATTTGCACTGATATCCAACCCCAAAACAGATTTTGCTCCATAAAATCCTGCATGAATTTCAAAAGTTCCAGTGTAGGTAAAAGCTCCCAAAACATCAGCTCCTTTTACAATATGTTGTATGGCCCTGCGATTGTCTTGCTGGTCTAAAAAATACCCAGTTTTTTGTCCGTTTTCAACATCAACTAAAAACTTTAGTCCGTTTTCATTGATGGTTATAGTTGTATCGAATGGATCAGATAAATACCCTTTCTTTTGTTCTAAGCCTTCTAATTCTCTTACTGGCACATCATTGCGTTCGTAAATGCCCTTTGGGTTAAATATTTTTTGCAAAGCACTTACAATAGCAGGTTTCCAAACATCCATCCCAAACGCAAGTGTTTGAATTACAAAGTAATCATTAAACTTATCGATGATTAAAGCTGGCATATCATCGGCTTCACCAAAAATTAAACGACAGTTTTCTACATAGCCAATTTGTTGGCGATACTTCCAGCTTTCTAAAATTCTATTGTAAAAAAAGGCTTCGTTAATCTCTTCCTTTTTTCTGGTGAGCAAACGAACTAAAATTTGGGATTTTGGATTGATATAACCACGTCCACAAAATTTATTATCGGCATAATATACTTCTACAATTTCTCCAGCATTAACATCTCCCTCAATTTTTTCTACTTCATTGCCAAAAATCCATGGATGTCCGTTGGCAATTCGTTGAGCTATTTTCTTTTTAAGATATACTTTGGTCATTGGGCAAAGATAGCCTTTCAGGTTGCAAGTTGCTAGTTTCCTGTTATTGCTGAATCAGCTTTATGAAATGCCCTTTTTCCAGAATCTAGAAACCGGTAACCAGAAACTTGAAACCAGCATTTATCATCCAGTATCTAACATCCACCATCCATTTCAACATATCCAACCCGACTGCCATTTTTTCCCCTTTCTTTGCACGGCAAAATATTTGAGTTGTTAAGAAGACTATATAAAAAATTTATGGAAGACAAAGAAATGCAGACTACAGAAGCTGTTGACAGCAATATGAACATTAATGCTGACGAAAATGCAGCAGGAACCACTCACTTGAATGACAAAGTGGAGGAAAGTGAAACCGATAAACTTCAGGCCGAATTGGATGAACAAAAAGACAAGTATTTAAGATTGGCAGCCGAGTTCGACAATTTTAGAAGAAGAACGTCTAAAGAAAGATTAGAATTAATTCAAACTGCTGGTAAAGATGTGATTGTTTCTTTACTGGAAGTTTTAGACGATGTTGAACGTGCTGAAAAACAATTAAGCAATAATGATGACATTGCTGTGCAGAAAGAAGGGATTCAACTGGTGTTTAATAAAATAAGAAATACACTTCATGCAAAAGGATTGAAAGCATTAGAAAGTATTCATACTGAATTTGATGTTGAAAAACATGAAGCTATTACCGAAATTCCTGCTCCAACCGAAGATTTAAAGGGTAAAGTATTAGATGAAGTACAAAAAGGCTATTACTTAAACGATAAATTAATTCGTTTTGCAAAAGTGGTGGTAGGAAATTAGGAAAGCCTTAAGCCATGAGCCTTAAGCTGTGAGCAGGTTCATGACTTTTTTTGTTTGCTCACAGCTAAATGCTAAATGTTAATGGCTAATAAAAGAGATTATTACGAGATATTGGGTGTATCAAAATCGGCATCGGCCGATGAAATAAAAAAAGCATATCGCAAAGTGGCTATGCAATTTCATCCTGATAGAAATCCTGGCGATAAATCTGCTGAAGATAAATTTAAAGAAGCTGCTGAGGCTTACGAAGTTTTAAGCGACGATCAAAAGAAAGCCAAGTACGATCGTTATGGTCATCAGGCATTTGCACCAGGTAGTGGTGGTTTTGGTGCTGGTCATGCTTCTAACATGGAAGATATTTTCAGCCAATTTGGAGATGTTTTTGGTGATGATATGTTTGGTAGTTTTTTTGGTGGAGGAAGAAGAGGTGGTGGAGGTGGAAGCCGTGCAAGAGGACAACGTGGAAGTAATTTACGCATAAAATTAAAACTAACTTTTGCCGAAATTGCCAATGGTGTAACCAAGCAAGTAAAAGTTAAAAAACACGTAGGATGTACTACCTGCGATGGCAGTGGAGCAAAAGATAAAAGCAGTATTCAAACTTGTAACACTTGCCATGGAAGTGGTCAGGTTAAAAGAGTTCAAAACACTTTCTTGGGTCAAATGCAAACCGTAACTACTTGCCCTACCTGTAATGGAGAAGGTACATCAGTTACTGCAAAATGTGGCAATTGTAAAGGTGAAGGAAGAGTATATGGTGAAGAAACCATAAGCATCGATATTCCAGCTGGTGTGCAAGAAGGCATGCAGTTAAGCATGAATGGGAAAGGCAATGCTGGTGAACGTGGAGGCATGGCTGGAGATTTAATTATACAGATTGAAGAAGAGCAACATGCCGAATTGCAACGTGATGGATTGAATGTGGCATATGATTTACACATTTCTTTTCCTGAAGCTGCATTTGGCACCAATGCTGAAGTTCCAACAATTGATGGCAGGGCAAAAATTAAAATTCCTGCTGGTACCCAAAGTGGTAAAATATTTAGGTTAAGAGGAAAAGGATTTCCTGAAGTACAAGGTTATAGTAGAGGAGATCAGTTGGTGTATGTAAATGTATGGACACCACAAAACTTAAGCTCAGAAGAAAAAACTGCCTTAGAAAAATTAAGTAATAGCCCTAACTTCAAACCTCAACCAAGTAAAAGCGATAAAAGCTTTTTCGATCGAGTGAAAGAAGCGTTTAGCTAAAAAATTAAGCCTCACAATTATTGTGAGGTTTTTTATTTCCATACGTTTAAACTTTTTATGTAGCAGTAAGTCTTTAAATTGTTAAATTGAAACTTCTAATGCAACTACATATGAAAAGCAAGTATTTTTTTATTTTAAAGTTTGTATTTCCTCTTTTTATTATTGCTACAATTAGTTTTTTCTTTATCCAGTCCGATAATTATGCAGGCATTGGCAAGTTCCCATACAAACAGGCAGGTCTTACCGAAAAGCAAGCAGCAGCTCACTTACTCAGCAGATTTACCTATGGAGCAACTCCTGATCAAGTGAATGAAGTAGTAGAACAAGGTTTGGAGAAATGGTTTGTGCAACAATTAAATGCTGATTTGCCAGACGATACATTAAAATCTAAATTAGAAGATTATGATGCACTGAACATGAGCAATGAGCAAATTGTAAAGAGCTTTCCAAGAGGCCCACAAGTACGAAAAATGGCCATTGATGCAGGTGTAATAGATAAAGATGAAGTAGATAGAGACGAGAAAAGTGCAGTGTATAAGCAAAAATTAGATGCTTATATGAAGGAAAATGGACTGCGTCCGGAACGTGAACTTTTTCGTCAGTTTATCAATCAAAAAATATTAAGAGCAGCTTATACAAATAATCAACTACAAGAAGTACTTACCGATTTTTGGTTCAACCACTTCAACGTTTCAATCACAAAAAATCAATGTGCTCAATTTATACCTGTGTATGAAAGAGATGTGATAAGACCCAATGTGTTTGGTAAGTTCGAGAATTTGGTTTTAGCAACAGCTAAATCTCCTGCAATGCTTTTGTATTTAGACAATGCTTCTAGTGCAGGTGTAAATGAAGATTTTGAAAATCAGGTAAACAATTACAAACGAAAATTAGAGAATGCTCTAAAAGATACGATTACCGAAAGAGGTAAAAAAGTATACAAAAATTTAACACAGGGAAACAAACAAGGATTAAACGAAAACTATGCCCGTGAAGTAATGGAATTGCATACGTTGGGTGTTGATGGTGGATATACACAAGCTGACGTAACCCAAGCTGCAAGAGTTTTAACAGGCTGGACGATTTATCCAATTTCCGATTATGGTGCTGTTGGAAATATGAAAAAAGTAATTGAACGATTTGATGCAGAAAAATTGAAAGAAAAAGGCTTTGTGCATGAGGGTGATTTCTTATTTGCCATTAACAGACATGACAGTAAAGAGAAAACAGTTTTGGGTAGAAAGTTTAAGGGGGGCAGCGGATACGATGAAGGAGTAGAGTTATTAACCATGTTGGCTCATCATCAATCAACAGCAAAGTTTATTTCAAAGAAGTTAGCTGTACGTTTTGTAAACGATAATCCACCTCAAAGTCTGATTGATAAAATGGCTAAAACATTTATAGATAAAAATGGCGATATAAAGCAAGTGTTAATTACAATGGCTACTGCACCTGAGTTTTGGAGTAAAACTGCTTTAAGAGAAAAAACAAAATCACCTTTTGAATTGGTGATCAGTACTGTTCGAATTTTAGATGCAGATATTACCCAACCTTTTCAACTAAATGCATGGATTACTAAAATGGGGCAACAGCAATATTTTTATCAGGCACCTACGGGTTTTCCTGATAAAGCCCAATACTGGATTAATACAGGCTCTTTATTAAACAGAATGAATTTTGGTTTAGCATTGGCAGCACAAAAAATTCCAGGAATTAAGTTTGATTTGGCAGAATTGAATAATCATAAAGAACCTGAAAGTGCCGAGAAGGCTTTAGAAGTATATTGTAAATTGATGATGCCTGAACGAAATTTAACTACTACTATTCAACGATTAACACCATTATTATCCGACCCCAACTTAATAAATAAAGTAAATGATGCAGCTGGAAAAAGTACTGCGTCGAACAACATGAATATGCAGGGAAATGATTTGATGATGCAAACTGGAAATGAAAAAGAAGTGAAACCGAAGTTTAATAAAAAAGGAGAATTAAGAAATGCTACAGCTATGCAAACATCATTTAGCAATAGTAGTATGCTAAGTCAGGTGGTTGGTGTAATTATTGGTTCACCCGAATTTCAAAGACGATAAATAAAATATTTTTATGAATACAAGAAGAGCTTTTTTAAAAGGTGCAGGTTTAGCATTGTTTGGTATTGGAGTTGGTGGTGTTCCAACATTTGTTGCCCGAGCTGCAGAAAGTTTTAAGAAAACTGCTGCATATAAAAAAAATAAAATTTTAGTATGCGTATTTCAACGTGGGGCAATGGATGGTTTAATGGCAGTTACGCCATTTACTGATCAGTTTTTAAAAGCTGCAAGGCCAACCATTTTTATGGAAGCAGGTAATGGTAAGCCTTTGATTGACTTAGATGGACGATTTGGACTGCATCCTGGAATGAAAAACTTTGAACCATTGTTTCGTGAAAAAAGATTAGCTATTGTGCATGGAATTGGTAGCCCCAATAGTACGAGAAGCCATTTTGATGCACAAGATTATATGGAAAGTGGTACACCTTTTAATAAAGGCACTGCCAGTGGTTGGTTAAATAGAGCAGTTGGACTTTTGGGTCATGATGCTACACCTTTTCGTGCAGTTAGTGTTACGTCATCCTTGCCAAGAAGCTTATATGGTGACAATCCAGCATTGGCAATAAATAATTTACAGGAGTTTACCATTCAAATGAGAGGCAATCCAAAAGCTGCTAGCATGGTAAGTAAAAGCTTTGAAGATTTATATGATCAGGCTTCCTCTACTTTATTAAAAGAAACAGGTAAAGAAAGTTTCGATGCAATAAAGATGTTGCAAAAAACAGATGTTAAAAATTACAAACCCTCCAATGGTGCAGAGTATCCTTTAACAGCATTGGGTAACAGCTTAAAGCAAATTGCTCAACTAATAAAAATGGATGTAGGATTAGAAGTTGCATTTGCTGAACATGGGGGATGGGATACACATTTTAATCAAGGAACTGATCAAGGTACTTTTGCAAGAAACGCAATGGATTTAAGCAATAGTATTGCTGCATTTTGGAAAGATTTAGGTCAGCAACAAGACGATGTAACCATTATGAGTATGACAGAGTTTGGCCGAACTGTAAAACAAAATGGAACCAATGGAACTGATCATGGAAGGGGTAGTTGCAATTTTATTATTGGTAACGATGTAAATGGAGGGTTAGTTCATGGCATTGTTAAGCCATTATCTATCGACAATTTAGAAGATGGTAGAGACTTAGCAGTTACAACAGACTTTAGAACGGTGTTTAATGAAGTTGCCAGTAAACATTTGAATATTACCAATAGCGGTTCATTATTCCCTGATTGGAAAGGAGCAAGTATTGGTGTTATGCGGTAATGTTATTTTACGTTTCTAATACTACTGTCTCTTACAAAAATATCGGGCTGTAACATCTTAATTTCAAAATCGGTTGTTGCTCTTTTGGCTTCAATCATTTTAATTAAAAGTTCAGCTGCAATTCTACCCATTTCAAATGCTGGTTGTCTTACAACCGATAGTGAAGGAGAAAGTAATTCGGTTAAATCTAAATTACTAAAACCAATTACAGCAAGCGTTTTAGGGATTGCAATTTTTTTAGTTTTACAATAACGCATACAGTTGGTAGTAAGCTTATCAGCTGAAGCAAATACGGCATCTGGTTTTTGTTTAAGTTTAAGTAGCTTATTCATTGCATCTTCTACTTCTTCATAAATCATTCCACCATGTAAACAATGCCTAACTAAATTTTCATCATATACTACACCGCAATCTTCTAAAGCTTTTTTATAGCCTGCTTGCCTTTCTTTGGTAATAGATAGGTATTCTGAATTGGATAAATGTGCAATACGTTTGTAGCCATTTTTTATCAAATGTGTAGTTGCGTCGTAAGCTCCTTTAAAATTATCGACGATTACTTTATGTGTTTGCAATTCTTCAACTACACGATCAAAACAAACAATGTGCATACCTCTGTCATGTAAATGAGTGATGTGTGAAAAATCTTTTGTTTCGGTAGAAACTGAAAGTAAACAACCATCCATACTTCGTGAAGCTAAGAATTGCAATGTATCTACTTCTTTCTCATAGCTTTCATGTGTTTGCGTTATGATTACATTATACCCACGGGAGTGTGCAACAGATTCAATACCATTAATTGCCTGACTAAAAAAACTATTCGCAATTTCACTTACTACAATACCAATTGAACGGCTTCGCTTTTCTTTTAAGCTTAATGCAATAGGATTAGGGCGGTAGTTAATTTCTTTAGCATACTCTAAAACAACTTTTTTTGTTTCGGGGCTAATTTCATAACTGTCCCTTAAAGCACGGCTTACTGTTGATGTTGATAGTCCTAGTGCTTTAGCAATATCTTTAATGGTAACTGCTTCAAATTTCATAGTCGTTAGTATGCAAGCTTTAAAATTTTAAAGTTACATGTTTTAAGGTAGATTAAGTTTTTCATTTTCGTTGCAATATTATGTAAATGCCTTCTTATTTATTAGGTTGTTTAACTGTGAACGTTATCGGAAACGATTGCGTAAATAAAGAATTACAATAGTTTTATGCTTAGTAAATATGTAAGTAGAATTGTTATTTATAATTGTTTTGGAGCTTAAAAATAAAATATGAAACGAGTTTGCCTGTGTGTAATTTTTGTGCCCTTCTTGGCATTGTGCTATTTTAATGTAAATGCACAAAACTTACCGAAAGTGGTTGTGCCTAAATTTAAGAAAGATACATTCAACATAGAAAAATTTGGAGCCATAGCCGATGGCATAACTTTAAATACAGATGCCATTAATAATGCCATTGTTGCCTGCAATAAAAAAGGTGGTGGCGTTGTTTTAATTCCAAGAGGTTTGTGGTTAACTGGTCCAGTTGAATTAAAGAGTAATGTAAACCTTCATCTTTCAAGCGATGCGTTGCTTCAGTTTACCAGTGATTTTAACCAGTATCAATTGGTGGAAACTAACTGGGAAGGTTTACCTGCCTATCGAAATCAATCTCCCTTATCGGCTACAAATGCTACAAACATTGCTGTTACAGGTAATGGTATTGTTGATGGAAATGGAGATTCTTGGAGAATGGTTAAAAAAGATAAGCTAACTGCCAACCAATGGAAATTAAAGACAGAAAGTGGTGGTCTGTTAAGTGAAGATAAAAAAACATGGTATCCTACTGATAAGTCTTTTAAAGGTAGTAAAGTAAAAAATCCTGGCGTTATTACTGCTGGTGTTAACAAAAAAGATGTAGAAGAATACAAAGACTTTCTTAGACCCAATTTGTTGGTGTTCACTAAATGTAAAAATATTTTATTAGAGGGTGTAACGTTTCAAAATTCACCAGCATGGAATTTACATCCATTAATGTGTGAAAATTTGACTGTGAAAAATGTATATGCAAAAAATCCTTGGTATGCACAAAATGGTGATGGTATCGATATTGAAAGTTGTAAAAACTTTATTGTAGAGAATAGCACATTTGATGTTGGCGATGATGGTATTTGTATTAAAAGTGGTCGTGATGCAGAAGGTAGAAAAAGAGCCATGCCAACTGAAAACGGAATTATCAGAAATTGTGTAGTGTACCATGCCCATGGTGGTTTTGTAATTGGCAGTGAAATGAGCGGTGGGGCAAAAAACCTATATGTAAGTAATTGTACTTTTGTAGGAACAGATATTGGACTTCGCTTTAAAACAACCAGAGGCCGTGGTGGTGTGGTAGAAAAAATTTATATCAACAACATCAATATGAAAGATATTGTTGGCGAAGCGATCTTATTTGATATGTATTATGCAGCCAAAGATCCAGTACCTATGGCTGATGAAAAACGTGAACCACCCGTTGTTGAGTTTAAAAAAGTAGATGAAACAACACCTGTGTTTAAAGATTTTTTTGTGAAAAATGTGGTTTGTAACGGAGCAGAGAAAGCAATTTTTATTCGTGGTATTCCTGAAATGCAAATAAAGAATATCAACTTAGAAAATATGGTTTTACAAGCTAAGAAAGGGATAGATATTCAAGAGGCAAATGATGTAAATATTAAAAATGTAAAATTGGTAACAAAAGAAACAAACCCTGTTGCATATGTATTAAACAGTAGTAACATTTTGTTTAATAAAATAAAATACAATACAGGTGCCGAATTATTATTGCAAGTGCAGGGAGAGAGAACTGGCTCTATTAAACTTTTAAACATAGATACATCTAATGCTAAAAAGAAGTTAGATGTTGGTTTCGGAGCAAAAGAAGAAAATATAGTGTTTCAATAATTTGTAATAGCTGATTAAAGTTGTGTTGTATAAGCCGATAGCTATCGTCTGTGGGAGACAAATAAGGATGAATAAAGAACTAAAGTTGGTAATAAAATGAAAAAAATTATATCGATAGGATGTTTATTGTTGATGCTAAATGCTCAGGCTCAAACACCCGGAGAGCGTTTGGCAAAAACAACCATGAAAATTTGGAAAGACTCTCTTTCGAGCAAATGGAGTTATGATTTAGGCGTTGTTTTAAAAGGCATGGAAGGCATTTGGTACAGAACAGGCGATGCCACTTATTTTAATTACATCCAAAAACAAATGGATTTCTTTGTACAAAATGATGGTACAATAAGAACATATAAGCAAGACGAGTTTAATATAGATCACATTAATAATGGCAAACTGTTATTGTTCTTGTACAGGGTAACCGAAAAAGAAAAATACTGGAAAGCAGCTCAGTTATTACGAGAACAGCTAAAACATCACCCACGTACAAACGAGGGCGGTTTTTGGCATAAGAAAGTTTACCCATATCAAATGTGGTTAGATGGTTTGTACATGGGACAACCATTTTATGCTGAGTATGCAATGTTGGCACATGAAGACACAGCCTTTAATGATATTGCCAATCAGTTTATATGGATGGAAAAACATGCAAGAGATGCGAAAACAGGTTTGTTGTATCATGCATGGGATGAAAGTAAAGCACAACAATGGGCCAATAAAACAACAGGAACATCTCCTTTATTTTGGGCAAGGGCAATGGGTTGGTATGCAACAGCTTTGGTAGATGCATTGGAATCTTTTCCTGAAAATCAGCCGCAAAGAAAAGCATTGATTGATATCTTAAATCGTTTAGTAGTTGCTGTAGAAAAACAACAAGATGCTACAACTGGTTTGTGGAAAGATGTTTTAAATTATGATGGTCCCGGCAAAGAAAAAAATTATTTCGAAGCATCTGCATCGTCTCAGTTTGTTTATGCAATTGCCAAAGGAGTAAGATTGGGCTATGTGCCTGCTGCAAAAATTACCATTGCTAAAAAAGGTTACGAGGGATTGGTTAAAACATTCATTAAAGATGAAAATGGGCAAACCAATTTACATGGCACTGTTAAAGTTAGTGGATTGGGTGGCAAGCCCTACAGAGATGGAAGTTTTGAATATTACATGAGTGAGCAGGTAATCGTAAATGATGCAAAAGGAGTTGGTGCATTTTTATTGGCTGCCAATGAAATGGATTTATTGCCAACCTTAAACGCAGGAAAAGGGAAAACTGTTTTATTAGATAATTATTTTAATGCAGAAAAGAAAAAAGATATTACTGGAACAGAAAAATACTGGCATTATAAATGGGATGAAAAAAGCAATGGAGGTTTCTTTTTGTTGGGTAATGTGTTTAACAGATATGGAGTTCAAAATAAAACATTAAGTGCTGCACCAACTGCCAACAATTTAAAAAATGCCAATGTTTATGTAATTGTTGATGCTGATAATGCAACTGAAAATCCAGCTCCAAACTACGTTACAGATAAAGATGTAAATGCTGTTTATAACTGGGTAAAAGCAGGAGGAATATTGGTAATCTTTCACAACGATAAACCCAATGCCGAGTTTGAAAAATTCAATAAGTTGAGTGAGAAATTTGGTATTCATTTTAATGAAGACAGTCGCAATCATGTTGAAGGCAATAAGTTTGAGCAAGGGGCTTTATTGATTAATGAAGGAAACCCAATTTTTAAAACTGCTAAGAAAGTGTACTTAAAAGAAATTTCTACGCTCAAATTAAGCGGTACTGCAAAAGCTATTTATACAGATAAAGGAGATACTCTAATGGCTGTTGCAAAAGTGGGTAAAGGAACTGTGTTTGCAGTTGGCGATCCATGGCTATATGATGAATATACAGATGGAAGAAAATTACCAGCCGATTTCGACAATTTTAAAGCAGCAGATGATTTGGTAAAATGGTTGGTTGGTCAAATTAAAAAATAGATTATGAAGCAGTTGAAATGGATATTGGTGTTGTTTGTTGCAGCTCTTTTAAATAATGTACAGGCACAGGATTTAGTAGCCGAAAATATGTTGTTGTTTCAACGTTCATATGGTGGTTGGCCAAAGCATTTAGATGGTAAGGCAATTGATTATAAAAGAATTTATACTGAAGTAGAAAGAGCAACCATAACCGATGAATCAAAGAGAAATGATGCAACCATTGATAATAATGCTACTACAAAAGAAATTCGTTATTTACTAAAGCAGTACCAAAAAGATGGTGTGAAAAAATACTTAACAGCAGCTGAAAATGGAATCAGATATTTATTGAAAGCTCAATATAAAAATGGGGGATGGCCACAGTATTATCCTGATTTAAGTTCTTACAGGCATGAAATTACCTACAACGACAATGCAATGATAAATGCATTGAATGTATTGTATGATGTAGTAAAAAGAAAAGATGAGTTTGCAGTGGTCGATACTTCATTGGTTCCATTTGTAGATAAAGCCATTAAGAAAGGTGTTGAGTGTATTTTAAGAACACAGATAAATATAAAAGGAAGATTAACTGCATGGTGTGCCCAATACGATGAAGTAAGTTTAAAACCAGCTGGTGCAAGAAAGTTTGAATTGATTTCTATTAGTGGTAGTGAAAGTGTGGGTATTGTTGAGTTTTTAATGAAAGTAGAAAAACCATCGAACGAAATCAAAAATGCAGTTGGTTGTGCAATTGAGTGGTTCGAAAAATCGAAGATCAGTGGCTACAAATATGTAGATATCAATGCACCTGAATTGCCTAAAGGAAAAGACAGGGTGATTTTGCCCGATTCTGCTAGTGTTATTTGGGCAAGGTTTTATGAAATAGAAACCAATCGTCCTTTTTTTAGTGGAAGAGATAGTAAAGTAAAGTATGATGTAAAAGAAATAGATCATGAACGTAGAATTGGTTATGCATGGTATGGCAATTGGCCAAAGGATTTACTAGAAAAAAAATATCCAAAATGGAAGAAGTTAAATGGCTTGTAATTGTATTAGTTGAGTAGTGTACAAAACGTTGAAGGGTGCGACGCAACTAAAGTTAAATAGTAGTACAAAAGCCGGTAACATAAAAAAAAATGAAGTTCAGATTATTGTTAATATGGTTGGTGAGTTTTTTTTCGGCTCAGGCTCAACAGAAAATTATTGTTGATGCTGCTGGTAAAGGAAATTTTACCAGCATTCAATTGGCAATAAATAGTTTAAGTGATTCATCTGCTGAACCAAGGATAATTTTTATTAAGAAAGGAATTTATAAAGAGAAGATTTTTATTGAGAAACACAATATTGTATTAGAAGGAGAAGATAAAAATAACACCGTTCTTTTACAATCAATAGCAAGAGATGAATTTCGTTGCAATAATGGCGACGATTGGGGTGTAGCAACCATTAATTTAAAAGGAAATGACATTACTTTAAAGAATTTAACCATTACTAATAGTTATGGTTTTGATAATGATAAAGAAGTAACCATTTCCTGTGCAAATGATACTACTAAGCATGAAAAGAAGCTCAGGAAAGATGGTCATCAAATGGCTTTGCGTTCTTTTACAACAACTCGGTTGCAGGTGATTAATTGCATTTTAAAAGCCTATGGTGGCGATACTGTTAGCCCTTGGAATGTAGAAGCAGGCTTGTTTTATTTTAAGGATTGTGTGATGGAAGGTGGAGTTGATTTTTATTGTCCACGTGGCTGGTCGTATGCTGAAAATTGTAAATTTTACAGTCATACAGGGCCAGCAGCAATTTGGCATGATGGAAGTAAATATGAGTCGTCTAAAACAGTTTTAAAGAACTGTTATTTCGATGGTTATGAGGGTTTTAAACTAGGCCGTTGGCATAGAGATGCACAATTTTATTTGGTTGATTGCAGGTTTAGTAAATCCATGGCAAACGAACCAATTTATCAAGTTAAAACAACAAATATCATTTTGTGGGGAAGCAGACAATATTATTTTAACTGCCACAGAGATGGAGGCGATTTTAATTGGTTCGAAAATAATTTAGCTAAAGCCCAAGGTAGTCCAACAGCTACAATGATTAATGCAAACTGGACTTTCGACGGCAAATGGAAAATTTTTAATTAAGCAGGATTGACCATGAAGGTTATACTTAAAATAATAGCAATATTCACAACAATTTTGGTTGTATCGTTTCAAAAAAAAACGATTACCATTTTTATGGCTGGCGATTCTACCA
>CALRLF020000004.1:0-133459 GCA_943368475.1 Allobosea thiooxidans
CGCATTATTTTTAGTTGTTCCCAATTGTAATCAAATTCAGCCAATTCTTTAATAGCCACATCTAAAGAAGAAGTTTCACATCCCTTGAAGTATTCTAAAATTTCTTCCTGGTCTTCTTCATCTAACCAATCATCTATAGCATAATCTAAATTTAGTTTTGTTCCACTGGCAGCAATGGTTTCCATTTCTTCTAATAATTCATGCAACGTTAATCCCTTAGTTCTGGCAATGGTTTCTAAACTTATTTTTTTATCTACATTTTGAATGATAAAAATTTTGTTGCTGCTTTTATTTGCAACACTTTTCATTACAAAATCATCTGGTTTTTCAATGTCATTTTCATCTACATATTTGGCAATCATTTCTACAAAGGGTCTACCATACTTTAATGCTTTGCCTTTACTAACACCCTGACATTTTTCCAACTCTTCTAATGTTGTTGGATAAATGGTACTCATATCTTGTAATGAGTTTTCTAAAAATATTACAAATGGAGGAAGACTTTTTTTCTTTGCTTCTTTCTGACGCAAGTCTTTCAGCATTTCAAATAAAACATCATCGGCACCAGCACCATTTTCTGTAGCTGTTTCAGTTTCATCATCATCATTGTCCTCGTCAGAAAAAACATTGTTCATTACAATTTTAAATGATGTTGGTTTTTTTAACCACTTCTCGGTATGCTCAGTAAATTTCAATAAACCATACTCTTCAATGTCTTTTGTAATTAAATTCTCCAACATCATTTGTCTTAACAAACTATTCCAAAAATGAGCGTCTTTATCTTTGCCAATTCCAAAAACAGCAGATCCATCATGACGGAACATAGTAATCTGTGGAGTTAACTTACCCATTATTACATTCACCACATAATCTGTAACAAAACGTTCATCTAATACTTTTATAACTTTTAATGCTTTTACAACATCATCCTTGGTTTCAATTTTCTCTTTAGGATGTTTACAGTTATCGCAACTTCCACAATTTGGTGTTTCCCAATTTTCTCCAAAATAATGCAGTAATATTTTCCTTCTGCACACGCTGCTTTCAGCGTAGGCAACGGTTTCGTTAATTAATTGTGCACCAACTTCTCTTTCACTTAAAGGTTTGTCTCTCATTAAATGTTCCAATTTAGAAACATCTTTATGTGAATAATATAAAACACAAATTCCTTCTAAACCATCTCTTCCAGCTCTTCCAGTTTCTTGATAGTAATTCTCAATAGATTTAGGAATATTATAATGTATTACAAATCTAATATCTGGCTTGTCTATGCCCATTCCAAATGCAATTGTTGCAACAATTACTTGCACATCTTCATTTAAAAATTGGTCTTGTCTGTTGGCTCTTAGTTTTTGGTCTAATCCAGCATGATAAGCAACAGCTTTAATATTGTTTGCCATTAAAACTGCAGCCAGTTCCTCAGTGGTTTTTCTATTTAATGTATAAATAATTCCACTTTTATTTTTATGCTGTGTAATAAATTTTACAATATGTTTAATGGTTTGTTCTTTTTGAAGTTTTGGTTGAATTTCATAAAATAAATTGGTACGATTAAACGAGGAAATAAAGACATTCGGTTCACGTAATCCAAGATTTTTTACAATATCACTTTGAACTTTAGGAGTTGCGGTTGCAGTTAATGCAATTACAGGAATATCTGGGTTAATAATATCCATCATTTCTCGAAGCCTTCTATACTCAGGACGGAAGTCGTGTCCCCATTCACTAATACAGTGAGCCTCATCAACAGCAAAAAAAGATATTTTTAAATCACTGAAAAATTCTAAGTTTTCTTCTTTTGTTAGTGTTTCGGGAGCAACGTATAAAAGTTTTGTTTTCCCTGAAACTAAATCTTCTTTTACTACTTTAATTTGCCCTTTGTTCAATGAAGAGTTTAAAAAATGTGCAACGTCATCCTGTTCACTATAGCCTCTTACCAAATCTACTTGGTTTTTCATTAGAGCAATTAATGGAGAAACAATTATAGTGCAACCTTCCATCATCATCGCAGGTAATTGGTAACATAAACTTTTACCACCCCCCGTTGGCATAATAACAAATGTATCATTACCACTCATTAGGCTTCTTATAGATTCTTCTTGCGTTCCTTTAAAATCTTGAAAACCAAAATAGCGTTGAAGTCCATCATGAATATCAAACTTAGTAGTAATGGTTTTAGGCTTTACAGATTTAGCAATTGGTTTTTTTGTGGTAGCTGTTTTTTTAACAGCAGTTTTCTTCTTTATACTTGTAGGCATTTTTAAAAGTTTCCTTCCCGTCATTCAATTGGGGTTATTAAAAATAAAAGATACTAATTATTGTACAGATTAATCAATATTTTTTAAAGGGTAGCGAAGTTACAATTTGAGAAACTGAATTGCAACAGATACTTGTTAAACTTTACCTTTGATATATGATACTATCGAAGACGAAATTGGCAGCACTTAATACAATTCGGTTAGAGGCTGCATCTATTTTAAATATGGTTAATTTCATTAACGACGATTTCGAAAAAGTGGTTCAGTTAATTTATCAATCTAAGGGTAGAGTCGTAATATCTGGCATTGGAAAAAGTGCAATTGTTGCTCAAAAAATTGTTGCAACATTAAATTCTACAGGAACGCCCTCATTATTTATGCATGCTGCTGATGCAATACATGGCGACTTAGGAATGGTACAAGAAAACGATGTTGTGATTATTATTAGTAAAAGTGGAGAAAGTCCAGAAATAAAAGTGCTTGTTCCGTTAATCAGAAATTTCAAAAATCCAATAGTTTCAATTGTTGGAAATATAGCTAGTTTTTTAGCAACCAATTGCGATTACGTTTTAAATTCAACAGTTAGTAAAGAAGCTTGTCCAAATAATCTGGCTCCAACTAGTAGTACAACTGCTCAAATGGTTATGGGCGATGCATTGGCCGTAGCATTGATGGAGTTAAATGGCTTTTCGGGAAAGGATTTTGCAAAATATCACCCAGGTGGAAATCTTGGAAAACGCATGTATTTAAGGGTTGATGATTTGTACAAATTAAACGAGAAGCCTGCAGTTTATGTAGAAGCAGGGTTAAAAGAAGTAATTGTTGAAATTACTTCTAAAAGATTAGGTGTTACTGCAATTATAAATAAAGATAATTTGTTACTTGGTATTATCACCGATGGTGATCTACGAAGAATGCTTGAAAAAAGTGAAAATATAACTGAAGTAAAAGCAAAAGACATTGCGAGTTTCTCCCCAAAGACTATATCACCAGATGCTTTGGCAATCGAAGCTTTTGAAGTTTTTAAAACCCATGATATTACGCATTTATTGGTAGTAGAAAATCAACAATATTTGGGTGTTTTGCATTTACATGATTTAGTTAGAGAAGGAATTATGTAACGTTTTAATCCGTTACTTCGCAATCCTAATATTTTAATATGAACAAACATCACTATGTAGCTATAATGGCCGGCGGAATTGGAAGCCGATTTTGGCCGAAGAGCAGAACTTCTATGCCCAAGCAATTTTTGGATATTTTAAATACTGGCAAAACATTAATTCAATGGACTTTTGAGCGTTATGCCGAATTTATTCCGAAAGAAAATATTTTTGTTGTTACCTCTCAAGATTATGAAGCAATTGTTGCAGAGCAATTACCCGAGATAAATGCAGCAAATATTTTGTGTGAACCCAGCAGAAAAAACACCGCTCCATGCATTGCTTACATTTCCTTTAAGCTTTTGCAAAAAGACCCTGAAGCTTCATTAATCGTAGCCCCTAGCGATCATATTATTTTAGATAATAATGCATTTAAAACCATTGCTTTAAAAGCTTTAGACTTTGTTGCTCACTTAAAAGCATTTGTAACGCTGGGTATTACCCCAACTTATCCAAATACTGGATATGGATATATTCAACACGATACATTGAGTGTAGCTGAAGATATTTATAAGGTAAAAACATTTACCGAGAAGCCAAATTTAGAATTGGCTAAAACATTTATTTCAAGTGGAGATTTTTTGTGGAATGCTGGTATTTTTGTTTGGCAGGTAAAGAATGTGCTAAAAGCATTCGAACAGTTTCAGCCCGAAATGTATGAACTGTTTGATGGAGAAAAAGAAAACTTCAACACCGCTGAAGAGAAAAACGCCATCAACAGAATTTATCCTTTATGCACCAATATTTCAATTGATTTTGCAATAATGGAAAAAGCAGATAATGTATATGTAATTCCATCTTCTTTTGGCTGGAGTGATCTGGGAACTTGGAATAGTGCCTATGAGAACTTAGAGAAAGATTATTTAGGAAATGCTGTTGCTGGTGAAAATGTGATTGTAATAGATGCAACAAAATGTATGGTGAGTGCTCCCAAAGAAAAACTGGTTGTACTTCAGGGATTAGATGATTGTATTATTGTAGATACCAAAGATGTATTGTTGATTTGCTCGAAAGACAAAGAACAAGAAATTAAAGAATATGTGGCAGAAGTTAAAAGAAGCAAAGGCGATAGTTATTTGTAATAGCCATTTCTTTCAATTTCGATACGAACATTTTCAGGGAGCATATATCTTATGCTCCTTTTTTGTTGAATAGATTTTCGGATTTCAGTTGATGAGATTTCTAACAGTGGAGCATCCAAAATATGGATATTGGATTTCTCATTATTATTAACCTCAGCATTTGGACGATTATAAACGATTAATTGATAATCGTTTAACAATATCTGATAGTTCTTCCATTTAGATAAGTTCTGATAACTGTCACCTCCAAGAATCACAGAAAATGTATGTTGAGGATATTTCTCTTTTAGATGAATGAGTGTGTCAATGGTGTAAGATGGTTTTGGCAATTTAAACTCTACATCACTTGCCTTAAACCTATCATCCTCTTCAATTGCAAGATTTACCAAATGAAGTCTATCGTATTCGTTCAATAAGGTAGAAGAATGCTTTAGTGGGTTTTGTGGACTAACTACAAACCAAACTTTATCTACTAATCCACTATCTACAACATGGGAAGCAATCAATAAATGACCAACGTGAATGGGGTTAAAGGAGCCAAAGTATAAACCAATTTTCATACAGACAACAGTTAATTGATTTCTTCAACAAAGATTTCCTGAGCTTCACTTAATCTAAGGCTTAGTGAATAGCCAGCAACACTTACAGAAATAGGATCTCCAAGGGGTGCAATTTGATCCACACGAATTTGTTCACCAGGAACACAACCCATTTCCATCAGCTTTATAAAGATGTCGTCTTTTTCAAAAGAGTGTATGGTTGCTTTTTTGCCTATTCCTAACTCACTTAGCTTTTTCATTATTTCCTGTTTCAACAAAAATAGTTCGGCTTAACGGCTTTTTGTTACGAATTTTGGAGCAAGAATTAATACTATGCTAAAGGTTCATTTCAGTTATGCCGATAGGCAACTCAATTTTTCCAATAAAACATCTTTGAAGATCTTTGTAGAAACTATTTTTAAAAAGGAGAAGAAGCAGTTGGGTTCAATTCGATATGTTTTTTGTTCAGACGATTTCTTGTTAGAGATTAATAGAAGTAGTTTAAACCATGACTACTATACTGATATTATCACTTTTGACTTATCAGATTCTAATCAACCAATAGAATCAGAAGTGTATGTAAGTTTAGATAGGATAAAAGAGAATGCTCAACAACAAGGCTTTTCATTTAAAGATGAATTGTGTAGGGTTGTTTTTCATGGTGCTTTGCATTTGTGTGGTTATAAAGACAAGAGGAAAGAAGATATTTTGATTATGAGGAAGAAGGAGGATTATTATTTGAAGCAGTTCGTTGGGTGAGCAATGTTCCACGAATCACATTTTTTCGACTTGATTCCAAATCGCATGTTCCACGAATCACAAAAAAACAGACATGCTCCTCCTAGGAACAGTTTTTCGGGAAGTTGATTTGGCTGATTTGATGGATTTACAAGATTTAACTTCATCAATACTTCCAATTATTTAGATATAAAGTCTTTTCCAATTTGGCAAAATCCGTTTTCATTCGCCTACTCAATCTCAGCTATTCGAGTTTAATTCTTTTAAACCTCATTTTAAATTAAGTACACAGTAAGCCAAATAAAAAATCAGTTCTAATCAGTTCAATCCGTGTCATCTGTGTTCCATTCTTTCACATCTGTACGCCTTAATATATCTTTGCCCTATGTTTCAAGAATATGATGTTATAGTTGCAGGTGCCGGTCATGCTGGTTGTGAAGCTGCTGCTGCTGCTGCCAATTTGGGTAGCAAGGTTTTATTAATTACCATGAACATGCAAACCATTGCCCAAATGAGTTGTAATCCTGCCATGGGTGGCATAGCAAAAGGACAAATTGTTCGTGAAATTGATGCACTGGGTGGTTACAGTGGTATTGTGAGCGATAAAAGTATGATTCAGTTCAGGATGTTGAATAGAAGTAAGGGTCCTGCAATGTGGAGTCCAAGAACGCAAAACGACCGAATGTTGTTTGCCACAACATGGAGAGAAATGTTGGAACAAACACCTAATGTAGATTTTTACCAAGATATGGTAAAAAGCCTCATCATTAAAAATGGCAAAGCCTGTGGTGTGGTAACTGGTTTAGGACATGAAGTATATGCAAAATCGGTGGTAATTACCAGTGGTACATTTTTAAATGGTATTATTCATATAGGAGAGAAGAAATTAGGTGGAGGAAGAATTTCTGAAACAGCAGCAACAGGAATTACTGAACAGTTGGTAGAACATGGTTTTGAGGCAGATCGTTTAAAAACAGGAACACCACCAAGGGTTGATGCCAGAAGTTTGGATTATTCAAAAATGGAAGAGCAAAAAGGAGATGATGAAATTGTAGGATTTTCTTTTTTAGATGTTGAAAGAATAAAACCAGAACAACAAAGAAGCTGCCATATTACTTATACGAATACTGATGTACATGAAATATTAAAAACTGGTTTCGATAGAAGCCCAATGTATCAAGGTAGAATTGAAGGAGTTGGACCTCGTTATTGCCCAAGTATTGAAGATAAAATCAATCGTTTTGCCGATAGAGACCGCCATCAATTATTTGTAGAACCCGAAGGTTGGAATACGGTAGAAATTTATGTAAACGGATTTTCTACTTCTTTACCAGAAGATGTTCAAATAAAAGCATTGAGAACAGTTCCAGGTTTTGAAAATTGTAAAATATTTCGTCCTGGTTATGCCATTGAATACGATTATTTCCCACCAACACAACTTACACACACATTAGAAACAAAGCTAATACCAAATTTATTCTTTGCAGGTCAAATTAATGGCACAACAGGTTATGAAGAAGCTGCATGTCAAGGAATAATGGCTGGTATTAATGCTCATCAAAAAGCCAGAAATTTAGAACCAGTTATATTAAAAAGAAGTGATGCATATATTGGTGTATTAATAGATGATTTAATTAGCAAAGGAACCCAAGAACCTTATAGAATGTTTACGAGCAGAGCAGAGTTTAGAACTTTACTGAGGCAAGACAATGCTGATCTAAGGTTGACGGAACTCAGCTATCGTCTTGGATTGGCGTCACAAGAAAGAATGGATAGGGTTTTGCATAAAAAAGATTCAGTAGCGGCGATTAAAAAAGTATTAGATACAACACCAATCGACCCTTCAGAAATCAATTCTTATTTTGAGCAAATTAATTCTGCTCCTTTAGGCGAAAGGCAAAAAGCCAGTAAAATTGTACTTCGTCCAAATGTTACTTTAAACGCCATGATGCAGTATTCACAAGCATTACAGCAACAGTTACAACATTTGGATGCAGAAACTTTAGAGCAAGCCGAAATACAAGTAAAGTACGAACGTTATATAGAAAAAGAACAAGAATTGGTGGTAAGAATGAGTGAAATGGAAGATTTAATTATACCCGATTCATTTGATTATGAAAAAGTTTCAGCCATATCTGCAGAGGCAAAACAAAAGTTCAAAAAGATTAGACCAAGAACTTTGGGTCAGGCAGGACGTATCAGTGGTGTTAACCCAAGTGATGTACAAATATTAATGGTGTATATGGGGAGATAAAAATTATTCCACCGTTTGCAGCACTTCAATCATCTGCTGTTTTTCTTTTTCAGAAAGAGAAGCAGCAGATTTTTTTTGCATTAAAGGAACACTTGTGGTGAGCACTTTATTTTGTTTGTAAAAAAAATCACAAACCTTGCAAATAAATAAATGAATACTTAGTTGTATACGTTGTTTTAATGAAATACGCCCTTCCTCTTTTTGAGAAATCATTTTAGTAGCATCTTTACAATTTATCATTAGTCCCATAATAGTTCGTTCTTTATTTTACAAACCAATTTTTTTCTAAGCAGCCACGTAGTTGCAGTTTGGCTCGGTGCAACAAAACCCAGTAATTGGCTGATGTGATATTTAGTTCTTTACAAATTTCATCACTATCAACACCATCTAAATATTTCATGCTGAAAACTGCATTTTGAATTTGCTTCAATTTGCTTTTACAGATTTCTAAAACTGAGTAAAATTCTTTCTGTTCAATTGCTGTATTGTAATCAATGCCCCAATCATTAGGCTTGGTTGTTGCTGTCCAATGACCATTTTCATCAAAACTATTTTCTCCTTCAGATATATCAATATTATCTGTTAACCTAGAAGACGCTTTTCGGTAATGATCTATAATTTTATTCTTCAATATTGTGAATAACCAATTTTTTTCACTGGCTTCCCCTTTATAATTGTCAACATTTCTCCAGGCAGCCAAAAATGTTTCCTGAACCAAATCTTTAGCAATGCCACTATCGCTAACTCTTGGTAAGGCATAGCGATACAGCATATCGCCAAAATCTTTCACCCATCTTTTTGCTAGTTCATTTTGCATAGTTCAAATGTATGTACTTGTTGCTTCGAAAGAGTTTTTACCACAGAGTAAAGGAGCGACAGAGATACACTGAGGTGTAATACAACTTTGTGAGCTTTGTATCCTTTGTTTCTTTGTGTGAAATACAATAAGCTAAACGTTCAACTCCCCCAAACCTTACACTTTCACCGAAAATTTGATGAGTGGTTACAACCATAACGCTATTTGATTAGTTTTATAGCAGAATAAAAACCAAAATAAACTTTATGAGAAAACTGAAATTATTGCTTTCGGCAATGTTTCTTGTTTTGCTATTGCAAGCACAAGAAACTTTTCCAATTAATGGTACAGCCGATGAGCGTTTGGGGATTTTTGCATTTACCAATGCCACAATTGTAAAAGATGCACAAACTACTTTACAAAATGCCACATTATTAATTAAACAAGGAAAAATTGTTGGTATTAATGTACCCGTTCCAAAAGATGCAGTAGTAGTAGACTGCAAAGGCAAATTTATTTATCCATCTTTTATCGATTTATACAGCGATTATGGTGTTGCACCAATAGCAACACAAACTGCTGGCGGTGGCAGAAATTTTGGTGGTCCACAACAATTTGTAAGCAATACCAAAGGTGCTTATGGTTGGAATCAAGCAATAAAAGCCGAAGTAAATGCTTTTCAAAACTTTCAAATCAATGAAGCCAAAGCCAAAGAGTTAAGAAATGCAGGTTTTGGAACAGTGGTTGCCAGTAATCAAGATGGTATTGCAAGAGGAACAGGAACTTTAGTTACACTAGGCAATCAAAAAGAAAATTTTGAAATGCTGAAAGAAAAAGTTGCAGCATTTTATTCATTCAATAAAGGTACTAGCACACAAGATTACCCAGGTTCATTAATGGGTTGCATTGCATTAATTCGTCAAACTTATTTAGATGCACAATGGTATAAAAACAAACCAGCAACCGAAGGAACAAATATCAGCTTGCAATCTTGGTTAGACAATCAATCCTTACCACAAATATTTGATATTGGTAACGATAAATACAATGCACTTCGTGCCGATAAAATTGCCAAAGAATTTGGGGTGAATTTTATTTTAAAAGGAACGAACGATTTATACCAACGTATTGAAGAGTTGAAAGGAAGCAAAACTTCGGTTATTCTTCCTTTAAATTATCCTGCACCAATGGATGTAGAAGATCCTAATGATGCAAGAATTGTGGCTCTTGGCGATATGAAACATTGGGAAATGGCCCCATCTCAACCCGCTATGATTGAAAAAGCAGGAATCAATTTTGCATTAACAGCAGCAGGATTATCGTCTACAAATGATTTCTTAACCAACTTAAGAAAAGCCATTCAAAATGGGCTAAGTGAAAAAACCGCCATGGAGGCATTAACTAAAATTCCTGCAACACTTATCAATGCTTATGATAAAGTAGGAAGTTTAGATGCAGGTAAAGTGGCCAACTTTATTATTACCAACAATAATATTTTTAAAGATTCTGCAAGCATTTTTCAAAACTGGGTACAAGGCCAAAAATATGTGGTGAAAGAAGATGGCTGGAATGATTATAGAGGTGTGTACACTTTTGTAATGAACACAAAAGGTATTACCAAAACTTTTGAAGCAACACTGAAAGGCAATATTGAAAAACCAAGTCTTTCTTTAAAAGCTGTTGGAGATACCACTGCAATAAATGCTACACTAACCCTTAACGATAAATTGGTAAAAATTAATTGGACCAATCGTGCCGATATGGGACGCCAAAACAATTTGAGTGGTGTTATTGGTACACAAACCTGGAGTGGAAATGGCTACCTAGCTAATGGAGATGTACTTACTTGGAAAATGAATTTCAACAATGTATTACCAGCTGAAACTGCTGATACTACTAAAAGACAAGGAGGAGCTGGTTTTGCTGGAGCAAGAAGAAATACACCATCAACCATTGCAGATGTTGTTTATCCTTTCAATGGGTATGGTTGGAAACAAGCACCCAAACAAGAAGAAATTTTAATTAAAAATGTTACTGTTTGGACCAACGAAAAAAATGGTAAATTAGAAAACACAGACGTATTATTAAAGAATGGAAAAATTGCTGCTATTGGAAATGGATTAAAAGGTGGTACAAAAATTATTGATGGAACAGGCAAACATTTAACTGCTGGCATTATAGATGAACATAGTCATATTGCAGCAACAGGTGGTATTAATGAATGTACACAGTCTGTAACTGCTGAAGTTAGAGTTGCCGATGTAATTAATCCAGAAGACATTAACATCTATCGACAACTGAGTGGTGGAGTTACGTCGTCCCATATTTTACACGGCAGTTGTAATCCTATTGGCGGACAAACACAACTATTAAAATTACGTTGGGGTGTTGGTCCAGAAGAAATGAAGTTTGCCAATTGGGATGGCTTTATCAAGTTTGCTTTGGGCGAAAATGTAAAACGTTCATCATCTACCAACAACAATCGTTTCCCAGATTCTCGAATGGGTGTTGAACAAACTTATGTAGATGCTTTTCAACGTGCAGTAGATTATCAAAAAATGGGAGCCGATAAAAGAAAAGATTTAGAATTAGAAACCTTAAGTGAAATATTAAATAAGAAAAGATTTGTAACCTGTCACTCTTACATACAAAGTGAAATAAACATGATGTTGAAGGTTGCAGAACAATTTAATTTTAAACTTAACACATTCACCCACATTTTAGAAGGCTATAAAGTTGCTGATAAAATGAAAGAACATGGAGCATATGCTTCAACATTTAGCGATTGGTGGGCTTATAAAATGGAAGTACAAGATGCCATTGCTTACAATCCTGCCATAATGCAAAAAGTAGGTGTTACTGTTGCTATCAATAGCGATGATGCAGAAATGGCTCGTCGTTTAAATCAGGAAGCTGCAAAAAGTGTGAAGTATGGCAATGTTAGTGAAGAAGAAGCTTTGAAAATGGCTACACTGAATCCTGCAAAAATGTTGCATGTTGCCGATAGAGTAGGAAGCATAAAAGTTGGTAAAGATGCCGATGTGGTTTTGTGGAGCGATAATCCATTGAGTATTTATGCAAAAGCATTATACACTATTGTAGATGGTACAATCTATTTCGATAGAGAAAAAGATGCTGAAATGCGTAAACAAATAGCAACAGAAAAAGCAAGGCTCATTCAAAAATTATTACAAGAAAAAAGAGGTCCAGCAGGAGCAGCTGGAATGATGAGAGCCAGACCAAGATTGGATGAAATCAATGAATGTGAAATAGATCATCATCATAAACACAGCGTGTTGGAGAGAGATGATTATTAAAAACAGTTGAAGGTTTAATGTTTAAAGTTTAAGGTTATGGCAACCATCAAAAAGTTTGAAGATATAGAAGCATGGAAAGAAGCAAGAAAACTATGCGATAAAATTGGAAAAATTATTGATGAGGATCGCTTTAAAAAAAACTTTAGATTATTAAACCAAATTGAGGTTCGTCTGGTTCTATCATGGATAACATTGCTGAAGGATTTGAAAGAGGAACAAGAGCAGAATTTATTCAGTTCTTAGGTTATGCAAAAGGTTCTTGTGGAGAATTCAGATCTCAGCTATATAGAATGTTAGATAGGGTATATATTCAACAAAATGAATTTGATGAACTTTTTATTTTAGCTGAGAACATTAGCAAAAGAATTCAAAAATTCATAGAATATCTGCAAGCAACAGAGATTAAAGGTGTTCGCAAAAAAGAACCTTAAACTTTAAACCTTCAACATTAAACAAATTATAAAACAAGAACATAATTATGAAACAAATACTCACATTAATAACGTGTTTACTTTTACTAAAGAGTAATGCACAAGAAACAGTTTATCCTGCCAAAGCTCAACAACAAACCATTGCTTTAATTAATGCAACCGTTCATATTGGTAATGGCGAAGTAATTGAAAACGGCATGGTTCTTTTTTCAAAAGGAAAAATAGTTGACGTAAAGCCAACATCAGCCAATATTGCAGATGCAAAAGTGGTAGATTGTAAAGGCAAACATATTTATCCCGGATTAATTACTGCTCAAACCAATTTAGGTTTAAGTGAGATTGGAAGCACTCGTTCTACAGTTGATGAAAGAGAATTGGGAGAAATTAACAGCAATATTCGTTCGTTAATTGCTTACAATTCCGATAGCAAAATTATTGGCACATTAAGGGCCAATGGTATTTTATTAGCCAATGTAATTCCTCAAGGAGGAATTATTAGTGGCTCATCCTCTGTTATACAATTAGATGCTTGGAATTGGGAAGATGCAGCTTATAAAACAGATGCAGGGATGCACTTTCGTGTACCCAATTTATCTGGTGCAAGGGGTGGAAGAGCAGCGTTCTTAGCACAGTTGGGTATTGGTGGTGGTCAGTCAGATCCTGTAAAAGCAGCATTAGAAAGAATAGATAATGTTCGTAAATTTTTTATGGAAGCTAAAGCATATTATGCTCAGGAAAAACCCGAACATGTTAATTTAAAATTCGAAGCAGTAAAAGAGTTGTTTAATGAAATGGATGCTAGCCCCAATGTAAACTGGTCTGTAATAAAGAAAAGATTGCGACCTCAAAAAAACTTTTATGTGCATGCTGAAACAGTTAAAGAAATTCAGGTGGGTATTGAATTTGCAAAAGAGTTTGGTTTTAAAGCAGTGGTTATTGGTGGAACAGATAGTTGGATGATTACAGATTATTTAAAAGAAAACAATGTATCTGTTATTTTAGGAGAAATGCACAATCTGCCTGTAACGCAAGATGACGATGTAGACCAACCTTACAAAACGCCATTCTTACTGCAACAAGCGGGTGTATTATTTGCCATTGGCGATGTAGATGAAAATACACGTGGTCGTAATTTAATGTTTAATGCAGGTACTGCTGTTGCTTATGGGTTAACCAAAGAACAAGCTTTGCAATCCATTACTTTAAATGCTGCAAAAATTTTAGGCATCGACGATAAAACAGGTACTTTAGAAAAAGGAAAAGATGCCAATATTGTTATTAGTGATGGCGATATTTTAGACATGAAAACCAGTAATGTTACACTTGCTTTTATTCAGGGAAGAGAAGTGAGTTTAGATAACAAGCAAAAACAATTGTACGAAAAGTATAAGTACAAATACGGCATTAAGTAAATACTATACGATTATTTTCAAAAGCTCACTCCTGCAAGGGTGAGCTTTTTTGTTTATATGATATTTTATTTCAAACCACTCATCGGCTTTAATTACCACTCAATTAAAATAAACAATTCTTAAACACTACTTCCAGAATAATTTGTAACGTTTTTAATGTTTAATACGTTACATAACCCTTGAAGAGAAACGCATTAGATTAACATGTTTATGTAGTTGTTAGGCTTTCGCTTTACTACCAGTTTTGTATCGACCTAAAAATGCTTTATGAGATATTTATGTGTTTTATTGTTGGTTTTATTTTTGGGAACTACCTGTTTAATTGCTCAAGAAAACAAAGCAACTCCCAAAAGAGAACTTGCTGCAATAAGAACCAATCAAAAAATAGTTATTGATGGAACTATTAATGATGAAGCATGGAAAACAGCTTCAAGAACGGGGCACCTTGTTGAATGGAGGCCCACTTTTGGAAAAGTAGAAGATGAAAAAACAAAAACAGAACTGTATTTTTTATACGATAACACAGCAATTTATATAGCTGGTTTTTGTCATGAAATTTCTGCTGATAGTATTTCTAAAGAATTGGTAGGAAGAGATGTTGTGGGTGTGAATGATTTTGTTGGAGTTTTATTTGATACTTATGACGATAAGATAAATGGATTTGGTTATTATGTAACACCATTAGGCGAACAGTTTGATGCAAAATACTCCAGCAATGGAGAAGATGGTAGTTGGAATAGTGTATTTGAAAGTGCTGCAAAAATTGTAAATGGTGGTTGGACCTTTGAAATGAAAATTCCATACGGAGCGATTCGTTTTAGCAATAAACCAATACAAAATTGGGGATTGAATATTACTAGAAAAAGAAGCAAAAGTGGAAAGCAGTTTATGTGGAATCCGGTAAACCCAATTGTTGGTGGAACTTTCTTTGCACAATCTGGTAAATGGACCAATATCGAAAATATTAAACCACCAATACGCTTATCATTTTCACCATACTTATCAACTTATGTAAATCACTATCCTTACAATTCTCCCAATCAAAAAAACTGGAACGCTTCTATCAATGGGGGAATGGATGTGAAATATGGTATTAATCAGGCATTTACTTTAGATATGACACTGATACCCGACTTTGGTCAGGTACAAAGCGATAACCAAATTTTAAACCTTACACCTTTTGAGGTTCAGTACAATGAAAACAGAAGTTTTTTTACAGAAGGAACCGAATTATTTGGCAAAGGAAATTTGTTCTATAGCCGCAGAATTGGAGGAACCCCATTGCATTATTATGATGTGAATGATGCAATTGGCAATAATGAAACAATAACCAAAAACCCAACCGAAGCAAAATTAATTAACGCAACCAAAATAAGTGGCAGAACAAGCAATGGTTTAGGAATTGGTTTTTTTAATGCAGTAGAGGATGCCCAGTATGCAATAGCTGAAGACAACTTAAAACACGAAAGAAAAATTCAAACCAACCCACTTACCAATTATAATATTGTTGTTTTAGATCAAACATTAAAAAACAATTCTAGCATATCGTTCATTAACACAAATACAATGCGTAGCGGAAGTGACTATGACGCAAATGTGGCTGCAGCAATGTGGGACATTTACGATAAGAAAAATAATTGGAACGTTTGGGGTAAGGTAGGATTAAGTCAGTTATTTGGATATGAAGCACCAGGAAAAACAAAAACCGGCTATATACAAAATTTTGGTTTCGGAAAATTTGGTGGTCGTTTTAATTTCAATTTTAATCAGGATATGGCCAATCACAAGTACGACCAAAACGATATGGGTTATTTCACCAACAATAATTATATAGACAATAATATTTGGGCTGGTTACAAATGGCTGAAGCCTAAAAAATGGTACAATAACCTTTATTTAAATTTCAATGCATATTACTCATTAAGATACAAGCAAGGCGATTATCAAACCTTTGGTTTAAATGCCAATATAAATGGTCAATTGAAAAAACTATGGAATGTTGGAATAAGAACATCTTTTAATGCCGAACAAAATGATTTTTATGAACCAAGAATAGAAGGAAAGGTTTTTAAACGCCCAATGAATGTTGGAACAGGCTTTTGGATATATACCAATAGTGCTAAAAAGTATTCAGCCGGAATTGATTTTGCTGCAAGGGTTGCTAAAGGAAACAACACCCACAACTTCGAAATCAATTTATCTAATCAATATCGATTCAATAAAAAACTAACCCTTAGCATCAGTAATTATTTAATGCCTATGTATAATAATTTAGGTTTTGCAACCATAGATAACGGTAAAAGCATTTTTGCCTTGCGTAATCGTGTAACGGTTGAAAATGTTTTTAATGTAAAGTACAATTTTAATAATAAAATGGGCTTAAGCTTACGTGCAAGACATTATTGGAGTAAGGTCGAAAATAATCGATTTTTTAATTTACAATCAGATGGAGGTTTAACTCCGACTACTCTTAATAATGACGTAAATCAAAATGCAAACTTTTTTAATATAGATATGGTGTATAATTGGCAGTTTGCTTTAGGGAGCTTTATAAATGTTGTATGGAAAAATGCAATTGGAAGTTTTGATAACAATATACAAGATAGTTATTTTTCAAACTTTAAAAACACATTGGCTGCACCACAAAACAATAGTTTATCGGTTAGAATAATTTACTTTTTAGATTACCTTAATCTTAAAAAGAAAAAATAGAAACTATGCCCTATATATTCAGGGTATTGTTTTATTATGGAAATATATTTCTGCTGCATCTAAAATAAAAACCAACTGTTATGGCAGAAATTCAAACCACCACTACTGCAAATAAACATGCAGGTAGCAAACAAAAGAAATTGAGTACAAGGGTAGATTTAACGCCAATGGTAGACCTTGGCTTTTTGCTAATTACGTTTTTCATTTTTACAACATCCCTAAGTAAACCCAATGCAATGAAATTGTTTTTACCTAAGGAAGAGTTGAATACCCCACTAACCAACATTGCAAAGAGCAAAGTATTAACCATTTTACCTGCTGCAGATAATGTTGTTTATTACTATTATGGAGATAATGCATTGGCCATGCAGCAAACCAATTTTGGCGAAGATGGGATTCGAAAAATTATATTGGATAAGAAAAATGAAGTTGCAGCAAAATTTGGTGATGCAAAAGAAACAGTTGTGTTGATAAAGCCAACAGATAATGCTACCTATCAAAATATGGTAGATGTATTAGATGAAATGTTGATTAATAATATTAGCCGTTATATGTTGTTAGATGCCGATAAAGAAGAGTTACAACAAATAAAAATCTAGTGGATTTAGTTAAGTGCAACAGCAATGGCTGCTCCAGCTTTTGCATTGTGTTTTATTAAAGCAATATTGGCTTCTAAACTTTCTCCAGCGGAGTGTTGGGCAATATATTGTAATAAAAATGGCGTTACTTCTTTGCCTTTAATACCTGCAATATCGGCTGCTGCCAATGCTTCTACAATATGTTGTTCCATTTCATGTTGAGGAACTTCATCTTCAGCTTTAATTGGATTGGCAATCATTACAGAGCCTTCTAAACCCAATGCCCATTTGGTGTTTAGCATTTGTGCAATTGCTTGAGGTGTATCCAAACGAAGTGGTGTTGTAAAGCCACTTTTACGGGAATAAAAACTTGGAAATTCATCTTGTCCAATAGTTACAACAGGAATGCCTTTTGTTTCTAAATATTCTAGCGTTAAACCAATATCTAAAATAGATTTTACACCAGCACTTACCACAGCCACATTGGTTTGTGCCATTTCTGTAAGATCGGCACTAATATCCATCGAGTTTTCTGCACCACGATGAACACCACCAATACCACCTGTTACAAAAATTTTTATGCCAGCCATTGCTGCAATACGCATGGTTGCAGCAACAGTTGTTGCTCCATATAAATTTTGAGCGATTACGTAAGGCATATCTCTTAAACTCACTTTCCATACATTTTTTTCCTTGCCAAAAGTTTCAATTTCATCAGCCGTTAAACCAATACAACATTTACCATTGATGATTGCAATTGTTGCAGGTGTAGCTCCATTGTCTCTTACCACTTGTTCTACAGCCAATGCAGTTGCTACATTTTTAGGGTAAGGCATACCATGAGAAATGATGGTACTTTCTAATGCAACAACAGGTTGGTTGTTGCTTAAAGCATTACTAACCTCATTGGATATTTTAAGAAATTGGTTCATGTTTATTTTCTAATACTTAAAAAAAATAATTTTCTGTTGGTTGAAAAGATGCAGTACAAGGGTGTGACGCAACAGGTGTAACATTAATGTTCTACAGCTGGTTACAAAAAACTTCTGGTTTCATAATACTTGCTTACCAATGCCAATAATTTATCTTGGTTTAAATGAGTTGCAATGGCACCATTTACTTGTAAAATTTCGGCACTTAGCGTGTGTGCTACTTTAAGGCTATCCTCATCGTCTAACCCCAAATATTTAGCCAATACCCAACCGCTTAAACTTCCATCGCCAGCACCTGTAACATCACGAATATCTGCAACTTCTGGGGCTGCCAAACTATAAGTATTGTCTTTTGTAAATAACATAGAACCTTTTTTACCACGATGTAGCCAAATTTTTTCTACACCGCGACTTAAAATTTCCTGAGCATTTTCTTCAATGGTTTTTCCGCCATTGCTACACATTGCTGGTAACTCATCCTCGTTGGGTGTAACCATGTTTACACCTTGCAAATTCATTTTTGCAAACTTTTGAGCAGGAGGTACCGAAACAGGTTCTATAATAAAAGGAATATTTTTTCTTTGGCAAAACTGTGCCAACCAAGCAACTGTATCTGTATTAATATTGGCATCGGCAATGATCGTAAATGCTGATGCAAGCAGTGTTTCGTGTTGTTGTAAGTGTTGTGGTGTAATACTTTCTAACGATGTATTGGTTAGTAATGCTGTAAATAAAGAACGGTCGTAATTTAAAATACCTGTGTATTTACCTGTTAATGAATTATTGGTTATTGCAGCATCTAACTGAATATTTACATAACCACAAATGGTTTTTAACCAATCGCCTTCTCCATCGTTTCCAAACACACTGATTAACTGAATTGGCACACCCAGTAGTGCTAATTGGTGAGCAATATTTCGGGCAACGCCACCTGCACTTCTATGTACTGTTGCATCGTTGGTGGTGGCCATAAGCATGGGATGATTGGCTGCATACAATTCATCTACTAGGGCTGCACCAATACAAATAACAGGTTTATTCATAACGGCAAATGTACCATTTGCTTATGAGCCTTAAAAGTAAAACCATGTTTTTATTAATATTTTTAATAGTTGCATGTGTTTGTTTACGATTATATTTTATTTTTAACTACATGAGGGCTTTTTTAATTGTTTTATTGACTAGTATTTTTTGCGAAAACAATATGTTTTCGCAAAACTTAAATTTTACCAATATCAATGCCGATATGGGATTGCCCTCTAACGAATGCTACAGAATTGCACAAGATAAAAAAGGATATATATGGGTTTCTACAGAGGTTGGCTTGGCAAAATATAATTCGAAGGGCTTTGAGCTTTTTGATAAGTCTAAAGGAATGCCAGGAAATAATATTTATGCATTAGATGTTGACAGTTTGGGAAGAATTTGGTTTGCAACGGGAGACAGCTATATTGGATATATAATGGATGATAAAGTAATTGTGTTAAGTGGAATAGATTTTTATAGTGATACAAGAATTGTAGGAGACGTTATTTATAAAATTAAATATAATCAGATAAACAAGAGCCTTTTAGTTTCATTCCACCATCAAAGTGTTGAAATAATTGAAAACGGAGGTAAATATTACTCTAAAGAAATTGATGCTTCGAAAGCCCCCAAAGATTTTAAAATAATTAAGAATAGAAGTGTTTTTTACACAGCTAACTTATTCTATAACGCTCGACGCTACCTAAAAAATAATTTACCTATTCATTTACATGTAGATGAAAAAGATTCTTTGTTGTTACCAATTAAGCCAACTTCTTCATTCTTCACAGAAACCTTTACTTCAACAATAAGCGACAGTTTTTATATCTTAAGTATTCTTAATAAAGTCATAATACTAAGTAAAAAAAATAAACTTATAAATACCATAACACTCCCTTCACAGATTCAAGGTGTTTATGGTGATAGTGAAGGAAATCTGTGGGTTGGTTGCAAAAAAGAAGGATTATTTTTTTATAAGAAAGGCCAATTTGGAATCAATCCAACTCGATTTTTGGAAGGTTTAAGTGTTAATAATATTTTCGAAGATGATGGAAAATCAATATGGGTTACATCGCTAGAAAAGGGCATCTATTACTCTTCTAATCTTAATATTTCTATTCTTAAAACGAAATATAATTCTAATGAAAAAATAAATTTTTGTAAAGTAGTGAATGACAAGTTGTGGCTTAACGGCGAGACAAATCCTTTAGTAATAATTGGAGGAGATACTATTATTTTTCATCAATTAGGTGAAGAAAAAAAACCACAAATTACTGATGTAGCTTTTTTTAAAAACGAATATTATGTAAGCACATCTTTAGGAATTTATAAAATCGATTATAGATTGAAGAAAGTAACTAGTTTATCGATTCTCTCTAATAAAAAGTTAGGAGGTTTCGGATTCTTAAAAATAAAGAATGAAAGTCTATTTATGTTTAATAATGTCTTTCTTTATGAAATTAGAACTAATAAAATAAACTATATTGAGTTGTTTAATCAGTATCAAAAAATAAAGCATGCAGTAATATTAAAGTCGAAAAAAATTCTTTTTTGTAATAAAAATGGGCTATTTACAATTACAAAAGAAGCATCAAGAAAAATTAATCCTGTTTTAGAATCAAATAAATTTTCAATAAGAAAAATTTATTGTGATATGTACAACAATTTTTGGTTGATGGGAATTGGTGATACTTTAAATATTTTGGGAGAAAACTTAAAGTACAAAAGTAAAATTGTGCTAAAGAATAAAGATATTAGTTATAAAAATATTTTGCAGGTTGATTCTTTTGTTTACTTTATTTGTACTAACAAGGGGTTGGTTTTGTTAACTTTTTCTGATACCTCATTTAAAATTAAAAAAGTCGATTATTTTGATGCTGTAAACGGGTTACTTTCTAATGATATTTTCGATATAGTCTTTTTCGACAATAATTATTATGTAAGCACAAGCAATGGCTTATGTATGTTTAAAAATATTGAGTCTTTAAAGCATCATCAACCCCCGAATACTATAATTAGTGCTGTTAATATAAATGACAGCTTAGTTAGAATTGAGAAAAACAAAAGTTTTTCTTATAAACAAAACAACGTAACTTTTCAAGTAGATGCATTAACCTATAAAAAAATTACGCAGAAAGGTTTCTTTTTTAAATACAAACTAGAAGGGTTTGACGAAAACTTTAAATTAGCCTCAAGCAATATTATAACCTATAATAATTTACCACCAGGCAATTATAAATTTATTGCGAAGGCTTTTTACGACAATGATACTGAAGATCAAACCCCAGCCGAACTTTCATTTACAATAAAACCTGCATTTTGGCAAACCTGGTGGGGATTACTCTTTTTGTTTTGTTTAGGTGCATTTGTTGTTTTACTATTTATTCAATGGCGAATTAAGAAGGTTAAAAAACAAGAAGCCGAAAAGAATGAAATAAACAAAACAATTGCTGAGTATAGGTTTACGGCATTAAAGGCACAAATGAATCCACATTTTGTATTCAACAGCATTAATGTAATTCAAAATTTAATTTTAGAAAAAGACAAAACAGAAGCTTACAATTCTTTAGGTAAGTTCTCACGATTAATTCGATCTATTTTAAACCAATCTGATTCTGTTTATGCAACGATAGAAGAAGAAATTACTTTAATCGATTTATTTGTAGAGCTTAACCAGTTAAGGGTTCAGCATTCATTTACTTTTAAAAAAGAAATTCAACCCGAAACATTGGTATATTCTATACCCAGTTTAATCATTCAGCCTTTTATTGAAAATGCTATATGGCATGGTATTTTATCTTATAAAGGAGAAAAGAAAGGAGAAATTATTCTCAGAATTTTTTCCAACCTGAAAAATGTGTTGACTATTGAAATTCAAGATAATGGTGTGGGCAGGAAAGCTACAGAAATAAAAAAATCAGCTTCGTCAATTTATAAATCAAAAGGGATTAACTTAATAAAAGAAAGATTAAATGCTTATAAAGCAATAAATAAAAACTGTTTAGCAGAGTTAGATATTATAGATTTAGAAGAAAATGGAACACCGTTAGGTACGTTAGTTAAATTAAAAATTTCAGTAGCCGATGAAAAAGAATAACGACATCGTTAAAATATTAATAGTAGATGATGAAGCAGCAGGAAGAGGAATTTTAACTAAGCTGCTGCCAGAAGTTTTATCGACCCCGATTGTTTTAAAGGAAGCCTGTAGTGTAGCAGAGGCTCTAACTATTTTGCAGGCAAGCAAAATTGATATTTTGTTTTTAGATGTTCAAATGCCCGAGCAAAACGGCTTCGATTTACTTCGTCAAACCAATGAAATTGATTTTGAAACAATATTTGTTACTGGCTTCGATAAATATGCTGTTCATGCTTTTCGTTTTAATGCACTAGATTATCTTTTAAAACCTGTAGATATCGAAGAACTTAAATTGGCAGTAACAAAAGCAGTTAAACGGATCAACGAAAAGAAAAATAGTGCAGAACATATTAAACATCTATTACCCGCAGTTGGAGATATTAGTTACGATAAAAAAATTGCTATACACATAACCGATAAAGTTGTTTTTATCGAAATTAATAGCGTTAGTCATATTCAGGCTTCTGATAATTATTCTGAATTAATTACTTGTAAAAACGAAAAGTTTATTACGCCTAGATTATTAAAAGAGTTTGAAGTTTACTTGGAGTATCTGCCTGCTTTTATACGAATTAGCAGAAGCGTAATTATTAATGCAAAATGCATTAAATCCTACTCAAAAGATTTCCCATGTATAATTGAAATGCAAACAGGTGTTAGCTTTGAAATAAGCCGACGTAAAAAAGCCGATGTATTAAAAATACTTGAACAGCTAGCTTAAATATGTGCCAAAAATTGAGTAAACGGTAACAATTATGTCAAATTATCTACGGTATTTTGTATTGTTCTTTTAAATACAAGTAAACACTTCAAAATAAAACAAGGCAGTTACTTTCTCAATAAATTGTGCTTTCCTGTGGGGGGTTTAGTACAAGAGAAAAACGGTTATTATTAACCGTTTTTCTCCTGCCTTGATTTTTCTCTTCTATCGTTTTAATAATCATCTTCTTATTTCATTTAAACATCTTCGTTAATAAATTCAAAAATTATTGGGTTAACCGGTAGTAAAATATTATTGCACAGTATTTGAATTACTATAATTTGAACATACTTTTAGTAACCTTTAAAAATGATTGTATGAAAAGAACAATACTACTTGCATTGACTTTATTATTTGCTCACTTATCGTTTGCACAACGAAATGCCGACTTAACAATTAGTACAACAGGCTCAAGTAATTTAAAAATTAAATTGAATGGAAAAAGAATTAGCTTAAAAGATAGGGCTGTAACTTTTGAAAATATGCAGCCCGGTACCTATACTTTGTCTATTTATCAATGGCAAAAAAAGCAAACTCGAAATTATGAATATGTAGAAGTCTTTAATAATACTGTAAATCTTACAGCAGGAAAACACATTGAAGTAACTGTTTTACGTTTTGGAAAAGTTGTTTGGGATGAAGGTTTTTTAAGTGACGACGAGTGGAACGACGGCTATGGTTCTGGTCCAATTGGAGGAACGGGTAATAATGGTGGTTATGGTGCACAACAGCCTGTAACAGAAGCACAGTTTAAGGAAATTAAAACTGCAATTAATAGAGCATTTAGCGATGGCGATAAACTGGTTGCAGCAAAAGCAATTATGAAAAATAATTGGTTTACTGTAAATCAAATAAAAGAACTGGCAAAGCTGTTTTTTTATGACGATAAAAAATTACAATTTCTAAAGGAAGCCTATAATAATTGTACAGAAAAAGGCAGTTATTTTACGCTAGCAGATTTACTTTTTTACGACTCTGCTAAAAACGATTTGATGAAATGGCTAGGAGAAAGATAAATTTTAGAGAGGTTGTTTGTACAACCTCTTTTTTTATTCCTCTTTTCTTCTCACTATCAAATACCAATTTTCTCCTAATGGCAAATAGCCAAATTCATAACAGAAAAAATAGGTTTGTTCTTTTTTGTTTTTATAGGTGTGTGTATGATACTTAAACACAAAACCTTTTTGAACCAACTTGTCGTGTGTGGTTTTTGCCATTTCTTCTGTTTCGGGTAAAACGGATTCTAATATTTTTCTGTTTTTTATTAGGCTGTTGTTTATGTTTTTAACATAATCGCTGGTTTTATCTTTTGCTTTTTGCAAATTATTGTAGTTGCTACGGCAATAATCATCGCAAAATTTCTTATCAACCCTTCCTTTTATTGTTTTACCACACGATAAACATTGTTTTTTTTCTGTTTCCATAAAAATTAATTGAAGTAAAAATTATAAGAAAATCAATGGTTAAATATCTACTTATCAGCTCATTTATAGAATAAATATAATGCATTTATCCGTATTTAATCGGATATATACGGATATCATCGAGAGTAAACGGATAAACTCCGACTAACGGTTTTTGGCAATAGCATCTTTGCCCTGTCAAACAATAACTGGTAAGACGTCACCATAAAATGTTTGATTGAAATAAATTAAAAACCGTTCTGAAAACGTAGGAACACAAATCTAAAAATCATGTACGCATTAAAAAACAAAGTTCAGTTAATTGGCAACTTAGGTAATAATCCAGAAGTTAAAACCTTAGATGGCGGTAAAAAAATGGCTAAATTCAGTGTAGCCACCAACGAAACCTATAGAAACTCAAAAGGAGAAAAAGTAGTAGAAACGCAATGGCATAATTTAATAGCCTGGGGTAAAGTTGCAGAAATTGCAGAAAAATTTTTGCATAAAGGCACCGAAGTTGCTTTAGAAGGAAAATTAATTAACCGTAGTTATAACGATAAAGACGGTAACAAAAAATACATAACTGAAATACAGGTGAATGAGTTGTTGATGTTGGGCGAAAAAACCAAAGCATAATTATTTACCACATAGGAATATAGGAACAAAGAAAAAATAAAAAATCATTTCGTATTTCAACTCTGTGCCCTAAATGGCTATGTTGTATTAACTCACGGATGCAATGGATGTTCATGAAAATGAATTGAAGTTGCATCCTTTTCTATTTTAAACACATATAATCGTAGACACGTAGAAAGTTTTTACTAAAATATATTGACAATAGAAATAAAAACTATGTGCCTTAAATGCCTATGTGGTAATTTTATCTTTCATGGCAACCGATACTTCAAATATAAATTTTCAGCTAGCAACCGATTTTATCAACTACACCAATCGTTCTGTTTTTCTTACAGGTAAAGCTGGTACTGGTAAAACAACTTTTTTAAAACATATTCGTCAGCACAGTGTAAAACAAATGGCTGTTGTTGCACCCACAGGTGTAGCTGCTATTAATGCAGGAGGTGTTACCATTCATTCGTTTTTTCAGTTGCCTTTTGGTCCTTATATACCCGAAGGTTCAGCCAATAATTTTAATAGTATTAATGCAGTTGATAAACACCATTTATTAAGCCGAATAAAAATTAATGGTGAAAGAAGAAAAATATTTCAACAACTCGAACTCTTAATTATCGATGAAATAAGTATGGTTCGTGCCGATGTGGTTGATGCAATTGATGCAGTACTAAAACATTTTAGAAACCGCCATAGTGAACCATTTGGTGGTGTGCAGGTTTTGTTTATTGGAGACATGTTTCAGTTACCACCCGTTGCCAAAGAAGAAGAATGGAAAATTTTGTCTCAATATTATAACAGCCCTTATTTTTTTAGTAGTAAAGTGGTAGAAGTTCAGCCACCAGCCTATATAGAATTGAATAAAATTTACCGCCAAAGTGATCAACGTTTTATAAATGTGCTGAATCAGGTAAGAAATAATGAATTAGATGAAGATGCCTACGAATTATTGCATGAACATTACAATCCTAATTTTCAACCCAATGAGGCCGAAGGCTATATAACACTTACCACACACAATGCAAAGGCTGATGCAATTAATAGTGAAGAAATCGAAAAACTACATGCTGCTTTTCATTTTTTTAATGCAGAAGTAAAACAGGAATTTTCAGAAAAAAGTTATCCTGCCGAAGAAGTGCTAAAGCTAAAAGTTGGTGCTCAGGTAATGTTTATGAAAAACGATTTGGATAAAGCCAAACGTTATTTTAATGGCAAAATTGGGGTGATTGAAAAGATAGAATCCGATAAAATTTTTATTCAATGTAAAGGCGAACCAGAAGCAATAGAAGTGAAGAAATATGTATGGGAAAATATTCGTTACACCCTCAATAAACAATCACAAAAAGTAGAGGAAGAAGTAATTGGTTCTTTTACACAATATCCATTACGATTGGCATGGGCAATTACGATTCATAAAAGTCAAGGATTAACTTTCGAAAAAGCAGTAATTGATGCTGGCAGAGCATTTGCCCCAGGTCAAGTATATGTTGCTTTAAGCCGTTGTACCTCGTTAGAAGGTGTAGTTTTATTAAGCAGAATTACCGCAAGCAGCTTATACAGCGATGAACGAATTTTAAACTTCAGCAATAACCAACATGCTGCACAATTGCCTCATGCTTTACAAAACGAAAAGCATTATTATCAATCTAAATTATTGCAAAATTTATTCAATTGTAGCAATGCTGTAAAACAAAGCAATAAACTGTTAAGAGTAATTGATGAAAACAAAGATGCTTTTAATGAAGAAGCCTTGACTTTTGTAACAGCTGTTGAAAGTAAATTACTCAACCTGCAAGAAGTAAATAAAAAGTTTGAGCCTCAGCTGACGCAACTCTTAATGCAACAGGAATTGCCCGAAAAAAATACTGCTTTGCAAGAAAGGATACAAAAAGCAGCACACTATTTTTATAATGAAATCTACCAATTAATCGATCAACTCAAAAAATCACCAGCTATAACCGATAGTAAGCAATATTCATTTGCTTATAATGAAGATATCAGAGAATTATTCGAAACATTAGCCTTACAACAACACTTAATACATAGTTGTGTAAATGGTTTTTCTGTTGATGTTTTTCACCAGTATAAAAACAATTTTCAACTACCTTTTTTTTCAGTGAATGCACATGCTAAAGGCTCTTCTTCTGAAAAAATTGTTTCGCCTCACCCCGATTTATACCACCAACTCAAAAAATTAAGAGATAGTATTTGTGATAGAACCAATGCAGCAATTTATATGGTGGCTTCAGGCAGTACATTAGATGAAATGGTTCGTTACCTGCCACAAACATTAACTGATTTAAAAAAGATTAGTGGCTTTGGTGATGCCAAAGCAGAAAAATATGGCTTGCAGTTTTTAGACATTATTATTCGTTATTGTAACGAGCATGATTTGACTTCAAAGGTTGATGAAAAAGTACCTAAACGAGAACGCAAAGAAAAATCGACTACACCAAAAGTTGATACCAAACAAGAAAGTTTTAAACTGCATAAAGAAGGAAAATCAATTGCCGAAATTGCAGCAATAAGAAATTTAACAACAACAACTATCGAAACGCATCTGTCTCATTTTGTTGCAATTGGTGAAATTAAAATTGATGAATTGGTTAATCGAAAAAAAATCACTCAAATAGAACAAGTATTGAATGAGAAAAAAGATGATGAAACACTTACGTCGGTAAAAGAAAAACTGAGCAACGATATTTCGTATGGAGAAATTAAAATGGTAATGGCTTGGATGGAATTGGAAAAAATATCATAGCATCCAGCCCAACAGTAAACAACCCATCACCACAAAAGGAGCTCTAACTTTTGTAAATGTGAGTACCAAAAAAGTAGCACTAATTACAATCATGTTTTCCCAAATATCTACCATACCCGTTTGGGCATCTATGTTTAAAACATCTTTGGCTAAATAAAATACTGCACCCAACATAATTCCCACAACAGCAGCATTAATACCTTCTAACGAACGAAAAATAACGGCATACTTTTTTAAGTTATGCCAAACAGGAAAAAAGAAAAGTACCAACAATGCACTGGGAATAAAAATAGCAGCACCGCCTAAAATACAACCCAAAATATGCTGTGTTGTACTCTTTTCATTTCGTAAAACCATGCCACCTGTAAAAGCACCAATGCTAAAAACTGGACCAGGAATTGCACGAACCATTCCCGAGCCAGTTAAAAAATCATCGCTATTCATTTTCAACACATCTCTTTTACTTTCTTGTACAGCAGCAGTAGTGGGACGTACAACATACTGCTCATACATCATGGGCATTAACACATCTCCCCCACCAAAAACAAGGCTACCAAAACGATAATTATTTTCGAATAAGTTGATAATTTTTCTGTTTTGCCAATTATTTACCGATGCTGTTTCTGACAAATAACCTGTAGCCCCAAACAGCACTAGAAAAATAATCAAATTGCCCCATTTCACTTGTTTGGGTGCCTCTCCTTTTTGCGGAATTCGTTTATCACTAAAATTGGTGGCAATACCAGCACAAATCATCACAATAGGAAAAATCCAAGGTGTTTTAAAGGCAAAAAATGTAGCCAATGCTGCTACAACTAAAATAATACGAGTAATGGTATTGGTAATGGCAATTTTATATAACCTGAATGCCGAAAAAGCAATAAAACCAATAGCCATTGGCTGAATAAATTGAAAAATTGTTGTATCGATCGATTTGTCGTCGAAATAATCTAACAAAAAAGACAAACCACCCATAATGGTACAGGCAGGCAAAATCCAAATTAATAAAGTAAGCAAAGCCAACGGAATGCCACCACGTTTATAACCAATTAATGTAAGTGTTTGAGTACTACTGGCACCTGGTAACATGTTGCAAAAACTAACCAACTCCAACAACTCTTTTTCTGTAACATCTCTTCGTTGATTTACAAATGTTTTCAGCATCATACCATAATGCCCTTGTGGACCACCAAAAGCAGTAATGCTATGTAAAAAAACGGCTCTCAAAAATGGTATATGACGCAGCAGTATCAAAACAATTTCATTGGGGTTTAAAATTCGGTACAAGATAAAACAAAAAAACATTGGGGCTATAAACATTGGTACAAAGCCAAACATTTGTTCCTTGCCCGCCTGCAAGTTTTTGTGCAAGCACAAAAAGCTTTTCGTCTAAGCAAGGCAGCTCTTCAACTGTAGAACATTATTGAACAGCTGATGAGCTGAACGATTGAAGTGGAAATCTTTTTTGTGAGGCACGAACAAAAAAATTGAAACGAAAAGCGTTGACCGCTGCTCCGATTTGTTATAGAGCTTAAAGCCCAACATTGATTTGTTAATTTATAGGAAACTTGCTCAAAATCATATCTACAACCTATACACCAATATTACTTTTGTATTGTGAAACGTTTTTTAGTCATAGCCATTTTAATAAGTTACAGCATCGCTTCTTTTGGCGTTAGTGTAAATTATTTTTATTGCTGTGGTAAATTAAAAACTGTTTCACTCGTCGATAAATCGATCGAACAAAACTGCAAAGGAAAAAAGAAAAAGAGTTGTTGCAATACCAAAACGGTTAGAATACAACTCAAGACCGATCAAAAACAAAGCTCCCAAACCAACTACGAAATTATTGCTCCTTTTGCAGTAGCTGTTTTACCACAATATGGTTTTGTAGTTTCAAATACTGTTGTTGCTTATCAACAACCAACTTTATACAAACGTCTCCCTCCCAATAATATCCCTTCAAGGAATATTCTCTTTTGTGTTTTCAGAATTTAATAATTGATTGAACAACTTTCTTGACTTCTAATAAAAGTCTCCGTGTAATTCCGTGTTTCCGAGGCAACAAAAAAGCAAAGCTTTTCTTCTTGCTATTCATGGTAAAAAAATTACTTCAATCAATACTTTTCTTCATGAAAAAATATATTATCGCTGTTTTGTGTATTACAATTAGTGCAACCTCATTTGCCCAAAAGAAAAACAACAAAACAGAAACCTTTAGAGTATTTGGCACTTGTGAGCAATGCAAAGACCGAATTGAAAACACCTTAACAAAAATGGGTGTATACAAATCAAGCTGGATTATAGCAACCAATATGCTCACTGTCACTTACGATAGTATAAAATACAACACCGCAAAAATTAAACAAAAGTTGGCCGATGTAGGACATGATACAAAAGAATTTAAAACAACAGAATCAACATATAAAAGCTTGCCCAAATGTTGTTACTATAAAAGAGAACTCAAAGCCGAAAATTCTGCACCAAACGCAGATACAATAAAAACAACAACGACAAAAACTGCTGCACCAAGCGTTATTACAGGAATTGTTTTCGAAGAAACCAAGAAAGGAAAAATATTGCCTTTGGTAAATGCAACAGTTCGTTGTTTAAATAGCAACTACACTGGTCGTACAGATAGTTTGGGTGTTTTTCAATTGGCTTGCAGTATTCCTGTTACCATATCTGTTAGTTATGTGGGTTATACTTCAGATACTTTAACCATCACCTCTCCTAGTGATATAAAAGTTATTTTGAAAAACGCTTCTAACAATACCCTGAAAGAAGTTGTTGTAAACAGCAAAATACCTGCTACTTATATTGCTTCCATCAGCATATTGAATACATTAAATATGGGCATGAAAGAACTAACCAAAGCAGCCTGTTGCAACTTAAGTGAAAGTTTTGAAACAAGCCCATCGGTTGATGTAAGTTATGCTGATGCAGTTACTGGTATAAAACAAATTCAACTATTGGGTTTATCTGGAAATTATACACAGTTAATTACCGAAAATATTTCTGAAATACGAGGTCTGTCAGGTAGCTATGGATTAACTTTTATTCCTGGTCCATGGATTGAAGGCATCCAAGTTACCAAAGGAACAGGTTCTGTGGTAAATGGATATGAAAGTATTGCAGGACAAATAAATATCGAAAAAAAAAAGCCCGACAAAACCGATAAGCTTTTTGTAAATATATATGCCAATACGATGGGCCGATTGGAAACAACCGTAAACTTTTCTCAAAAATTTGACAACAATTGGAGCACCGCTTTATTGGCTCATGTAAATGGAGTGGGAACTAAAGTAGATGACAACAAAGATGGCTTTTTAGATATTCCTTTGGGTAGTCAAATCAATGTTATTAATCGTTGGAAGTATATTGACAACAAAGGCATAATTTTTCAGTTTGCTATTAAAGCGTTAAACGACCAACGTCAGGCAGGAGAAGTAAATTTCAATCCATCAACAGATAGATTGACCACCAATAAATATGGAGTTGGTATTCGTATGCAACAATATGGGGCCAATGCAAAACTGGGTTATGTTTTTCCGCAACAAAAATATAAAAGCATTGGGCTAATGGTTAGTGCCATCAGCTACAACAATGATTCGTATTATGGCCTTACCAAGTACGATGGCAAACAAAGCAGCATGTATGGCAACTTAATTTACCAATCCATTATTGGCAATACCAACCATAAGTTTCGAACAGGTGTAAGTTTTGTAAATGATGTTTTTAATGAAATCATCAACACCAATAATTATAAAAGAACAGAAACCGTTCCTGGTGCATTTTTCGAGTATACATTTTCTGCATTAGAAAAGTTTACAGCAATTGCAGGAATTAGAGGCGATTACCACAACCAGTATGGTTTTATTGCAACACCACGATTGCATATGAAATACGATTTTTCTACAAATACCAACCTGCGTTTCTCTGTTGGTTCAGGATTTAGAACAGCCAATATTTTTGCCGAAAATCAAGGCGTATTTGTAAGTGCAAGACAATACAATATTGTAAACCCCAACAGTAATTATGGTTATGGTTTAGAGCCAGAAAAAGCATGGAATGTTGGTTTCAACTTTGTACATAGTTTTAAACATGAGCAACGTGCTGGTTCGTTTAGTGTAGATGTGTATCATACCAATTTTGTTAATCAAACGGTTACCGATGTTGATGCCAATACACAAAAAATATTATTTTATAACCTCACAGGTAAATCATTTTCTAGCAGTGCACAAGCCGAATTTAATTACGAACTCTTTAAAAAATTTGATGTTCGTTTGGCCTATCGTTGGTTAGATGTGCAAACCAATTACAGTGGCAACATGCTCCAAAAGCCCTTGGTAGCAAAGCATAGAGCTTTTATTAATTTAGCATATGAAACCAGCAATCATTTTAAATTCGATTTTACCACACAATGGTTTAGCGAAAAAAGATTGCCCAACACCAGTAGCAATCCAGCAGATAAACAAATGGAAGCATACGCTCCAGCGTTTATACAAATGAGTGCACAAATCACCAAACAGTTGGGTAAGGTTTGGGATTTATATATTGGTGCTGAAAACCTCACCAACTTTACACAAAACAGTTTAATTATTTCAGCAGCCCAACCATTCAGTCCTTATTTCGATGGCTCATTAATTTGGGGACCTGTTAATGGACGAATTATTTACGCAGGATTACGATTTAAAATAAAATAAATGTTGCTTGCACGTCATTTCGACGATAGGATAAATCTGCCTAATTGAAATAGAAAACACATACTGATTTCTCGTTCATATAAACAACATTTAAGTTTGGGGCAGTGAGCCATAGAATATAAATGGGCAAAAGGGATTATGATTATCCTAAAAGAGGGTGTTTTATGTTTCTAATAGATTATTTTAGTATCGAATATTTAATAGTAATGGAGTCAACTTTTAAAAACAAATTGAATTAAATGGAAATACCAAAATTTGACGAGACTTTTATCCCAATTCTTGAAACACTAAAAATTGGGAAAGTTTTTAAGACAAGAGAGTTGATAGAAGAGGTAAAAACAAAATTTTATTCTGATTTAACAGAAGAACAGCTTAAACTAGAGACCAAGTCTGGCGATCTTCTCATTGATAATAGAATAGCATGGGGGAAATCATATTTAAAGAAAGGCGGATACGTTTTTTTTCCTGAACGTGGGCATGTTCAGATTACAGAAAAAGGAAAAAACCATCCTACGAATCTCTCTGTAAAAGACTTAGAGAATGAAAGCACTTTATTTAATTTCTATAAACAAGAAAAGCAAACTGATTCTATAGAAAATAAAAACGAAGTAAAAATAGCTTCTCCACAAGATTTAATTGATGAGGGTTTTAATAGAATTGAAACCGATATCAAAAGTGAATTGCTTCAAAAGTTAAAAAACCTTGACCCATATTTTTTCGAAAAAGTTGTATTACGACTACTAAAAAAAATGGGTTATGGAGAATTTATCGAAACTTCAAAATCTGGTGATGGTGGAATAGATGGTATTATAAATGAAGATAAACTTGGGTTAGATAAAATTTATATTCAAGCAAAAAGGTTTAACGAAGGAAAAGTTAGAGAAAAGGACATCCGAAATTTTATTGGTGCTATGAGTGGCGATACAAATAAAGGTGTGTTTGTTACTACCTCTGAGTTTGACGAAAAAGCTTTAGAAAAAGCTCGTTCAGCACATCACAAAATAATCTGTATTAATGGACAAAAGCTAGTTTCACTGATGCATGAATATAATGTTGGTATTCAAGTTAAGACTACTTATGAAATAAAGCATATAGACGAGGACTTTTTCGACGAACAATAATTAAATGAAGAGAATTGTTTGAAGCAACAATCACATAGGAATTTTACTAGCATCTTTAATATTATTTTAAAACAAAGCATAATTTTCGTTGCTAATAAAAACTGTTATAGTTTCAGCACTTCATAAGCCTGATATTGTTCGGTTGTTTATTATTGTACCATAAACCATCACTTAATGATTCAAAAACTTTACTTCATACTGCTCCTTTGCATATTTTCAATATTGGCTAAAGCACAGCCCGACTCTATATTAAATGTATATGCCGATAAGTTTCAAGAAGAACGCATTTTTATTCATTTCGATAAAACTGCGTACTTACCAGGAGAAACAGTTTGGTTTAAGGCGTACTTAATGCAAGGAATTGAACTTACCGATATCAGTAAAAATTTCTATGTCGATTTTATGAATGAAGAAGGTAAATTAATTGAACATTTTACAGCACCTATAATTTTATCATCGGCTAAAGGCATGTTCAAAATACCTGCCACATACAAATCGAATCAATTATTTATAAAAGCCTACACATCGTGGATGCTCAATTTCGATAGTGCTTTTCTTTACCATAAAAAATTACCCATTTTACAAACGCCTACTGTAACCGCCAATTTACAAGCTCCTGCAACCGAAATGGTTTTTTTGCCCGAAGGTGGTCATTTGGTATACGACTTAAAAACAAGGGTTGCTTTTAAAGCAACTACAACACAAGGCTTACCTATATATGCTAAAGGTGCATTGTATAACAATAAAAATGTTTTAATAGATTCTGTAGAAACCGCACATAATGGCATGGGCATTTTTAATGTAATACCCATAAAGGGAGAAAGCTATATGGTAAAATGGAAAGATGAATTTAAAGTCAATCATACAACAATACTGCCTACAGCACAAGAAGCAGGTGTTGCAATGAAACTAGATCAAAAAAATAAAAAAATGTATGTAGCAATTGCCAGACAAACCAATGCTACAGAAAATTATAAGCTAATACGTGTTGTTGCTACTATTAAAAAACAAGTAGTGTATCGCAGCAATATTAAGTTGCACAACAACAATGAAGCAGTAGCCGCAATTCCTGTAGATGGACTTCCGTCTGGGATTATTCAAGTAACATTATTCGATATAAACTGGGTGCCATTAGCCGAAAGAATTTGCTTTATAAAAAACGATGAATTTGAGCTGCTTGCCGATGCTCGTTTGTTTCGTCCTAACTTTTCTCCCAAGGCTAAAAATACCATCGAAATAAATATTCCTGATACCATTACCACGAATTTATCGGTTGCTGTTACCGATGCTGTTTCTGTACAATCCAATACAGAAAATATGATTAGCTCCATGTTATTAACCACAGAAATTAAAGGCTATGTTCATGAGCCCATGCAATATTTTTTAAACGATGCTGATAGTACCAATCAAAACCTAGATTTAGTAATGTTAACCAATGGTTGGCGTAAAATTCATTGGCAAGATGTTGCTTTGAATAAATTACCAACAATTCAACATCCAAAAGATTCAGCATTTTTATCAATTGAAGCAACTATGCTAGGTGTAAGAACTGGCTTAATAAGAGATGCAGGCGATATGAATTTAATTTTTAAAACAAAAGATTCAGCCGTTCAGTTTTTTTCTTTGCCCTTGCAATCAAACGGAAAGTTTTTATTGAAAGATTTGATTTTTTTTGATACCGCAACTTTGTATTATCAATTCAATAAAAATAAAGACATCGTAAATGTTGCTACAGTAAGCTTCGACAATTCATTTGTTAAAGCCAATGAAAAAACTGAGTTAAAAAATTTATTTATAAACCCTGCAATACTAGATACCAACGGTTTATTTAGAAGAAATCAGTTGTGGGAAAAACAATTGTATTTAGATAAATTATTACAAACTACAACACTCGAAGGCGTTACAGTAAAAGCAAAAAACAAAACACCTGCCGAAACTTTTGAAGCTAAATATGCTTCTGGACTATTTAGAGGAGGCGATGGTTATTTTTTTGACATGATGAATAATACAGGTGCACTTGGGGCAATAGATATTTTTTCTTATTTGCAAGGACGTGTTGCTGGAATGATGATTCAAAATTCAGGTTCAGAAACTTCTGTTCGATGGAGGGATGGAGATGTAAAGTTTTTCTTAGATGAAATGCCCGTGGATGCAACTGTTTTAAAAATGATTAGTGTAAGAGATATGGCTTATGTAAAAATTATACGCCCTCCTTTTATGGGTGCACCAGCTGGAGCCATTGCTGTTTATACTCGAAAAGCAGAGGATGCAACACCCGTTCCTGGAAAATCTTTAGAACATAAAAAAATTGCAGGCTACACCTATATCAAAGAATTTTATGCTCCAAATTATGATAAACAGCCCGAACTGAAATTTAATCAAGATGTTAGATCAACATTATACTGGAACCCTTTTGTGTTATTAGATAAAAAGAATAGAACCATTCAACTGTCGTTTTTTAATAATGATGTAAGTAAAAAATTACGCATTAATATTCAAGGGTTTAATATGGAAGGAAAACTAGTGAGTATAGAAAAACTCGTTCAATAATATTTTATTGGTAATCCACTATACAATTGTTGTTGCAGAAGTTTTGTACCAACTCTTTAACCTTTCAATGGTCTTACCTACATTTACCGCATGCAAGAAAAAAAATTATTTTTACTAGATGCATTTGCATTAATCTTCAGGGCATATTATGCGTTAATTCGCAACCCAAGAATTACAAGCACAGGCATGAACACCAATGCCCAGTTTGGTTTTACCAATACATTGGTAGAATTGATTAATAAAGAAAAACCAACACATGTGGCGGTGTGTTTTGATGTGGCTGGAAAAACTGAACGACACACAGATTTTGCCGATTATAAAGCCAACCGACAAGAAACGCCAGAAGATTTATTGGCTGCTGTTCCGTACATCAAAAGAATTATTGAAGGCTTCAACATTCCAGTAATTGGTATTGAAGGCTATGAGGCTGATGATGTAATTGGTACATTGGCTTGGGAGGCTCATGATGCAGGTTATGAAGTGTTTATGGTAACGCCTGATAAAGATTATGGTCAGTTAGTACGTGATGGCATTAAGATTTATAAACCTGGCTATCAAGGTGGCGATGTAGAAATTATGGGCCCTGAAGAAGTGTGCAAGAAATGGGATATTGAAAGAGTAGATCAGGTAATTGATATTTTAGGATTGATGGGTGATGCTGTAGATAATATTCCTGGCATTAAAGGTGTAGGTGAAAAAACTGCAGCCAAATTATTGAAGGAATATGGCACACTAGAAAATGTATTAGAAAATGCCGATAAAATAAAAGGGGCACTGGGTGAAAAAGTAAGAGCAGGAAAAGAAGATGCCATTATGAGTAAAAAACTGGCTACTATTATTACCAAAGTGCCAGTTGAATTTCATGAAGAAAATTTTAGGGTGAAGGAGTGGAACAAAGAAGCATTAAAAGAAGTATTTGCTGAGTTAGAATTTAAAACACTGGGTAAACGTTTATTAGGGGAAGATTTTAATGTGTTTACGCAAGCTCCAGTTGGTGTACAAACTGATTTATTTGGCAATGTAGTAGCACAAAAGTCGGGAGATAAAAAATTAGAAAGTCAGAAGAAAGACAGCCTGAATATTTTACCAACCGCTGATGAAATTGATAAAGGCTATCAAGTTGATAAAAACATCAACAATGTAGAACATAAATATGAGTTGTTAGATAGTGAAGGAAAAATTAGCCAATTCGTCAATTCAATAATTCATGAATCAGAGATTTGTTTTGATACAGAAACCACCGGCATTGATGCCAATGAAGCAGAATTGGTGGGATTGAGCTTTTCGGTTAAACCACACGAAGCCTATTATATTCCTTGTCCTGCAAACAGAGAAGAAACGTTGAAACTTCTTGAATTGCTTAAACCTTTGTTTGAACTTTCAACCATTACTTGGATTGGTCAGAATATTAAATACGATATGCTCATGCTGAAATGGTATGGCATAGAATTGAAAGGAAACATTTATGATACCATGTTGGTACATTATGTAGTTGAGCCAGATGGCAAGCGTAGCATGGATTTGCTGAGTGCTCAATACTTGCAATATGAACCTGTACATATTGAAGAGTTGATTGGCAAAAAAGGAAAAGGACAAGGTACCATGAGGGATGTGGAGATTGAAAAGATTAAAGAATATGCTGCTGAAGACGCTGATATTACTTTGCAATTAAAACATGTACTAGATCCACAACTAAAAGAAAAAGAGGTGGAGAAAGTTTTTTACGAAGTAGAAAATCCTTTGGTGAAAGTGTTGACCGATATGGAATTTGAAGGAGTGAAAGTGGACGAAACATTCTTAAAAGATTACAGCAAAGTTTTAGAAATTGATGCCAAGCAAGCCGAAGAAAGTGTTTATAAGCAAGCTGGTGTTCGTTTCAATTTAGCATCGCCCAAACAATTGGGTGAAGTGTTGTTTGAAAAATTGCAATTAGATTCTAGTGCTAAGAAAACAAAAACTGGTCAGTACCAAACTGGTGAAGATGTATTACAAAAGCTGGCAGTAAAAGGTCATACCATTGTAGAAGATATTTTGACTTTTAGAGAATTAACCAAACTGAAAAGTACTTATGTAGATGCTTTGCCAGAAATGATTAACCCCAAAACTGGTCGTGTACATACATCGTATGCACAAGCAGTTGCAGTTACAGGAAGGTTGAGCAGCAATAATCCTAACCTGCAAAATATTCCTATCAGAACTGATAGAGGAAAGGAAATTCGTAAAGCATTTATACCAAGAGCAAAAGGAAGATTGTTGGTAAGTGCCGATTATTCTCAAATAGAATTAAGAATTGTTGCTGCTATTAGTGGTGATCCAAACATGTGTGAGGCTTTCCGTCTAGGTAAAGATATTCATACAGCTACTGCAGCAAAAGTATATGGCATTGATGAAGCTGAGGTAACCAAAGAAATGCGTTACAAAGCCAAGAGTGTAAACTTTGGAATTATTTATGGACAAGGAGCTTTTGGTTTAGCCGATAATTTGGGCATTAGCCGTACAGAAGCCAAAGAAATTATTGATAACTATAAACGTGAGTTTAGTGGCATTCAAAAGTATATGGATGACACCATCAACTTTGCCAGAGAAACAGGTTATGTAGAAACTTTGATGGGAAGAAAACGTTGGCTGAGAGATATTAATAGCAGCAACTTTACCGTTCGTGGTTTTGCTGAACGAAATGCTATTAATAGTCCAATACAGGGTACAGCAGCCGATATGATTAAACTGGCAATGATTAAAATTCATGCGGCATTAAAAGCATCTACTTTACAAAGCAAAATGATTTTACAAGTACATGATGAATTGATTTTTGATGCTGTTGAAAGTGAAATTGACTTGTTGAAACCATTGATTTTAGACAATATGAAACAGGCATTGATATTACCAAACGAAGTACCTGTTGAAGCTGAAGTTGGTGTTGGAGAAAACTGGTTGGAGGCACATTAAGTTTAACCACAGAGCAAAGAAGCAATGAAGAAAAGTAGTTACTTATAGTGTAAAGGAAGTAAGCTGAGAAAATAAACCACAGGGCAAAGAAGCAATGAAGAATTTTACCTAGTGTGCTTCTTTGCTCTGTGTTTCAAAAAAACGTAAAAATGGATGTCAATAAAATCACCAGTAAAATAATTGAAGCAGCCATTATTGTTCATAATGAATTAGGTCCTGGTTTATTGGAAAGTGTTTATGAAAAATGTTTAGCGGAGGTTTTATATGAAATGGGATTTATTGTAGAAACACAAAAGTCATTGCCTGTAGTTTTTAGAGGTAAAGAAATAGATATGAATTTCAGGATAGATTTATTAGTAAACGAGGAGGTAATTGTAGAATTAAAAGCTACAGAATCTATTTTACCAATACACGAAGCTCAATTATTTACTTACTTAAAACTGTCAGGAAAAAATGTAGGCTTGCTGATTAACTTCAATGTTAAACTCTTAAAATCAGGAATAAAAAGAGTAGTTCTTGATTTTTCAAAACCATATTAAGCATTAATAACAGTGCAACAAAGCATAACGAGAAAATCCTTCATTGCTTCTTTGCCCTGTGTTTCAAAAAATAAATATAACATGATTCTCACTATAACCCTCAATCCATGTATAGACAAAAGCTCTACCATGGAAAACCTAAAACCAGAAAGTAAATTACGTTGTACCGAAGTAGTAAACGAACCAGGTGGCGGCGGTATTAATGTTAGCAAAGCATTGAAAAAATTAGGAGCAGCTTCGGTTGCATTATTTCCTGCAGGTGGGCACAATGGAAATATGTTGTGTTCTCTATTAGATAAAGAAGGTATTCCTTTTCATGCTGTTGACTCTGTTGTAGAAACCAGAGAAAATTGGGTAATGTTAGAAAATAGTACCAACAACCAATTTCGTTTTACTTTTCCCGGAAGAGCAGTAGTTGAAGAAACCATTATTACTTTAGTAGATCATATTAGAACCTTTTCTCCAACCTATGTTGTTGCAAGTGGTAGTTTGCCACCAGGATTACCAGATTATTTTTATGGATTGATTGTAAAAAATGCGGCTGCTGTTGGTGCAAAATGTATTGTAGATACCAGTGGACCAGCACTAGAAGCTTTAAAAGGAAAACATGCATTTTTAATAAAACCAAACATTGGTGAATTGTGCAAAATGCTGAATATAGAATGGTTGGATAAAAATGAAGTTCCTGACGCAGCTCAACAAGCAATTATTGATGGTTATGCCGAAATGATGGCTGTTAGTCTTGGTCCAGAAGGTGCATGGCTAGTAACCAAAGATGAAAAGCATTTTGCTGCAGCCCCAAAAGTAGATAAGAAAAGTACCGTTGGTGCTGGCGATAGTATGGTTGCAGGAATTACCTATATGTTACAACAACAAAAATCTTTAAAAGAAGTAATTGCATTTGGCGTTGCTTGTGGTAGTGCAGCAACCATGAATACAGGTACACAACTCTTCAAAAAAGAAGATGTAGAAAAACTATACAGCACTATTGTGCCTGTTTAATTAAAGGATAACACAAAATCTGCTGCCTTTTCCTTTGGTGCTGGTGATGATAAATTCACCACCACAAATTTGTGTGTATTCTTTTACAAACAATAAACCTAAACCACTGCCTTTTTCATTTTCGGTACCCAATTGAGAAAATGGTTTTTCTATTTTAAAGAGTTGATTAATCTCTTTGTCGGTCATACCAACGCCTGTGTCTTCCACACATATTTTTACTTTGTTATTATAATGTTTAGCTTCAATGGTTACTGTTCCACCATTGGGTGTAAACTTAATAGAGTTATTTACCAGATTTCTAATAATTAATGAAATATGATTTCTATCTGCATTTACACTTATCCCTTTTTCTATATCCAGCAAAATTTGTAAATCTTTTTGAGTCGCAGCATTACTAGAAATAAATACAATATCTTGAGCGATGTCTTCAATTTTTAGTTCTTCTTTTTTAACACTTACATCGCCTCTGATTTGTAATTGAGCCCAAACCAATAAGTTTTCTAAAAGCATATCAACACCACCAACACTTTGTTTTAGTTCTTTAACAATCATTGTAGAATCTTCGGCAGAAAGGCTTTCACTTTTCATAAAATCAATTAAGCCTTTAAGTGAAGCAACTGGTCCACGCAAATCATGGCTTATAATAGAAAACATTCGGTCTTTTACATGATTTATTTGTTGTAAATCTTTTGCTTGTGTTTGTATAGAATCATGTTGTTTAGATAATTGAAACAACATTTTTTTTCTTTCTTTCGATCTTTTATAAAAAGAAAAAACCAGTAACATAACCAAGAAAATAATGCCCGATAATGCAATTACAATAATTTTGTTTCTACTGTTTTTAGCTTTTAAAAAGTCTACTTCTTGTTGCTTCTTTTCGCCACGATAGCGTTCCAATAAGTTATTAAGTGCAATAAACTTTTTATAACTGAGCAATGTATCGGCAATTATTCTGTATTTCTCAAGGCTTATTAAGGCTTTTTCCTCATTACCTGTTTCTTTGTATAATTGATACTTTAACTCCTCTGCCTCCATTATTAAATCGTCCATTTTCAACTCTTCTGCCATACGAATACAAGAATCGGCATATACAAATGCCAAAGTATAATTTTTTTGTCCACCTTTAATTTTTGCAAATTGTAACTTACCGTAGGCAATACCATATTCGTTGCCTTGCTTATACGAGAGTTTGTCTGAAAGTAATAGATATTGTTCCCCATCTATATACTTTTTTTGAGCGATTAAAATATCAGCTAAATTGCCATACACATATTCTAAAATTGCATCGTTACTTTTCTTTGTTCCAATTGCTAGTGCTTGATTGGTGAAATATAAAGCAGAGTCTAATTTATTATCTGAGTAGTAATTATCGCCTAAGCTTCCATATGTATTTCCTAGATATTCTTCTCGATCTTTAAATTGCTCAATTGCTTTAAAAAAATAATTTCTCGAAAGTTCGTAATGCTTAATTACACTATACAGTTCTCCCAATGCAAAAAAACAATTACCCAAACCTATAGTATTGTTAGTTGTTTCGTATAAATCTCTGGCATCTAATAAATATTCAATTGCTTGAATTTGCTGATTGATATAGCTGTATGCTTCACCCAAAGCAAGTAGGGCATCGGCTTTTAATTCAGTAGATTTTTGTACTTCGGCATATTGTAAAGCATCGCTGGCAAAGTATATTGAAGAGTCTACGTTAACAAGTAAGTACGATGAAGATGCATCTAGTTCAGCAAGTATTTTTTCTTTTTCGGTTTTGCTTGATTTGATTTTAATCAATGCATCAGTTACTTTAATGCGTTGTGCAAATACCGTATTTCTGTTTACACAGAGCAATACAATAAACACAAATAAAAGAGTTGCTCTTTTATACAATTTCTTTGGGGGTGTAGTATGCATCGAAAAAATAAACGGGTTGTGGCTAACTTTGGTTAAATTAATGTTATGCCTAAACTTGGAACAAAAGTAGACAATTATATACAAAAGTCTGCCCCATTTGCACAACCAATTTTAGTTCATTACAGAGCATTGGTACATAAAGCTTGTTCAGATGTTGAGGAGAAAATTAAATGGGGCATGCCTTTCTTTGATTACAAGGGAAAAATGATGTGCCACATGGCAGCATTTAAGCAACACTGTGCATTTGGTTTTTTCAATGCAGCATTAATGAACGAATCAAAGCTTATAAAAAATGCAGCATCAGAATCGGCAATGGGGCATTTGGGAAAAATAACTTCTTTAAAAGAGTTACCAGCTGATAAAGTATTGATTGACCTTATAAAAAAAGCCATGCTGGTTACCGATGCAGGAAAAAAATTGTAAAACTACCCATACCCAAAGCTGAATATGTAGTTCCAGATTATATAAATACCGCCATCAAAAAAAACAAAAAAGCATTTGCAATCTGGGAAGTTTTTGCACCAAGCCATAGAAAAGAATATGCAACTTGGATTGATGAAGCAAAAACCGAAGCAACCAAAATCAAACGTATTGAACAGGCAATTGAATGGATAGCCGAAGGCAAACAACGCAACTGGAAATACCAAACCAAATAATTACCAAACAGCTCTGTTCATAAATTGTACACCACCATTGCCTTCAATGGTAATTGTTCTGGATTTTGTTTTGCCTGCAATAGTAATGGTGTTGGTTCCTTTTTGTAAAGGAATACGAACATATTGTATATAAGCTGGCAGGCTTTGCCAATTACGGGTATCAGCTTTTTCGGTAGCTGTATTAATTAAGTTAACCAATAATCCTGCAAGTTCACCAGCTTCTTTAGCTTTCTCTTTTTTCTTTTGTTCATCTTTTTCTTTGCTGTTGTTTTTAGCAACTTCTTCAGCACCTTTCTCTGCAGCCTTTTCAGCCAATTTTTTTACAATTTGTCGGGCCAAAGCATCTGCAATTTCTTTCAACATTCTTTCCTTTAAAATACTGGTCGATAGGGTATTAATATCTTGTGCTGCCTCACTTGTATAAGTTGCATTGTTAACTGTAATGTTTACAGCATTGTTATTCGTGTATCGTACTTCATAATAAGGAATAGCCACCCTAAAACTTCTAAAACTTTGCAATCGGCTATCGTTTCGATCAATCGAATTGTAGTAAGTATAATCAAAAGGAAGATTCACTTGATTGCCATATTCATCGGTAAAGAAAAAACCAGTTAATCCATTATTGTTGTGCGACACATAAAAATTCTTTTCTCTTTTTACAGGAGCCAGTCCTCTTTCTACAAACAAAATTAAATAACCACCATTGGCACTATCTGTTTTTAAAGTAGCGTTAAACAGTTTTTCATAACGTTCCTGCTCAGCACCAAAGCCCATTTGTTGTGCAGTACGCAAAACATCTTGTTGTAGCTGTTTGGGTAAAGCAACACCATAATAATTATTACCTGAACTAAGATATACGTCAGCTGCGTTTCTGTAAGCAATAAAAGCATTGTTTATATCGCCATTGGCTTCGTATAACATGCCTTGTAAATTCAATGCAAAAGCATCTTTGCTATAACGGTTGGTTTTACTATTAAATTTATCGCCTTGAGCATTTTCGGCCAACGTAATTCTTCTTGCTTCAACCAATGCTTCATTGGGCTGATTGATGTATAAGTAGTTTAATCCTTTGTAATAATGCATCATAAAGCGTTCCATATCCTCACCCAAATAAGTTTGCATCATTGGGTTTATCAGGTTGGCTTTAGCAATATCTCCAGCAGTTCTTTTAGAGGTTTCAATAAAATTATCAGCCCTGTTCAAAAACGCGTTGCTGCTATCGTATTGTTGCATTAAATGGTACAATCTTCCTTTCTCAAAAAAATACAATAACTTATTTCTGTCACGCTGAATAAAACTGGTTTTGTCTAAAGTGTTCATTGCCTTTGCATACTGCTTGTTTTCAAGCAGACCATAGTACGCTGTCATACGTTGGTTATAGCTGGCACATGAACAAAATAAAACAAGCATGAATACATTCATTATCCATGCTCGTTTTGTATAAAAGCTCAAAAACATTGTATTGGTTTTTTATGTATCCAGCTTTTGTACTACTATGTTACATTACTGGCGTCGCACTCTTGTACGTTTAGTACATTATTCAGCATTTGTGCGTTAGGGTTTTCAACTAGTTTTTAACGTACTTGGCAATTTTTTTATCACCTATCCAAACCACTTCATTGGTTTCAATATTGGTAAGTTCTAAATTAATTTGATAGGTAACCGTTTTCTTCTTCTTATAAGCATCTACAATAGAATTAATGCTGCCTTGTAAAATATAATCAGCACCTTTTTCTAAACCAAACTTTTTTAAAGTACTTGCACTTGCATTGCTTTGCATATCGGCTTTTTCGGCCCTCATTTCTTCACGTTTTTTACCACTTTGTACTAAGCCAATTTTATCGGTAGTTATAAAACTTCTTTCCAAATCTTTCATAAAAGTTTCGGCTTCTATATGCTCATGACTTTTATTGGTAACCATACCTACAATTACAACAGGCTTTTTACCTTTTTCACCAATATGGTTATTTAGCCATTTACCAACTGAAATATCTTTAATTAATTCTTCAGCCGTTAAACGACTATCAGTATTGTTCCAGCTACCACTAATATCTGGAGTTTCACTTGGGTCTATACGAGTTACTTGTCTGTTGGCACAAGAAGATAAAAATGCAGCTATTGTAACTGCAGAAACAATAAATAACTTTTTCATGTAAAATTGATTGATGTAGAAAGAATGTATTTAAAAGAATAAGGTTTATCAGTTAAAACCAAAACCACCAATTGCCAGTTCTATAACCAATTGATGAGGGATAGAAACGCCTGTTGTTCCAGTTGTTAAAACCATTGTTCCATCTGTTATTAAAACCATTGTAATTGTTGTAATAACTATTGTTGTAAGCGTTGCTATAAAGCCTTCTTAAGTTTCTATTTTCTATACGGCTTTGTTTACGTTCTAATTTGGCCTGATACCAATCGAAGGCTTTGTACGTTTGCTGCACTGTAGTATTCATTGTGCGTTGCAAAGAATCTTTAATACCTGTGTACTTTTGCTGACTGATTAAATAATTGGGGTTTTGATCAGGAGCCAATTGTTGTTGTGCATTTAAGCTGCTAATAAACCCAATAAAAAAAAGGAGTAATATTGTTCTCATACAACATGTTTTTTGTTTAACGACAATTATTGTTCCATGTTACAGGCACAAAATGTTAAAATTAACAAAATGTGCTACAATGGGCAATTTTGATGGTAATCAATCAACTCAATTGGTTCCCTTGCTATTTCTATTCCTTGATAATATTTATACAATTCGTCCAACACTTCAATAATTTCTTCCTGCAACATTAAGGTTACCAATCGGCCTCTAAATTCTTTAATGTTGGGTAAGCCTCGCAAATAATTGGCATAATGCCTACGCATTTCAAAAATGCCTACTTTGGGCCCTTTCCATTCAACAGATTTTATTAAATGCTTTTTACAAACTTCTACACGTTCTTCTAAAGTTGGAGCAGCCAGTTCTTCTCCTGTTTGTACAAAATGTTTTATTTCTCTAAAAATCCAAGGATAACCAATGGCAGCTCTACCAATCATAATGCCATCTACACCATAACGTTCTTTATACAACTTGGCTTTTTGTGGACTATCAATATCTCCATTACCAAAAATGGGGATGTTGATTCTAGGATTATTTTTTACTTTTTCAATCAAACTCCAATCGGCTTCGCCTTTATACATTTGGCTTCTTGTTCTTCCATGTATGGCCAATGCTTTTATGCCTACATCTTGTAAACGTTCAGCAACTTCTTCAATGTTTTTGGTATTGTCATCCCAACCTAAACGTGTTTTTACAGTAACAGGCAACGATGTAGATTTTACAACAGCATCGGTTAAACGCACCATCAAATCAATATCCTTCAACACACCAGCACCAGCACCTTTAAGAGCTACTTTTTTTACAGGGCAACCAAAGTTAATGTCTAATAAATCGGGTTGTGTAACATCCACAATTTTAGCAGCCATTGCCAAACTGTCTTCATCGCCACCAAAAATTTGAATACCAATAGGGCGTTCATAATCAAAAATGTCCAGCTTTTTACGGCTTTTAATGGCATCACGAATCAATCCTTCACTGCTAATAAATTCAGTGTACATTAGATCGGCCCCATTGTCTTTACAAACAGCCCTGAAAGGAGGATCACTCACGTCTTCCATGGGTGCAAGTAGTAAAGGAAACTCGGGTAACTGTATTTTATCGCCTATTGTAACCATTTGTATAAAGAAAAATTTATTTAATGCTAAACTGTTGCAAATTTACAGTCTTATTTTAAGATTACTTTATGTACGAACAGCAAGAAGCAACTTCTTTTACAGAAAACAAACCCTTTAAACCCTATTACTCTTATTTAGGTCAGTTTGGTATTTTATTAGGTTTTATTGGGTTGGGATTTATTGTAGCAGCATTTATTCAATTGGGTGTAGGCTATAGTTTGATGGAAAAAAATGTACCTATGCAAAAATGGGGCGAAGCGATTGTTAAGGCAATGATGAAACCAGAAAACATCAATATTACCCGGTGGTTGCAAATTATTAGTGCAGCAGTTATGTTTTTGTTGCCTGTTCTTTTTACAACAATGATCATTAGTAAAAAGCCAATTCCATACATGGGTTTTAATGCAACTGGCAATTCAAATCAAATATTTGCGGTTGTTGGTATTGCTTTTTTAGCCATCTTATTAAGTGGTGTTTTAGGCGAAATAAACAGTAAAATACCCATTCCTAAAAACTGGGAATTCACCTTTAAAAAACTGGAGGAAGACTACAACAGCCAGGTTTTACTAATGGCCAGAATGAACAATTTTGCAGAGTATGTTTTTGTAATGATTGTAATTGCACTTGCTCCAGCAATATTCGAAGAAGTATGTTTTAGATCGGGTTTACAGCAAATATTAATTAACTGGACCAAGCAACCCATTGTTGCTATTGTAATTACCAGTGCAATATTTAGTGCCATACATTTTAGCTATTATGGGTTTTTGCCAAGGTTTGCTTTGGGTTTATTGTTGGGGTTGATTTTTTATTATAGTAAAAACATTTGGTTTAGCATACTCATGCATTTGTTGAATAATGGCATAAGTGTTACTGCTATTTATCTTACCAGTGTTAATGGCAAACCCAAACAAGAAGTATTAGATAGTAACATGGGTTTAACTGTAAGCCTTACTGCTACTGCACTTGTTGGTATTGTTGTACTTACAGGAATAACTTATTTAATGCAACAGTTTAAAAAACAGAGTGAACAATTGCCTACAATTGACCCAATAACGTATTTGAAGAAAGACAATAATCCGTTTATTTAATGCAACAATGGTTTTTATTACATCGCACCAAGAGCATTGCAGAAGCAAGTATTATACAAGGTATGTTGGAAGAAAACAATATTCCAGCACAAATATTGAATAAGCAAGACAGCAGCTATTTGGCTTTTGGAGATATTGAATTGTATGTTCCTACCCATTTAAAAGATTTAGCAAACACATTGCTGGCACAAGCTTTAATGAATTGAGTGATGGAACACGGATTTGGACAAAAAGTTAACCACATAAGTAATTAGGCACATAGATTTTACAAGCCTATTTTTCTTTGTTTTCTTTCCTTAACTCTAACCCTATGTGTTTAAAAGGTAGATTTTTTATGTTTTAAAAGAACATGTTTACTTGAAATTAAATGAGTTTCTACAGATAGGGAACTGTTTAATATCTATATTCCAAAAAGATTATAATTTACACAAACCTTATCTTCGCTGCATGGAACAGTTGTTACAACAGGTAAATAATTACAAAGAAGAAATTAATGCATTTGAAGCCAATACACCCGAAACTGTAGAGGCTTTTCGAATAAAATATTTAGGTACCAAAGGCTTGGTTAAAAGCATTATGGGCTTAATGAAAGATGTACCAGCTGAACAAAAAAAAGAAGCCGGACAATTACTCAACGAATTCAAATTATTTGTTGAAGAGAAATATCAAACATTACAAGCAAGCAGCTCACAGCAAACAGCTAGTAGCTCTGCTTCTATTGATTGGAGTTTACCTGGCGATGCTGTGCCAGTTGGTTCACGTCATCCTTTGAGTTTGGTACGCAATAAAATTGTTTCCATTTTTCAACGCTTGGGTTTTGCTATTGCCGAAGGACCTGAAATTGAAGATGATTGGCACAACTTTGGTGCAATGAATTTGCCAGAAGATCATCCTGCACGTGATATGCAAGACACGTTTTACATTAATCAGAACCCTTCTTGGTTATTGCGTACACACACAAGTAGTGTACAGGCACGTGTAATGGAAAAACAAAAACCACCCATTCGTGTAATTTGCCCTGGTCGTGTATATAGAAATGAAACCATTAGTGCAAGAGCCCATTGCTTTTTTCATCAGGTAGAAGGTTTGTATATTGATGAAAATGTAAGCTTTGCCGATTTAAAACAAACCCTGTATTTCTTTGTGCAGGAAATGTTTGGTAAAGATGTGAAAGTAAGATTCCGTCCTTCTTATTTCCCTTTTACAGAACCAAGTGCCGAAATGGATATCAGCTGTTTAATTTGTGAAAGCAAAGGCTGTAATGTTTGTAAACACACTGGTTGGGTAGAAATTTTGGGTAGCGGAATGGTGCATCCTAAAGTGTTGGAAAACTTTGGAATTGATAGTAATAAATATACTGGCTTTGCATTTGGAATGGGCGTAGAACGTATTTGTCAACTTAAATATCAGGTAAACGATTTGCGTTTATACAGCCAAAATGATGTGCGATTTTTAAAGCAGTTTACTGGCGTTGTGTAATTTTTAACGCCAACTTACAAATAATAAAACCTCGAAGCACAGCTTTGGGGTTTTTGTTTTAAAACAAATGATATCGATAGTAACATTTGCTAAAGTTTAAACTTGTTCAATCAATTGCCTTAAAAAAAGTAATATGACAAACTAAAAAGCAGTTCTTGGTTATTAAAGCCTACCTTACAAGCATTCAAAATTTCAACCCCATTCAATGCTTGTTATTATTGTGTTTTTTTTACTCCATTGGTTTTTATCGTTGTTTTTTCATTCATTTTTTTTACACCGTTTTGCCTCTCATAAAATGTACACCACTAGTAAAAACTGGGAACGTGTTTTTTACCTGAGTACTTGGTTTATTCAAGGTTCTTCTTTTTTAGTACCCAGGGCTTATGGTGTTATGCATAGAATGCACCATGCTTACAGCGATACAGAGCAAGATCCACATTCGCCTCATTTTTTTAAAGATGTATATCAAATGATGCGGAGTACCATCTTAATTTTTCGTAGCTTTTTAACAGGTAAACGCTTACCCGATGCACAGTTTACAAAAGACTATTTACCTGTATGGGATAAGCTGGATAAGTTTGGTCATCACCCAATTACTAGAATATTGTTTATGGCTGCTTATGTAACTGTTTATGTTTTGTTTGCTCCAAATTATTGGTGGTATTTGTTATTACCCATTCATTTTTTAATGGGGCCAATACAAGGAGCTGTTGTAAACTGGTGTGGCCATAAATACGGATACAGCAATTTTAACAATGGCGATCATAGTAAAAACACAAGTCCATGGGGAATTGTTATGATGGGAGAACTATTTCAAAACAACCATCATTATGCAAAAGACGATGCCAATTTTGCAAAAAAATGGTTCGAGTTTGATCTTACCTATTTTGTAATGAGGGGATTTAATGCCATTGGAATTATTCAAATTATTCCAGTAAAAAACAACTTGCCTACCCCCGAAATTGGTTAATGAAAATACGGATGATACCAAATAATTACGTTTGGGTTTATTTTTCTAATTTTTTCATTCATTTTTTTTGCGTCTAAATCAAAAAGGTCAGCAAAATAACGGCATGTTTGTTTTTTATCATCAATGTCGTAAGTAAGTTTCCAAAACCTTTTGCCATTAATTTTAGTGTTAGATTTTTTTATACTAATGATGTTTGCAAATTGAATTATTTTTTCTTTTTTCCCATGAATGATATAGAGGCTTTCGCTGTCGTATTGTATTTTTCTGCTTTTTTTAATAAGTATAAATAGCAGGTAACAAATAAATACAATAAACAAATCTCTACTGGTATGCCCACCCTCAGAAAAAGCACTCATCAAAAAACCCAATGCAATGGGAACGATAAGCCACCTTACCCAAGCAATACCATCTTTTAAAGTAATTCTTTTTTCTTCCATCTTTTTAATAAATATACTTATACTATCATTAAAAAAGATGCTTTAATAACAGTAAGATCTGCTATTTGCTCATTAACCTTGTTTTTTTAATCAGTCTACCACATTTATGGTCTTACTGCTTGCCTGCATGGTGCAAATTCCTTTACTTTTGCACCACTTGCACCAAAAAACAAGTAGCTTAATGTATGAAATGTTCTGATATCAAGGTTTTGAACGAAAAAGAAACCAGAGGTGGTTTTGGAGAAGGTATTTATGAAGCAGGAAAAGAAAACCCCAATGTGGTTGTTTTAACTGCCGACCTTGCTGGTTCTATGAAAATTGCTCCTTTTATTAAAGACTTTCCTGAGCGTTTTGTACAGGTGGGTATTGCTGAAGCTAATATGATTGGTATTGCTGCAGGTATGACCATTGGAGGAAAAATTCCTTATACTACCACTTTTGCCAACTTTAGTACGGGTCGTGTGTACGATCAAATTCGCCAAAGCGTTGCTTATAGTGGTAAAAATGTAAAAATTTGTGCTAGTCATGCTGGTTTAACATTAGGAGAAGATGGTGCAACCCACCAAATTTTAGAAGATATAGGATTGATGAAAATGTTACCAGGAATGACGGTAATTGTTCCTTGCGATTTTAATCAAACAAAAGCAGCTACAAAAGCCATTGCTAATTACGAAGGGCCTGTTTATTTGCGTTTCGGTCGTCCGAAATGGCCAAATTTTACTGCAGAAGATGGTAGTGATTTTGTAATTGGTAAAGCACAACAATTGAGTGAAGGAACTGATGTTTCCATTTTTGCTTGTGGTCATATGGTTTGGAAAGCAATTGAAGCCGGAAGAATTTTAGAAGAAAAGGGCATTAGTGTAGAAGTAATTAATATTCATACGATTAAGCCGTTAGATACAGAAGCAGTTTTAAAATCTATTGCCAAAACAAAATGTGCTGTAACTGTTGAAGAACACAATGTAATTGGAGGTTTAGGTGATGCAATTGCACAGGTTGCTGCTAAAAATTTACCAATCCCAATAGAATACATTGGCACGAATGATACTTTTGGCGAAAGTGGTAAACCAACAGAATTATTGACAAAATATGGTTTAGATACCCCATTTATTGTTGCTGCAGCTGAAAAAGCAATTAGTAGAAAATAAATAGTTAAAGAATAATTTCGATAACCCTACTCTGGCAGTAGGGTTTTTTTGTTTTATGGTGCAGCGTTTAAATTTCTACAAGTGTCTTACTATGACTCCCAGTTTTGTTGATTTTGTACAGCACTATAAACACACACCGATATGTACATACAAAGTTTACAACCAACGTTGATTACGAACAACAGTTATTTACATGTTGTTGCTGATAGAATGGGTAAACTAACCATTAAAGTGTTAGATGTACAGGGCATGATCGCTAAAAGAGTAACCACTTACATACAGGCAGGTAACCAGCAGTTGGATTTAAACCTAACTGATTTAACCAACGGAAACTATATACTAAACGTATTTAATGGTGATATTTTTTTAAAAAGTATACCATTTAAAAAACAGTAAATATTGTTTTAGGGGGTGTTTAATAACTAGTCCTGCTGGAAACGGCAGGACTTACTTTTTCCAAAACATACGAGCTCTGTTGGCTGCATTTTCTCTGATACTCAGGTAATAAAAATTGTAATCAGCAATATGGTAATTTTTATTGCGTAATAAAAAACTGCCAAAAAAACGAGGATGGTTGGCCCATAAAACGCCATCTTGTATCATAGCATTGGTTACTTTAGGCACAATTTTATTGAAGTTTTGTAGAACAGCTCCTTTATTGCTAGTTATGCTAGTTTGAGGTTGATTGATATCCCAAGTTAAAGGATTGGTAACAACAGCCGTAAATGGTTCGTGTATAACATAATTGGGTTTATATCCTTTTTTAAAGGTTCGCCAACTGCAAAAACAACCTGTAGTATTTGGATTAATACAGGCTTGTATAGCTTTAAAATAGTTGTGCTCAACTGGCATTCCAGCCAAATAAGCAACCACCAATTTGTTTTGTAAAACAGTACCATCGAAAAAATCTTTCAATAATCGTTTTGCATGTGTGGTTCCTTGGCTGTGTGCTGCAATTACAATTGGTCTGCCATTATTGTAATGAGCTAAATAATATTCAAATGCTGTTTTAACATCGGCGTAAGCCAATTCAAATGCAGCAATAGCATTGGTTGTGTCTTCTTTTGTAATAGGTAAGTAAGCAAAATAATTTGCTTGTCGATACCTTGGTGCAAAAACTCTTCCAACACTATTAAAAATACTGGCTTGATATAAAATACTACTATAATCGGTTTTTGCATTCAGGTTTGCGTCGTCTATTGTTGCATTCCAACCTAAAGATTTTTCTTTATCCGTATAAGACGTTGGGTAAAGAAAAAAAACATCTACTGTGCTATCCATCACAAAATCTTTTCTTAATGGTTTTGGAACACTATCGCTGGGATCTTGTTTCCAAGGGTGAGCAGCCCAATAATCTAACTTGCTATAATCTGGCAATCCATTTGTACTTTTTGTATTGTAGTTACTTATAAAATTTTTGTACCCAGCCGAACAAGATGCAGCAACAAAAACTATAAAACTATAGAATACAATTCTTCTCATACAATAAAGATGCGGATTTTTTTCTTTGAGTTGAGTGTAGAAAATAGAATTAACAACACTGGTGAATTTTAAACACTACCTTTCTAAGATTGCTGGTAATTATGCTGGCAAATAAAAGAACTACATGTCAAATATTACACAGGTAATTAATGCCGACAAGCATTTGAAAACCTTGAAAAAAAGTGTTTACTCCAGCGATTTAGATCAACTATTAAGCAGCACTGGGCCTTTTACGTTTTTTGCTCCATCAGATATTGCATTTGAAAAATTAGACAAAGGCGTACTAGAAAATTTATTAGAACCAAAAAATCATGTTCAATTAATTGATTTACTGAACAACCATATTGTAAATGGTAAAGTAGAGTTTAAAGATTTAAAAGATGGGGATTCACTAACCACATTAAGTGGTAAAAAACTGGATGTACATGTAACAAACGACGATGTATTTGTTGGAAAAATTGCAGTGCATATGAAAGATAGTAAAGCAACCAATGGTGTAATACATGCTGTAGATGCTGTTGTTTTATAAATTGAATTGAACAACCATAAAAAAGAGCTGAAGCCAAATAGCTTCAACTCTTTTTTATTTGAAAAGTTGGTCAAATGCAATTCAACTCTAATCACTTTTATTTGAGAGCACTAAAATAGAAACGCCTGTTTCTTGTACAATAACATTTTCTTGTTGAATACAATAGCGTAATAACTGCTCTATAAAAGGCTTTGCCATTAAACGCTGTGGTGTTGCTAAAATTATAGTGGTAGATTGTTGCAGAAATTGTTGCAACATCTTGAGTAAACTTTCGAATGATGCTGACTCATAATTAATATCACTAAGCAGTAACACATCTGCAACTATATCTTTTGGTAATTGATTCCAGTCTAACACTGCATAAGAAATATTATTGAGCTGATTAAGTTGAATGGATTGCTCAACAAAAACAAATGGCTCTAGTACATAATCACTACAAGAAACGGTACTGGCAAATTGTGCTGCTACCAATGATGGCAAGCTCAACCCTGCTGCTATTTCTAGCACTGTTTTATGCTTAACGAAGTGCTTGTTTTGTGTAATAAAACCAGCCAAAGCTATAGATGCTGGCCAAACTTTAGCCCAATATGGAAAAGGAATTTCTGTTGTTTGTTGCTTGTACCAATGTTGTACAGCAGTATCATTTGGTACAACCAATTGTACAATTGTATTATCAAAAGTAAATTCCTGAATGGTTGATGGAAGCATTATTGAATATTCCCTTTCATAAACTTATTGGCTTTCATCCACACCAACACATTATTGAACCAACTAATGGGTTCTGCTTTATTGTTCAATCCAAATCCATGATTACCGGCCTGAAACAAATGCATTTCTACAGGTACTTTATTTTTCCTCGATGCCATATAAAACAAAATACTGTTTTCTACTTTTACTGCTTTATCATCGGCAGCATGTACTAAAAAAGTTGGAGGTGTTTGAGGTGTAACCTGTAACTCGTTGCTGTACAAATCTTTCTTTTCTTGCGATGGATTAATACCTAACATGTTATTTCTCGAACCCATATGTGTTAAACTGTCCTGAAAGCTAATTACAGGATATCCCAGCACAGCAAAATCTGGTCGAAGGCTAATATTATTGGGGTTTTCAATAACTGTAGTTGTAAAATGTGTAATAACAGTTGATGTTAGATGTCCACCAGCTGAAAAACCCATAATGCCTAATTGGTTGGGATTGATACCAAACTCTTCAGCTCTTTCTCTAACAATTTTAATAGCTTGCTGAGCATCTTGAAAAGCTACTACTTCTTTAGTTACTACACAATCACTATCAATTGGGTTTCTATACTTCAATACAAAAGCGGTTATACCTCTTTTATTAAACTCTTTTGCAACATCATGCCCTTCGTGATTGATAGCTAAACGAGCATAGCCACCACCAGGACAAACAATCACGGCAGTTTTCATTGAATCCTGCACAGTAGGAATATAAACAAACAAAGAAGGATTAATTGTTCCTTCAACTCTACCAGGAGCTGGATTAGCTTCTTTTTTAGAACAAGGTTTGCTGTTTAAAACGGCTCCTTCGTATAGAGGAATTTCTTTTTGAGCAAAACTTCTTGTTAAATAACTTAATAAAAGAAGGAAAATAATTTTTTTAATCATGGCTTGCTTGTTAATGGTACAAAGATGCTGTAATAATGAATATGCAATTTCTGTGGTGGTATGTTTTCTTATTTTCGCAGCTTAAATACAATCTATTGTCATCAACAGTTTACCTAATCACTCCACCTTTTACACAATTAAATACGCCCTACCCTGCAACGGCTTATTTAAAAGGCTTTTTAAATACAAAAGGAATTACAGCTTATCAAAGTGATTTAGGTATTGAAGTAACCACACAGTTATTTTGTAAAGAAGGATTAGAAAGACTTTTTGCTGCTGTTGAAGCCTCGCCCAAACCCCTCTCCAAAAGAGAGGGACAAGAAGAAAACACTGCTCGAATCATTGCCTTAAAAAACGATTACATCAACACCATTGATGCAACCATGGCTTTTTTGCAAGGCAAGCAACCCACATTGGCTCATTTAATTTGCAGTAGAAATTTTTTGCCTGAAGCATTTCGTTTTGCTCAGTTAGATGATTTGCATTGGGCATTTGGTACAATGGGTACAATGGATAAAGCCAAACATTTGGCCACCATGTATCTAGAAGATTTGAGCGATTTAATTAAAGAATGTGTGGATGAACATTTTGGCTTTAGTCGTTATGCTGAACGTTTAGGTAGAAGTGCCAATAGTTTTGATGAGTTGTATGCAGCTTTACGTCAGCCATACACTTATATTGATGAAATTCTATTGAATATTTTAGAGGAACGATTAAAAACTGTTCAACCTAAACTAGTTTGTTTATCTGTTCCTTTTCCAGGTAACTTATATACTGCTTTTCGTTGTGCTCAATATATTAAGCAATATTTTCCAATAGTAAAAGTAGCCATGGGTGGCGGTTTCCCCAATACAGAGTTGCGTTCTTTAAAAGATACAAGGGTGTTTGAATTTGTTGATTTTATTACATTGGATGATGGTGAAGCCCCAATAGAAAACTTAATTGGTTTCATTGAAGGGAATAAAACTGTAGAGGAATTAAAAAGAACTTATTTATTGGTTGACGGAGAGTTGACTTACGTCAACAATAAATCTTGTATCGATTATAAACAAGGAGAAGTTGGTACACCTGATTACAGTGATTTCTTTTTAGATCAATACATACAAGCCATTGAAGTTGTAAATCCCATGCATAGTTTATGGAGCAATGGAAGATGGAACAAACTTACCATGGCTCATGGATGTTATTGGGGCAAATGTACTTTTTGTGATATCAGTTTAGATTATATAAAACTCTACGAACCAGTTGCTGCAAGCCTTTTATGCGATAGAATGGAAGAACTCATTGCACAAACAGGTGAAACAGGATTTCATTTTGTAGATGAAGCTGCACCACCTGCATTAATGAGGGCTTTGGCGTTGGAAATCATTAAACGAAAGTTGGTAGTTAGTTGGTGGACCAATGTTCGTTTTGAAAAAAGCTTTACCAAAGATTTGTGTTTGCTTTTAAGAGCAAGTGGTTGTATTGGTGTAAGTGGTGGATTAGAAGTTGCAAGTGACAGATTATTGCAACTCATTAATAAAGGTATTACCGTTGCACAAGTAGCTAAAGTAAACAGAAATTTTACGGAAGCTGGTATTATGGTACATGCCTATTTAATGTATGGCTTTCCAACACAAACTGCACAAGAAACCATTGATAGTTTAGAAATGGTTCGTCAGCTATTTAAAGCAGGAATTTTACAAAGTGCATTTTGGCATTTGTTTACTATGACAGCTCACAGTCCTGTTGGATTAAACCCTGCAAAATTCAATGTACAAAAAGCAAAAGAAGTGGCCATCACTTTTGCAGATAACGATGTAGAACATATTGACCCAACAGGAACAGACCATGAAGCTTTTAGTTATGGACTAAAAAAATCATTGCTCAATTATATGCATGCAGTTGGGTTAGATGAGCCATTGCATAAATGGTTCGACCATAAAACACCCAAACCATCTGTACCTGTTGACTTTATTGTGAATGCTTTACAAGAACCAGAACTAAACAGTAATAAACCCAATAGTAAAGTAGTGTTTATTGGCAATATGCCAACTGTTGAAATTATTACAAGAAGTAAAAAAGGCAATACTTGGGAAGAAGCATCTATCACTTTTCAAACAAAAAAAGAAACCATAAATATTAAGGTTGATAAAGCTAAAGGAGAATGGCTATACACTTTACTTCCCTTGCTTTCTGTAAGCAATTCAAAAACCTATACATTACAAGAAGTGCAAGCTAGTTATGAAGCAGCTAGCTTAGAAGACTTTGAATTATTTTGGGATAATAAACCTGTGAGTGGATTGAGTAAAGTTGGATTACTGCTACTATAATTTTCTTTTCTTGTTAAAATTTTGCATTCATCAAACTGTATGTAGTTAAAGTTTTTTCAGTTAACACAGGAAAACCAATGAGGCTGTTAACTTCACCCAACCCCAAAATATTCCTATGCAAAAGAAATGCCTCATTCCTTCTTTGTTTGCTTTAATTATACTGTTCTCATTTACTATTGCCAATACAATATTGGTAAAAGAAAATGTTGTTGTAGCTCAACAAAATAATGATTCAGCAAAAGTGAATGTGTATGATCGTTTGCATTTAGCAGAACTTGGTTTAAGCAAACAAGTATTCGATTATGCATTTCAAGGTTATCAGCAATTGATACAAGCAGGAAAAATTAAAAACCCTGAAGCTCTTTCTATCATCGATTTCAGTTTACCATCAACCGCCAAGCGTTTGTTTATTGTGGATGTAGTGAATTGCAAATTATTGTTCAATACTTATGTTGCACATGGCAGAAATAGTGGATTGCAAACAGCCAGTTTATTCTCCAATGCACCAGAAAGTTTTAAAAGCAGTTTAGGGTTTTATACAACAGAAACCACCTACGAAGGCAAACATGGTTATTCGTTACGTTTAGAAGGATTGGAAAAAGGATTTAACGATAATGCCATGAGTCGTGGCATTGTTATGCATGCAGCCAACTATGTGGATGAAAGCATTGCAAAAGCTCAAGGCTATATTGGCAGAAGTCTTGGCTGTCCTGCTGTTCCAGAGAAATTACACACTGCTATTATTGGTTCCATTGCACACGGAACTTGCCTGTTTATGTATGCCAACGATAAAAACTATTTGAAGCATTCTGCTTATTTGCATCAGTCGTAATGTGGCTACAATTAAGTAGTTCTAGACTCCCAACTTCAAAGAAGAAAAATATAATTGGCTAAGAAAGAGCAAACCTTTTTTAGGAAAAACCTGTTAATAATATTATTCGTTTATCATTTTGTTTGCTCTTTACAATTGATGTTGAATGCAATTATTTTTCAAATTGTTTGCATCAAATTCTGGCTATATCAATTCATTCATTTACTTCAATATATAAGATGACTTATTTACCCCCAAATAATGAATTTTAATACACCTGTAAAAAAGCAGATCCTTCTAATTTTATCTTGTCTAAGTTAACTATCAGTACTTAAAATAGTAAGTATAGTTAACAATACACTCCAACCCTTCTTACACTTCCTGCTTGAACGTTCAAAACTTGATTTAACGTTATAATATATACATATGAAAAAATTTTTTCTGAGCTTTTTATTTGTGATTTCTATAATTGATAGTTATGCCCAACTTACTGTTTACAGTAGTTTAAACTTACAAGGTACATCTGCTAATTGTGTAACAGGTACTATATATATTGGCAGTAACATTCCAAACGGATTAGATAATACCATCGAATCGATTTCATTAAACAAAGGCTTTATGGCAACGTTTGCCGAAAACGAAGATGGTTCTGGTGAAAGATTCACCTATATGGCTACTAAAACCAATATTCATATAAATCTTGCATTTGTACTACAGAATAAGGTATCTTTTATCAGGGTAATTAAATTACCAAATGTAGTTACAAAAAAGAAAGGAGTTGGTCATTCTGATTATAAGGTTATTGCTGATTTAAAGGGAACCTGGTTTTACGATTGGGGTCCTTTCGATCACTCTTTACCTACAACAGAGTTTGTGCCTATGATGTGGAATGCAGGGCATGCAAGCCAAACCAATATAAATGCAACCATTGCCAAAGACTCATTAACGCATTTATCTACATTTAACGAACCTGATCATGCAGGTCAAGCTGAAATGACTATTGCAGAATCAATGCAACCATATAAAGATTTGTTACGAATAGCACAACGAATGGGTTCTCCAGCTTGTACTGAGGGGCAGCACAGGGTTTGGTTAGACACATTTGTAACAAGAGCAAAAGAAGAAAATTTAGCTGTTGATTATATTTGTGATCATTGGTACGATTGGGGTAATTGGCTAAGTACCTTAAACCCCAACCCAAATGCGAATGATGTGTTTAACAGGTTTAAAACCTACATAAATAATTTATACGATTTTCACAAAAAACCCATTTGGCTAACCGAGTTTAATGCCAATGTAAATCGTTCTCCTGCAGTACATGAAGCTTTTATGGCATTAGCTTTACCTTGGTTAGATGCTAACCCCAATGTTGAGCGTTATGCTTATTTTTTTGGTAACGACTATCAAATATATTCTTCTCCAGGAGTATTGAGTCCTGGAGGTCAGTTTTATGCAAATCATGCTTCTACAGATGCTAACCCAGAAAATGTTGTTGATACAAGACCTTCCACTGTTTCAGTTTTAGCATCTTGGAATCCATCAGCAATTTTAGAAGGTGGCCGTGGTGTTACCACTTTTACACCTACGTTTTTAGCAACCAATATAACAGCTCCATCAGGCTTAATAAGAGGTAGTGGTGTGGCTTTACCCCCAACTGGTTCTTCAAATGGTTATTGGGGAGGTGCTAGTTGGTCAACCACAACAGCAAAAGATGGAATTGATGACAATAAATTTTTAACCTTTAGCTTAAAATCAAATAATAGCAAATCAGTAAATTATCATTCAATAGATAAATTGAATATTAGAATTAGCAGTGCTGGTCCCATCCAATATTTTATTGATTATAAAGTAGATAATGGGATATATAGGCCAATTGATACCATTAAAGGCCCAACACGTACAACTGGTAATTACCAACTTGGTCCTATTCGTTTACACAATATACCAGGCTTGCAAGATGTACCACCAACCAGTACAGTAACATTTAGAATTACTCCATTTGATGCTACGGGTACAGGAAGTTTTTTAATTGGAAGTGGAACAGCTGATACCGATCCAGACCTTGTAATTACTGGTGGTTTTAGTGATATAAACCCTATTACCCCAACTGCTACCACTGCAGATTTATCAGCACTAAGTTTAAGCTCTGGTAGTTTATCACCAACATTTGCTGCAGCAACCAACTCATATTTAGCAAACGTAAGTAGTGCTACCAGTTCAATTACTGTTACACCTACTAAGGCTAATGTAAATGCAACCATTCAAGTGAGGATAAATAACGAAGCATTTCAAAGTGTAAATAGTGGTAGCCCATCGCATACATTAAATTTAAATGATGGCAACAACACTATAGAAATTTTGGTAACTGGTCAAGGAGGTACACCAATAAAAACTTATACAGTTACAGTAAACAGGCAGTCGAGCAATGCCAATTTAGATAATTTAAGTTTAAGTGCAGGTACATTAAGTCCAACATTTGCAACAGCAATAACTAGTTATACAGCTACTGCAGCAGGTGCTAGTACTATTCGAGTAACACCTACAAGACAAAATGCCTTTTCAACCATACATATAAGGGTAAATAGTGGCGATTATGTTCAAGCAAGTAGTGGCATAGCAAGTGCAGCATTGGCATTAAATGTGGGTAATAATATTATAGATGTTAGGGTAACTTCTCAAGATGGTTCAACTATAAAAACCTATACAGTTAATGTGCTTAGACCATCTGTAAATGCAGATTTATCGGGTTTAGCCATTGGTTCAGGTTCTTTATCACCTGTGTTTTCGTCTGCAACAACTTCGTATACAGCAACTTCAACCAACGCAGCTACTGTTGTGGTAACACCAACTGTTGCCGAGGCCAATGCAACTATAGAAATTAGGTCGAATACTGGAAGCTACTCCCCGACAGCCAGTGGAGTTGGAACATCTGTAACCATTGGTAATATTTCGGCCAATAATACCATCAATGTAAGAGTAACAGCTCAAAATGGATCAACTACTAAAACCTATACTATTAACATAAGAAGACTATCAACGAATGCCAACTTAAATAGTTTGGTATTAAGTGCAGGTACTTTAAATCCAAGTTTTTCAACCAATACTACAACATATTCAACAAGTGTTGCCAACACCACTACTTCAATAACAGTAACCCCAACAAGTACAAGTAATTTTGCAACAATAGAGTCTAAGGTTAATGCAGAAGCTTTTGCTCCTGTAACAAGTGGTACAGCATCAAATGCCTTAAACTTAAATGTTGGTAACAACAATATTGAAGTTAAAGTAACTGCAGAAGATGGCATTGCAACTAGAACCTATACTATAAATGCAACAAGAGTATCTTCGGTAGTGCCAGTTCAAATAGCAGATATTACTGCAAAACTACAAGCCAATAAAACAGTAGAAGTAAACTGGACAAGCACTACAGAAATAAACCTAAGTACCTACAAATTACAGCGTAGCAACGATGGTAACAACTTTACTACAATAGGTATAATAGCTCCTAAAGGTGCAAGTAACTATAGCTTTAATGATGATTTGAATATGCTTACTGTATTGCCTACAACCATTTATTATCGATTAGAAGCAGTAGATAATGATGGCAGCAAAACATACAGTAAAATAGTTGCCTGCAAATTGCAGGTTGCAACTAAGGCATTGGTTATCTATCCAAATCCAGCACAAGCAACAATATATGCACAAGTAACAGTTGTAAAAGCAGGAGTAGCAGTAATAAGAATTGTAGATGTACTTGGTAGAGTAGTAAATACTCAAAAAATACCATTAGCTATAGGCACTACAATAGTGTCAATACCTGCAACAACATTAACATCGGGTAACTACATACTCGAAATATATAATGCAGATGGTAAACAACAACAGCGTTTTGTAAAGGAATAAAAAAGATACAACTTAACAATACAATGGTTGTAAAACAGAAAGATTAAAACTTACTAAATATCACATTACAAAATACACTTTTGCAATTTTGTTATTTTCAATAATGTAAATAGCAATGGCTCTAAAAGGTGGTTTTTCTTTGTTGAATAGTACAGATTCTTCATCTATTATTTTATTACCCAAAATCATTCTTGATTTAATAGTACAAAACAGGTTGGGTGTATTGGTAAACATCTCAGCATATTCTTTACGCATACTATTTTTTCCCTTATACAAAAATGTATTGGGGAATGAATATACTTCTACAGAGTCGGCATAAGGTTGTAAAAATGCTTCTACATCTCTTTTGTTATAGCCATTCAATTGTTCATCTACTAATTTTTCTGCTATAGACTTTTCCTGAGCAACAACAAATTGTATGGTAAAAAGAGTTAAAATTAAGAAGCATAATTTTTTCATGGTGTAAATTGTTTATAGAAATAGTACAATTGATTTAATTCTGGGAAATTAACAAATAATAGAGTATATGAAAAAGGATGCAGCAATTAATTGCTGCATCCTTTTTGAAGTAAGAAATCTTTTGTTTTATTCCTTTATCAATTTCAAGGTTTCATTTTTATTACTGCCTTTAATTGTAACAAAATAAACTCCGGCAGCTAGTTGACTAACCTGTAGTGGAATAACTGTTGTACCACTAGTAATAGTTGGATTTTGCTGCATTATTATTTTTCCAGAAATATCGCTAACGCTGATGTTAATTTTTTCGGTACTAGTTTGTTGAATTTGTAACCATGCTGTATTTTTTACAGGGTTAGGTAACAAAGTAATGTTTGTTTTTAAACTTAGCTTAATTGGCACGGTTGCAGAATAAGTAAAGCCACCATTTTTATCTTGCATTTTTAATCTGTAATATAAAGTAGTAGCACCTAAATTACTGGTGTTAAAATCTGTAAATTGATAGGCGTTTGTGTTATTACCTTTTGCCACAATTGTACCAACAGCATTAAAAGATGTATTATTAAAACTACGTTCTATAATAAATTGATCAGTGTTTATTTCATTACTGGTATGCCAGTTTAATTGCGTATTACCATTTTGTAAGTTACCAGTAAAGCTTTGTAAAGTAAGTGGAACTGCTGTAATAGAAGCGTCTATTAAACGAGCAATGCGGTTACGACCTACATTATTAAATGATGAAGTAAATGAACCAGCTATAAGAACTTTATTTCCGTTGCCAATTATCTGAGCTTTAAGAATACTTGCATGTGTTGTACTGCCTGGTGCAAAAGTATTGTCGTCTGTTCCGTTGTTATTTAATCGTTTAAAATAACATCTTGTTGAGTCAGAGATTTCTCCATTATAAACTAATAGTATTTTTCCATTATTGTACAGGCTTATTGAACGAACTCGGTTTATAATAAAACTAAATAACGAAAAAGAATTATCAATTGATCCGGATGATAATAATCTAACAATATTCTGGGCTCCGGTTCCATTAAAGTTGTTGAAGCTTCCTCCAATAATTATCTTACCATCTGATGCTATTTGAATATCATTTATATTCCCACTTGCTCCTGTACCTGATGGATTAAATGTATTATCACTAGTGCCATCAACATTTAAACGTATAATTCTACCTGCAGCTACCCCATTAAAAAATTGAAAATCACCGCCCACTAAAACTTTACCATCTGGCTGTATTCTAATTACTCTAATTAAGCCAAAAGCTCCTGTGCCTATATTGAAAGTATTATCAAAAGTGCCATTACTGTTTAATCTGGCTATGTAATTAGATGAGTTTCCATTAAAACTTGTAAAATTTCCGCCAATAATTATCTTACCATCAGCCTGTAAGGCAACAGTGTTTATTTCACCATTTGCACCAGTGCCTATATTGGTGGCAAAACTGGCATCAATTGCACCAGAAGCATCAGTACGTACAATGCGGTTTACATTGGTGCTGTTATAGTTAGTAAAACTTCCAACAGCGATAATGCTTCCATTGGGCTGTATCGCAATATCATTTATATCGTTATTTAAGCCTGCGCCAACAGTAAATGTATTATCTAACTCACCGTTTACTGTAAGTCTTGCAATACGGTTTCTTTCTACATTGTTGAAACGAGTAAATGCTCCTCCAATGATAATTTTACCATCGGGTTGTGTTGCAAAGGTTTTAACCGTGGTATTTGATCCAAATACTGCATTAAAGCTTAGGTCATAAGCATACGAACTATTAATCCTTTCAATATTGTTATTGCGACCATTAATATTATTATCAAAGCCACCAGAATAAATAATGTTGTTAGAAGCATCTATGTTCGATGAAGTTATAGCTGAGCTATTGGTGTAACTGTTTGTGCTGAATACACTAACATCTAAACTCCCATCTATATTAATAATTGCCATAGCAGACCTACTTGTTCCATTGAAACTTGTAAACCTACCTCCTATAAAAAGCTTAGTTGAACCAATTGGGGTAATTGTACTAACTGAAGAGTTGAAACCAACACCAGTCGCAGGCGAAAAACTATAATCATTTGTTCCGTCAGCATTTAATAATAATATTCCAACGTAATTCAAAGTATTGCCAGCATAAAGGTCCGTACCACCAACCCAAATTTTATTATCGGGTCTTACCTTTATTGATGCTACAAAATCAAAATTTACATTACTCAAAGTAAACGAATTGTCTTTTGAGCCATCGGCATTTAATCTAATTAAACCTTTCCAAGCCGTTCCGTTGTAGTTGTTAATAACCTTACCACCCACCAAAATTTTACCATCAGTCTGTAATTCAATTACTTTAACTACTGCCGCTGAATTATTGAATCCAGCGCTACCATTGTTAAAAGTGTTATCAAAACTACCATCACTATTTATTCTACAGATTCCCCCGGAGGCATTGCCGTTATAAGATGTAAATGTGCCAACTGCTAATACTTTTCCATCTGTCTGAATTTTAATGTCATAAACTGAAGTTCCGAGTGGTGTTCCAGAAAATCCTATCCCAGGATTAAATGTGGGATCAAAACTTCCATTACTATTTAACCTACAAATTCTATTTACGGTTACTCCAGAATAAGTGGTAAAATTACCAGCTATAACTATTTTGCCATCAGTTTGCAAAGCAATAGCCCAAATTATACCATTTGCACCATTCGCAACGCCAAAACTGGCATCTCTCGATCCATCAGCATTCAATCTTATTAAATTACCTGCAGTAGTTGATTGAAAGCCATTGTAACCAGTCATATCTCCCCCAATTAGTATTTTACCATCGCTCTGAATGACTTGGTCGTTAACGGTACCCCTTGCACCTAAATAATCACCAAAGCCCCAATCCATTGAGTTAAAAGTAGGATCAACTGTTACTTGGCTGTTTGCAGCAAAGCCTACAAATACTATTATTAGTGTTAGAATTTTTTTCATTTTCTAATTTATTGTAAATAATCAATATACAAATATAACTGTCGTTAAATAATATTTTAATAAGTAAACATTATTTTTTTTCGTAACAGTCATCTTATCCAACTGTGGATAACGTGAAAAAAAGTCAACTAATTTCAGGACGATACATATCCATTTATGCCAATGTTATTTATGTAAACATTCTTTTTAGGGTATAATTTAAATTCTATTTAACGAGGCTTACCTTTAGGCACTATGAACCCTTTTGCCAAAAAGGTAAGAACCAACTAAGTAGCTGCTGGCTTAGAAGACTTTGAATTGTTTTGGGATAATCATACTTTGAGTGGGTTGAGTAGAGTGGTGGTGTAATATTTCCCTTTCCCATTTTTGTAAGTATTTACTTTCTATCACGTTTACTAAAAAAACATTGTATGAAAAAAAGTATAGTTATAAGTATTCTAAGTGTATTTATTTTTTTAAGTAATAATAGTTTTGCTCAACAGCAATATTTTAAAATTGGCGATAAGGCTCCAGTTTTTGAAAGCAAAACCCACGAAGGAAAAACGTTTAACCTTGCAACGAAAATAAATCGTGGATCCGTTTTGGTTTTATTTTATAGGGGTTACTGGTGTCCGTTTTGTAATAAACAATTGATGGCATTAAACGACTCACTTTCATTAATTACTACAAAAGGTGCTACAGTAGTAGCAATTACGCCTGAAACTGAACTTTCGGTAGATAAAACCATTGAAAAAACAAAAGCAACCTTTAATATTATTAGCGATACGAGCTATCAAATTTTAAAAGCATATGGAGTAAACTTTAAAGTAGAGGATAAGACAGTAGAGCGTTATAAAAATTTTGGTGTAGACTTTGCCAAAGTAAATGGCAACAACGAAAATGTGTTGCCTGTTCCAGCTGTTTATATTATTGGAAGCGATGGTAAGTTTAAATATATCTGGTTTGAAAAAGATTATCGCAAACGTCCAAGCGTAAAAGAGTTGTTGGACAATTTGTAGAACTGTAAAACATCTTCTTTCTGTTTTACAAGTACCTTTATCGCCTTATGAACGCATTTACCCAAAAAGCTGCTGTTATTATTACTTGCCATAAACGCATTGCTCCTTATTTACAAAAAGAAGTAGAAGCTTTGGGGTTTACCGTTGAAGATAGTTTTGTGACTGGTGTTAGAATCAATGCAACAGTAAGCGATTGTATTAAACTCAACCTCAATTTGCGTTGTGCAAGTCAGGTGTTGTACAGCTTACAAAGTTTTATTGCCAAAGATGCCGATGCTATTCATCAGCATTTAAAATCTTATCCTTGGGAAAAAATTATTCCCAATCCTGGTTATTTTTCTATTACCAGTAATGTTCAAAACGATACGATTAACAACAACATGTTTGCCAATCTTAGAGTAAAAGATGCGATTGTTGACAGAATGAGGGAAGTTCGTGGTAACCGACCCAGCACTGGTGCAGAATTAGTTGGTGCAGTGATTCATTTATTTTGGAAGAATGATGAAGCAGAAGTTTTTATTGATACTTCAGGCGATTCATTGGCTAGGCACGGTTACAGAAAAATTCCAGGACTTGCACCTATGTTAGAAGGATTGGCGTCTGCAACTATTTATGCTACGAATTGGGATAGAATAAATCCATTCATCAATCCTATGTGTGGCTCAGGAACATTGGCTATTGAAGCAGCATTAATTGCCACCAACAGAGCTCCAGGTTTGTTTAGAACCAATTACGCTTTTATGCATATTGAAGGCTATAATAAAGCGGTGTATGAAAAAGAAAAAGCTTTGTTGACTTCACAAATAAAAGATGTACCACATTTAAAAATCATCGCTACCGATTTAAGCAATAAAGCAGTTGAAAATGCCAAGAAAAATGCAGCAGCAGCTGGCGTAGAAAATCTTATTCATTTTGCAGTATGTGATTTTGCTGCAACACAAGTACCACAAAATAAAGCTGGTATCATGATGGTAAATCCTGAGTATGGAGAACGTTTGGGTGATGAACAAGAACTAGAAGAAACCTACAGCCGTATTGGCGATTTTATGAAACAACAATGTGGTGGCTATTTTGGCTATGTATTTACGGGTAACTTAGACCTTGCCAAAAAAATTGGACTAAAAGCAAAACGTAGAATTGAATTTTACAACAGCACCATTGATTGCCGATTATTAGAATATGAATTATACAGCGGAACAAGAAGAGTTGAAAAAGAAGTACAACCAGCCGAATAAAATATTAGTCAATCGTCCAGCTAAATTCATTTTGTAGTAAGGGCAATTTTTTTAGGTCAATTGTGTTGAAGTGAATTTGTATAGAGTCATTATACAACTTGCCATTTAAGTATAAAGTACTATCGCTATCTTTTGTATAACTAAAAAAATGTGTTGTATTGTCTGCTACATTCAATAATGCAAATGAATGTTTGGAACTGTCTATTGTAAGTTCAAAATCTTGCATTGCATCATTCATGTATTGAACAATTAAATAGCCTCTGCGATGTATAAACATTCTTCTCCAATAATGGGTATCTGTAATTAAAGGCAATAAAGTATCACCATTCAAAACAAATGTTTGGGCTTCGTAGGCACCATGTAAAAATGGTTTTGGTGCAGCATCATCATTATAATTATTGCTTTGAACATATACAGCCATTGCATCAATTACAATAATCAATATTACCAACCACTTGATGAATAGCAGATGTTTTTTTCTGGGTTTAGTTCTACTGTTTTGATTAGTAGAAACGAAGAAAAAATAAAATAACTTTTGTGTGTATGGTAGCAAAAGCAAAGCAATAAGCAGCAACAAAAAAAATGAATACAGCTTTACCGAAATATCGAACGAGAGATTGATAAACAATACATTCAATAGTATTCCAAAAGCCAAACAAGCACCCAATAAAGTGGTTCTTTTAAATAATAATAAAGCTGCAGCAATTACTTCTAACAATCCTGTGAAAATGGAATAAGTTCTAGAAACGCCCATACTACTCCAATACAATAAATCTTTATACGTATTGCCAACCGTGGTAAAAAGTGTATTGGGTTCGGGTACATAAAATTGCCATTTGAATACTTTGTTTAATCCATAGCTTAACAGTTGAACTGCAACATAGTAACGAACAAAAACTAAAAACCAACCATAGTATTTTTGAAAATAATTGTTCTTATCAAATTGCTGCCAAACAGTAGCAACAATAATTGAGAAGCAAAATATCCATAAAGCATTTATATAAAATGCACTAGAATCAGAGATTAATTCAGCAGTAAAAGGTTTTTGTATTTGCAAAATATTTTTTGCAAACCAAGCTGTAATCGTTTCAAAAAAAGAGTGTGTATATGCACCTACGTCAGGAAGAAAGTAATGAGGAAAAGAAAAAGACCCAATGAATAGCAACACAAAAATGAATACAGTTTTAGCGGCAATATTTGTTAAAATTGTTCTCATCCGTAATTAAATATAGTCAACGCCATATTAATTTTCTATTTTGGGACTAAATTGATTAACATGAAAAAACTAATACTCTGTGTATGTATCATTTTTGCAGCTACAGCCAGCTTTGCACAAACCAAAAGAATTGAACATCGCAGCCATAGTGGAACTAATAAAACCTTTACTACAAAAGGCAATAGTAATTTTGGCATAACACCCGAAATGAAAAAGAAAAAAGATTCTGCTGTTGCAAAAGCAAAAGATACAGTAGTGCAAAAAGTAGATAGTACAAAACCTAAGACAAAGAAGAAAATAGTAAAAAAGAAGCAGTAATACTATCTAGCTAATTTTCAATTCGCAATTTGCGAATTGAAAATTATTTGGAAGATAAAAAAATTATTGCCAGCTTCTAACTTTTGCAATGGCCGACGTACGTGAAGGAACATCTAATTTAAAATAAATATTGCCAATATGTGTTTTAATGGTGTTTACCGAAACAAATAAAACATTGGCCATTTGTTGATTGGTTTTGCCCTCGTAAATAGCACACAGCACATCAAACTCTCGTTCACTTAATGGTGTTGCAAGATGCTTGTTAATATTGTTTATAAGTAACTGTGGTTGAGCTGCAGTTTGCTTTTGAGCATAATTGTACAATGCAATTTCTAAACCTGCCAACAAATCTTTTTCGTCGAAGGGTTTAATAATATAACCAGCAGGTTTTGTTTTTTTTGCCCGTTCTAGTGTTAGTTTATCGGCATGAGAAGTAAGAAAAATAAAGGGTAGTTGATATTTATCGTTAATGATTTCAGCAATATCAATTCCATCTTTTTCGTCTTCTAAATTAATATCCATCAATACAGCATCTGGTGTATTATTTTTTAGTTGGTGCAATGCATCTTCAACTGTATAAGCAGTGCCTGATACAATAAAATTGAGGTTATTAAGTATTTGCTCAATATCTATTGCAATGAGTGGATCGTCTTCAATTATCAATACCCTTATTTCACTCATACATTTAATTTATACTTTGTAATAATCATTTGCACATCAGTTCCATTATTACCTGTAATGGTTAACATGGCTTTCATTTTTGCAGCAAAAGAACGAATGAGTTGATAACCCAATGATGTTGAGTTTTCATAGCTCCAATTTTGTGGCAAGCCTTTGCCGTTGTCTTTAACCCTTAATAAAAGATTGCCTTTATCTTGCTTTAATTGCACCTGTAAATTGCCATTGGGTTGCGTTTCATCGAATGCATATTTAAGAGCATTGCTAATTAATTCGGTTAAAATTAAACCAATGGGTATTACCGTATCTACATCTAAATTCAAATGGTCGATATCGGTTTCCAGCAATACTTTCTCTGCCTGAATATTGTAAGAAGCAAATAAAGATTGTGTTAGTTTCTCTATATAATCTTTTACATCTACACCAGTTAAGTTTTCATCGTTGTATAAATTTTGATGAATGAGAGCCATACTTTTAACCCGGTCTCTTCCTTCTTTAATAGCTGCCAATGCCTTTACGTCACTAATATTTCTGCTTTGTAGGTTCAGTAAGCTGCTCACTACCTGTAAGTTGTTTTTTACACGATGGTGAATTTCTTTTAACAAAATTTCTTTTTCTTCTAACGACTTGCTGATGATGTTGTTTTTTACTTCGAGTTGACCATTGGTTTTTTGTTTGTTGCGATACAATAAAAAGATACTTCCAACAGCAATAGTGGCTAAAATTAATGCTAATGAATAAAACAAGATGGTTCGTTTGCTTTCTTTTATAGAAAGGGTTTTATACTGGTTTTCTTTGTTTAGTAGTGCAAGTTGTTGTTTAGATTGAGCATTTTTTGTTTCGGCTAATTGTAACGATTGTTCATGTTGTTGCAACATGAGTTTAGAAAGTTCGTTTTGTTTGTTTAGTAAATCAATATCCTGTTGTCTTTGTTTGTTTTGTGATTGTGCCAGTAGTAAAGATTGATGCTCTTGGCTAAGTTGTAAACTTTTTAATTTATTTTCTTTATCAAGTAATGCAATTTGTTGTTCTTTTTGAGTTGCTTTATACTTTGCATCAAGTTCTTCTATCAAAGCAGATTTACTAATATTTAATAAAGAGTCACTATACACTTTAACTTGTTCGTAATACGCCAATGCCTGCTCGTAATTTTTTTGTTCTTTTTCTGCTATATACAACAAGTTGGTAATTGCTGCCAACGATTGATACTTGGTATTTCTAAAACGAAGATTTAAGCAACTTTTTAAAATAGGAACAGCTTTAGCATACGCTTTTACACCCATGTAAGACTGACCTAAACCATACTGAACTGCATTATTAATGTCTTCTATTTGCTTTACTTTAGGATTAACAGACAATTCCTCGAAAACAGGTAAGGCTTCAGCATATTTTTGCTGATAGTTAAGTCCCAAAGCAATATTAACCTGTGCGTTGAACATCATGTTCACATCTTTATTGGCGGATGCTGTTGCATATATTTTTTTAAACAATGCTGTTGCACTATCGTACTTGTTTTGCAAATTGTATAGGGTAGCAATATTAGACATTACCGATAGTGCAGCCTTATCGCCAATGCTTTCATAAATACTCAATGCTTCTTTATAATAACTGGCTGCCGAAGTAATATTGTTACGCATTCTATACACCAATCCAATTCCATTTAGTGTGGTTGCAACCTGCTTAGGTTTACCATACTGCTTTTTTAGTGCTAGAGCTTTATGATAATAAACCAGGCTGCTATCTAAAATGCTTTGCTGATAAAATGAATACCCAAAATCGTGTTTAAGAATACCTCTTAATTCATTGTCCTTTGTTTGGAGGTTTACATCCAATGCTTTTCTAAAATACTTTGCCGAGCTGTCATAGGTTCTAAGATTACTGTAAGCTTGAGCTAATACATGATATGCATTTTCCTGTACATTTTTCTTATTCTGCTTTTCTCCTCTTTGTTTTACAATACTGGCATATTCTATAACTTCTTTTGGCTTGTTTCTTACTACCTCATTAGAGAGTTTAGTTAATGCATCAATTAATAAACTATCGGTTGTAGTTGCTAGAATGATTTGCTTGTAGCCATCTAACTGAGCATTTTGTGCAGCAACTGGCAACACACAAAAAACAATCATTACTATAGAAATAAAATATCGTAGCATATGGAGTACAAATTAATTCATTCCACCTAAAGCAGCAATCATTCTTTTGGGTGAGTTTGTGTTTTTTATCGGCAATTGTTATACTTAAAAAGAGTACTGTACAAATTGTTAAACTGTTTATTACACTAGGTTTGTAATATTTTATTCAAACACGCTACTTATTTTTATAAAAAATTACATTGTAATGAGAACAAATCACGAAATAGACTACCGCATTTTTGGAGAAGAAATGCAATATGTTGAGGTTGAGCTAGACCCCAACGAAACAGCTATTGCCGAACCTGGTGCATTTATGATGATGGACGATGGCATACAAATGCAAACCCTTTTTGGCGATGGTAGCAATCAGCAAAATAATGGTTTACTGGGCAAATTATTTAGTGCAGGCAAAAGATTATTAACTGGTGAAAATTTATTTATGACTGCTTTCACCAATATTGGTCATGGTAAAAAGCAAGTGAGTTTTGCATCACCTTATCCCGGCAAAATTATTCCACTGGATTTGTATCATTTAGGCGGTAAAATTATTTGCCAAAAAGATGCTTTTTTATGTGCTGCTAAAGGCGTAAGTGTGGGTATAGAATTTCAAAGAAAATTAGGCACAGGTTTATTTGGTGGCGAAGGGTTTATTATGCAAAAATTAGAAGGCGATGGAATGGCATTTATGCATGCTGGTGGGCATGTGCAAGAAAGAATTTTGCAAGCTGGCGAGGTATTAAAAATTGATACAGGTTGTATTGTTGGATTTACAGCTGGTGTTGATTATGATATTCAGTTTGTAGGTGGCATTAAAAACACCATTTTTGGCGGAGAAGGATTATTTTTTGCAAGTTTACGTGGTCCAGGAAAAGTGTGGATTCAAAGTTTACCTGTAAGCCGTTTGGCTGGCAGAATTTTGCAATATGCAACCACTAGCCGTAGAGAAGAAGGTAGTGTTTTAGGTGGAATTGGTAATTTATTAGACGGCGATGGTTGGAGATAGTTAAAGCAACTTCAAATATTCAAAAGCCCTGCAATATTGCAGGGCTTTTTGTTTAACAAAAGTTGTTCTTCGATTAGCCAATTTTAAAAACTAACAAAAAAGAGAACTGCAAAAACATTTTACCCTAACATTTGTTAGTTTATTTGGTAACTATGCTTATTTTTGAAAACTAAATAATGCCATTATGGAGTTGAAAAACCTAGAAGAAATTTTTCAGCATAAAATAGACAACGAAATTAAAATTGAACCTAAAGACTGGATGCCAGATGCATACAGAAAAACCAATATTCGCCAAATAAGCCAACATGCACACAGTGAAGTGGTAGGCATGTTGCCTGAAGGCAACTGGATTAGCAGGGCTCCCTCTTTAAAACGCAAAGCCATTTTGTTGGCTAAGGTTCAAGACGAAGCTGGGCATGGTTTGTATTTATACAGCTCTGCTGAAACGTTAGGCATTAGTAGAGATGAAATGATTGATCAATTACTTACAGGCAAAGCAAAATATTCTTCCATTTTCAATTATCCAACATTAAGTTGGGCCGATATGGGAGCTGTTGGTTGGTTGGTAGATGGAGCTGCTATTTTAAATCAGGTGATGCTTTGTAGAACAAGTTATGGTCCTTATGCAAGAGCCATGGTGCGTATTTGCAAAGAAGAAAGTTTTCATCAACGTCAAGGTTTTGAAACTTTATTGGTTTTAAGTAAAGGAACGCCTGAACAAAAAGCCATGTGTCAAGATGCCATTAATCGTTGGTGGTGGCCAAGTTTAATGATGTTTGGTCCTACAGATACCGAAAGTACCAACAGCGATCAAAGCATGAAATGGAAAATTAAAAGAAAAAGTAATGATGAGCTACGTCAAAACTTTGTAGATATGATTGCAGAACAAGTAAAAGTATTGGGCATGACGTTACCCGACAATCAACTAAAATGGAATGCAGAAAGAAAGCATTACGATTTTGGTCCAATCAATTGGACTGAATTTTGGAATGTAGTAAAAGGCAACGGACCATGCAATAAACAACGTTTAGATGCTCGTAAAAAAGCACATGCAGAAGGGGCTTGGGTAAGAGAAGCTGCGATGGCTTATGCTGAGAAGAAGAAGCCCCATCCCGATAGCTATCGAGACCCTAAAGGAGCTTTAGAAGCAGCGTAATTAAATGTAAATAGTTTATAAGTTGATTGAGTTGATAACGTTAACAAAAAATCAACCAAATCAACTTAGTTATCATTATCAACCCTATCAACTATACAAAATGAATAATCTAATTAAAAAATATTACTACGGCGATTATGGAGAAATTCAAGAAGGTGGCGGTTCTAATGCTGCTTCAAGTGGATTAAGTGCCTGGCCTTTATGGGAAGTTTTCATTCGTAGTAAACAAGGCCTAGATCACAAGCATGCAGGCAGCTTACATGCTGCTGATGCACAAATGGCCATTGAAAATGCAAGAGACGTTTACACCCGTAGAATGGAGGGTGTAAGCATTTGGGTGGTTGAAAGTAAATATATAACAGCAAGTAATCCTGAAGAAGCAGGTGAATTATACGAACCAGCAGTTGATAAAATTTATCGACACCCAACGTTTTATAATTTGCCTGACGAAGTGAATCATATGTAGTTGTAAATGGAATTAGTAATTTGTAATTAGTAAAAAGGATGAACTACAAGGTTTATAAAGATTTAGAATGTTATATTCAAGGAAGAAATCTGAGAATGCAAATTTCTGAATTAGTTAAAACACTTCCTGATAAAGAGAAATTTCTTTTAGCGAATCAAATTACACGTTCTGCTAGATCAATAACAGCCAATATTGCTGAAGGCTATGGCAGATATACATTTACAGATACAAGAAACTTCTTCATTATTGCAAGGGGTTCTGTAACAGAAACTATGGAACATCTTCAAACTACTTTTGATGAAAAATATATTAATAAAGAACTACTAAAGCAGCATGAAGATAAATGTGAACTGGTTTTTAAGTTGATAAACGGCTACATAGCTTATTTGGATAAATCGAAGCAACAAAAATAAATAAATGATGCCCCAAATTCCTAATTCCAAATTACTCATAAACTACCTCCTGCATCTTGCAGATACAACCCATATTCTTTCACAAAGAAATAGTGAGTGGTGTGGTCATGGACCAATATTAGAGCAAGACATTGCTATCACCAATATTTCATTGGATTTGTTGGGGCAGGCAAGAACATTGTACCAATATGCAGCTGAATTAATCAATGAAAATAAAGTCCCTCTTATAGATGGATTTAGGGAGGCTGCTACCGAAGATTCATTGGCATATTTAAGAGGTGAAAGAGAGTATAAGAATTTATTATTGGTAGAGCAACCCCGTGGCGATTGGGCGATAACTGTATTACGTCAGTATTTATACAGTCAGTTTCAATATTTATTGTTTGAGCAATTACAAAAAAATAATGATGCACAATTGGCTGCTATTGCTGCTAAGAGTATTAAAGAAACAGCATACCATGTTCGTTGGAGTAAAGAATGGGTAATACGTTTAGGTGATGGCACAGCAGAAAGCCATCAAAGAATGCAAAATGCCATAAACGAACTTTGGAACTATACTGGTGAAATGTTTATAGCTGCAGATTATGAAGAAGAGCTTGTTGACTTATTATTAATTCAACAACGATGGAATGAACATATAAAAAATGTTTTTGAAGAAGCTACGCTATCAATTCCTGAAAATGTTTTTAATCAAACAGGTGGTAAAACAGGCATACATACAGAATATTTAGGCTTTATTTTAGCCGATATGCAATATTTACAAAGAAGTATTCCCAATGCTACATGGTAATAATCTTTAAACTTCTTTATACAAATGGATGTTCAAAAGGCATCCTTTTTTTATGAACAAAAACATGTGTATTAAAAAAATACTTAGCTTTTTAGAAATTACAACTATTTGTTCATGTTTGTTTTACAGCTAACAGGCAGGGGGATTGAAGTGGTAGCTGCCCAACGTAGGCGGGCACTACAAACGAAAAGCCCCAACTGTTGCTTGGTTTTGTACCACAGCTCACTGCCCCCAATTGTATTTATTAATAAGCCATGCATTTACATTTCACTAGTTAAAAACCGCTAATGGCTAAGTTTGTTTTATTGCATGGTTTTTTTAGTTGAAATTTAGCCAATGAAATTTTGGTTAAAAATTTTATTGCTGTTGATATTGAGTTATGCAAAGCTGCATGCTCAATTTCCTGCGTTTAAATTTTCTACTATTTCTGTAGATCAAGGATTGAGTAATCGTGTTGTGACTTCCATTTATCAAGACAAAACTGGTTTTATATGGGCTGGTACCAATGATGGCTTGAACAGGCTGGATGGCTATAGAATAAAAACATTTTTTTATCAGCCTAATTCAGCTTTTGGTGTTCCCAACAATGCCATTCACCAAATTATTGGTAAAGAAAAAATGTGGGTGAGTACAGAATCGGGTATTGTATTCTTAAACGAAAAGCAATCCTTTCAAACCATTGAGGACAAGGGTGTTTTAGGCAAAATCTATAATGCAAATTTGTTTGAAGATGAAAAACGTATTTGGATTTGTAGCAAGGATTCGTTGTATGTGTATGAAAAAAATGCCATAAAAAAATGGCCAATAAAAATGCCTGATAATTTAGTAAACGCAAAGCAAAGAGTAGTTAACAGCTTTGTAAATATTACTAAAGATGCAGTTGATAATTATTGGGGATGGAAAGATGATTTTTTGTTTAAAATTTCTTTGGAAGAACAAAAAGTGCTTCAAGTTTTTACCATTAAAACTCATACGCATGAGGGTATTAATTTTGTAAAGCAAGATGTTAACCATAAAGAAATTCTTTGGATTGGTACCTGGAATAATGGTTTGTTTATGTTTAATACCATTACTCAAACCTCAACACTCATAGGTTTAGACAACTTAGTAATTCATGATGTAACCAACTATACAGATTTATATGGCAACAACTGGTTGGTGGCAGCTACAGATAAAGGCTTTTCTTTAATCCATCCAAAAAGCTTTGCAACAAAAGCATACGATATTGGTGAAACCTTGGGCTTACTGGTAGATAAACAAAACAATTTATGGATGGCCACTGCTGGTGGCATTTTATATATAGAACCACAGAAGCAATGGTTTAATACCATTCGTTTATCTGCTACCATTCCGGCGTTTAAAAATGCAACCCAGCTATTTATGCCTAATACTTTTTCTATTAAGGATGGCAAGTATTATGCTGGTATCATGTATGGGAAAGGGGTAGCAGTGTATAACCCAAATTGGCAACTGGATAAATATATACCCAACTTAATAGCCAATCATACAACCAGTTTTTATCAAAATGTGTATAGCAGTTTTAGATATCAAAACAATGATTGGTTTTGTACAGATAGTGGCATAGTAAAATGTAGCAAAAATGGTGCAGTGCAAAAGATAGTATTGCCAGCAGCAGTTAAAAATGCAACTAGAACCAACTATTTTAAGATAAGAAAAGTGGTTGCTATAAATGATAGTTTAATGCTGGTAAAATCGCCTTTTGCTATTCATGTTTTTAATACCAAAACTGAACAGTTTGAAAAAACATTTACCCATATAAATGGCAACAATCAATCGTTACCAGAGATTTATTTTTCAGATATTGCTTGTATAAAAAGCAACTGTTTTATTACAACTGATGATGGGTTATTGCAATTAGATTTTGCTACAGAAAAGTGGCAATGGGTAAAACAAAGCTTTGCTAATACACGTATGCAGTGTATTGCAGCACAAGACAGCCTTTTATGGATTGGCACACAAACAGGTTTAAGTTGTTTTAATGTCACTAATCAGCAGGTAAAAAATTATTATAGGAACGATGGTTTAACCAGTGATAATATTTTAAACATTTGCTCAGACAGCAAAAAAAGAATTTGGCTGGCCACCACCAATGGCTTGACTTGTTTTGATAAAAGCAACCATCATTTTACACGTATTTATAAAGAAAATGGATTGCCTGAAAATTTATTAGAAGGCTTATTGTTTGCAGATGCAACAGGTAGAATTTATGTTGGTTCAATAGACGCTATTACATGGTTTTATGCAGATAAAGTGTTGCTTAAAAATCAAGAAATACAAGCAACCATCACTGAAGTATTTAGCAATAATCAACCAATTGATTGGATGCCAGAACAAAACGAAAAGCATATTAAAGTTGCTTATACCAATAATAATATTAGCCTTCATTTTGCATTGTTGAATTATAACAATACTTCTCTCAATAAATATTATTACCTGTTAGAAGGTGCAGATACAACATGGCATGAAAGTCAAACAGGTTTTTTGCAATTCAGTAATTTAAAGTCTGGTAATTACAAACTGTATGTTTCATCTACTGCTCAAAAAAATACAGCAATGGATGTTTTATACATTACCATAGGTTTTCCATTTTACCAAACTTGGTGGTTTATTACATTGTTGTTAATGATAGTTGCTGCTATAATATTTTTTATTGGTAGGTTAAAAGCAAAAGCGTTAAGAGAAAAATTATTGTTGGAAAAAAATTATGCCCAGCAAATAAAAGAAGCTGAGATGCAAACACTGCGTTCTCAAATGAATCCCCATTTTATTTTCAATACATTGAATGCCATTAATAGCTTTATTATTGAAAATAAAACAGAGCAAGCCAGTGATTATTTGGTAACGTTCTCTAAGCTGGTAAGAAATATTTTAGAAAACTCCCGACATGAAAATATTAGTTTGGACAAAGAATTAACTGCTTTGCAATTGTATTTGCAATTAGAACAAGTTCGGCTAGAAAACTCTTTTTCATATAGTATTGAAGTTGATGAAAGCATTGATTCCATTAGTTTACGAGTGCCTCCATTAATTATTCAGCCCTTTGTAGAAAATGCTATTTGGCATGGGTTAAGAAATAAGAACACACATGGAAATGTTTGGGTTGCAATTAAGCAAGAAAATGAGCAAACCATTGTAATTACTATTGCAGATGATGGCATAGGTAGAGAAGCTGCCAGTAAGCTTAAAGCCAATCAAATAAACCATAAATCTTATGGTATAGAAATAACCAAAACAAGAATTGCTTTATTGCATACTGCCAATAAAATTGAAATCATTGATAGAATGTTGAACAATGAAATTGAAGGAACCATTGTACAACTGTATTTAAACACGCTTTAAAATTTAGCTTGATGATTAAGGTAATGATAATTGATGATGAGAAACACTGTATAACCACTTTGTTACACTTATTGAAAGCGTATGAAGATGAAGTAGTAGTTGTAGCTGCCACACAACAAAGTAGTGAGGCAAAGTCTTTGATAGAAGAACATCAGCCCAACTTAATTTTCTTAGATATTGAAATGCCCATTATGAATGGCTTAGAGCTATTGCAGCAATTTAGCTCCTTACCTTTTGAAACAATTTTTACTACCGCTTATGATCAATATGCTATTAAAGCTTTACGACTATCGGCCTTAGATTATTTGTTAAAGCCAATTGATAAACAAGAATTAAAAGCTGCTATAGAAAAATACAAAAGCAAGGAATTGATTACTACCAATGAACAAGTGCAGCAGGTAAAAAAGATAACGCAGCATAAAATAATGGATACACTTGCTTTATCTACTATTGAAGGTTTGATGTTTATCAAAATGAAAGACATTATGTATTTAGAAGCTACAAGTAGCTATACCAATATCTTTATGAACAATGGCACTAAATATTTAGCCAGCAAAACCTTAGCTACTTTTGAAGATGTAATGGACGAAACCAGTTTTTTCAGACCCCACAAATCTTATATCATCAACCTCAAAAATGTGAAGCAATATATAAGAGGAGAAGGCGGAGAAATTATTATGGAAAATGGTACAAGCATTAGCCTTAGCAGAAATAAAAAGCAACAATTTTTAGAAATGTTTATGAAGGTTTGATTTTCTTTTTATTTCACACTTCAACAATTCAATTCCACACTACACTAAAAATCATTTTTCATACATAAAGAACTAAGCCATTTTGTACACAAATTTATTTGTATGCAAAAGTTATTGGCTTTACTAGTGGTAATCATTTTATCATTTCCTGCACAAGCCCAATGGGTAAATACCAATAATTCATTTACCGATAATAGTCATTTACCAGTAAGTGTTTTAAACAATGATCAAACTTATCCAATTAGTGTTGTGTCTTCTATAGATAGTAGTGTAATTGTAGCATGGATGGACAATAGAAATGGCAATAGCGATATCTATGCACAAAAGTTTGATAAAAATGGAGTTGCCATTTGGGCTACAAATGGTATTCCTGTTGCTACAGGCAGCGAAAACCAAACTTACTATACTGGTGGTATTAATTATCAGCCACAGTTTTACTCCTATATGGCTACTGATAGTGCTGGTGGTTTTTATATTGCTTGGGAAGATGCAAATACGGCTGCAGGTAATAATAAAAACAAAATCTGCATACAACATGTAAAATCAGATGGCACTTTAGTTTTTGGATCTTCAGGTTTTACTGTTTCTGGGAGTACTTCTTCATTTTACTATACCAAACCACAATTAATTGCCGATGGGAATGGAGGATTTTTTGTGAGTTATTTATTTAACGAAAGTGGAGGCAATCAAAAATTGTATGTGTTTTGCTATAAAGATATCAATGGTACTTTAAAGTATTATGGTGGAGATATTATGAATGATAATGCTACAACTGCTTATGCTTCTGCTTCTCCTTGTACTGGTAGCATTACTTATATAGCTGAAGTTCCTGGAGTAGTTAGCGATTATCAATTGGTAAGCAATCAGCAAAAAGGATGTGCTGTTATTTTTAGGCATGTTTCTTCTTATAGCGGCAGTAAAGAAGATATAGCCACCAATCAGTTAATTAGAGTTAAACAAAATAGTACAATTACTGTAGGGTCTGCTAATCCATCAAATATTTACGGCTATCCTCAAAATATGTTCTACTTTCCAAAAGATTCTGTTGTAGTACTGTATAAAAGAAAAATACGTTCTCAAAACTATCAATGTTATGGAACAGGTGGTAGCAGTGGTACTTTATATACTTATACGCAATCTCAAGTAATAAAAAATGGGATGCAGGTTTTAGAAACAAACGCAACCTATACTTCTTCCTACAATAAAATGACTGTATTACCAGCCAATGGCAATATTACTCCAGCAGTATTTGCTTGGAATAATAGAAATGCTTTAAATACAAGCGAAACTAATCTTCAATACAAAGCCCTGGCATACACAGTATATGATAGTGTTCCTTATGAATTAACATCTGATACATCTGCATCCTACTATATCGGTTTTGGTAATGCTGCACCAGCAACATTCAAAAAAATTAATACAAGCATAGACACTTTGCTAAAATCCATATCAACCAGTTACTTGAATAACTTTCAATTAACGAGTGCAAACAATATGGTTTATTTAGCGGCCAAGGCAAGAAGTTTTAGTGGGGGTGCTACTGTAAATTCTGTTTATATACAAAAACTAAAACTTGAAAATATAACTGCCGATTCTTGTGTATTTAGAATGGAGAGTCCTGGTAAACAAGGAAGAGAAGTTGGCAAAGAAATAAATGGCAGTGGCCAATCTAACTCCATTACATTAAATAGCCCTGGTATCATTTTAAATACCAATGGCGATGCTATGTATTATGTAAGTGAATATTATAGATACATAAGAGTAAGCCCTGTTGGTGATAGTTGCAAATTATTATGGGGTGCAAATGGCAAACCTATAGGCACAGGCTATATTGGTACTAGTCCATATTTGCCACAAAATCCTTCTGCGGTATTTATGCCCAACAATCAAAGAGTTGCTATGTTTTGGCAAGAAAATTCTAGAACAACTTACACTGGCTCTGGCGAAAATATTATGCTGCGTAACATTGATAGTTTGCCAAACAATGTTTTACCTGCAAGAAGACCAGTAAGTTTATTAACTACTGCACCTAATACTACCATGTTTACATTAGTACCACAAAATTTATTGGGAACAAGCAATAGCTATTCCAGTTTTGAAGTATTAAATGGTACTGGCACACAACAATATTCTTTAATTGCAGAAGTGTTAGACAATAATAATCTTGGTGCAGTAAGTATGAATGTTTATCAACATGCAGGCACAGTGAGGCAAACTGGTGGCACTTTTTATTTGAATAGAAATTATAGTATTACGCCTGCTAATCAACCAACAACGCCTGTTACTGTAAGATTGTTTTTTACCAACGAAGAATACAATGCATTAAGGGCTGCTGATCCTTTAATTACTTCTGTTGCTAACTTGGCAGTTACTAAATTAAATGGCAACACAGCACCTGCGTCATTCCCTGGGGGTGCAGCACAGCTAATTGTTCCAGAAGATTGGCAAGCAGTTAATGGTGGTTATTATGTACAGTTTAAAGTAAGCAGTTTTAGTAGTTTTTGGATTCACAGAAATACCAATACAGCCCTGCCTGCAACTTTAGGTAACATGACTGTTACATGTAATGGTTATCAACCAACACTTCGTTTCAATACCATAACAGAAAACAATCTTGCAAAATTTGAAGTAGAGTTGTATAACAACAATAATTGGCAAAAACAATTCACTATTTCTGCAAAAAATAATAGCTCTGGTTCTAACTATCAGCAAATTTTAAACGCAACGGGTTTATATAGAATTAAATTAGTTGACAAAGACAATAGCTATATCTATTCAAAATCGATTGATGTTAATTGCAACAAGCAAAATATTGTTTTATCTGTTTATCCTAATCCTGTAAAAGATATTTTAAAACTGAGTGTTTCTGAAATTGGGGGTTTGTTAAAACTGTACAATGCTACTGGCCAATTGATATTGCAGCACAACATCTTTCAAAACAACAACAATATTTCAGTTTCAAAAATAGCAACTGGTATATACACGCTAATTTATCAGCAAAAAGATGGAACAATCACCAAACAAACGATTATTAAGCAATAAAAAATGTAAGGATAATGTCTAAACACTTTTTCATACTGTTAATCTTTACGTGTTTAAGAGGCTACGCTCAACAGCTTCCAAAAGTAGAGTGCAACACTTTATTCGTTTGTATTGATAGTATTTCTTACGAACAATTATTTAAAAATACTTTTGTTAAAGACACTTTGTTTATTTGTAAAGAGCAATCAACAAAAACTACTGATGATAATTATACAGGCAAATATGCAATTGGACAATCGGCTACTTTAGAGTTTTTTAAACCATCGCTACAAGATAAACTTGGCAATCATTTTGGAGATTGGGGAATAGAATTTAAAACAAAACAACTAGGCCAGCAGGATTATTTTATACAAAAAGCAAGTAAACAAAAACTAGCTTTTGATACTACTACAACTTTTCTAAAAGAGGATACGGTTTTGCCTTGGTACAAAACTTTTCAACTGGTATCACCGTACAAAACCCACCAATTAAGTGTTATTGAATACCAAGCATCTTATTTACAACTCCTCGGTTTTACGCAAGAAGAAATTGTTGCTCCTATGACTTACAAACAGTTCAATGAAAAAATGAGTGGTGGTAAAAAATACCCAAGGCAGTTCAATCAAATCAAAGCTGTAACCATTGCTTCCAGTAAAAATGAGGCTGATTTCAATAATACATTCACATCGCTTATAGGTGCTAAACAAATGGGCAACTCTTTTGCTTTGCTACAAAATATTTCTACTAAAGAATCCTCATTTAGTTTACAACAAATAGAAATTGAATTATTGACAGAACAAAAGCCTAGAACTATTGATATATCTAGAAATATTACCATTAAGGTTCTTGCTAAAAAAGCATTTATAATTTTTAACTACAACTCAAAACAATAACATGAAGAAAAACAATTCTCAGTTCTTAATTAGGCTTATAATTTTAATTACATTCATGATTGCTCAATCAAGTCAAGTAAATGCTCAAGCCAAAAAGCCATTGCCAGTAATAGATATGCACATGCATGCACTTACAGCAAATTCACAAGGTCCAGCACCACTAAAAATAGGAGCACCTTTTACACATTGGGGACATTCAGAAGCTAACACGCCCTATGGCAACACATTTATGAGAGTATCAAAAACAGGTGAATGGTCTTCTACAAACATCACCTCTCCATCTACTGATGATTCCTTACAAATGCTTACGCTTAAAGAGCTAGATAAATTAAATATTTATGGGGTAACCAGTTGTGTTGGTGAAGATAATATTGGCTTGGTACGTAAATGGAAGGCGGCCAATCCTAAAAGAATTATTAATGCTGTAGGTTGGGGTGTGTACGATATAAAAGCACAAAAACTTACGGTAGATTCTCTAAGAAAATTATTTAAGTCTGGGGAGTTTAAAGTTTTTGGAGAACTATCTATTCAGTATGAAGGTTTTACTTTAAGCGATAGCATCATGGAGCCATATTTGGCAATGGCCGAGGAATTAAATATTCCTATTGGTGTGCATGTTGGCACAGGGCCTCCTGGTGTTATTTACTTAGGAGCAAAAGGGTACAGAGCCAAAAATCACAGTGCCCTAACGTTAGAAGAAGCTCTTATTCGCCATCCTAAATTACGTGTATATGCCATGCATGCAGGCTGGCCAATGTTAGATGATATGATGGCAATGCTGTATGCACATCCACAGTTATATGTAGATCTTGGCATTATTAGTTTTGCCATGCCATTAAAAGAATATTATTATTATGTAGAAAGGTTGGTAAATGCAGGTTTTGGTAAACGCATTATGTTTGGTAGCGACAATATGGTTTGGCCACAATCGCTGGGCATTGGCATTAAGAATATTGAAAATGCACCTTTCTTAACTGCTGAACAAAAAAGAGATATTCTCTTTAATAATGCTGCACGTTTTTTACAACTCAGTAAAGAAGAGATTAAAGCAATGCAATAAAACTTTTTTGGGCGGTCAACTATTGTACAAAAATCAACAGTAGTTGCCGCTTTTCGTTGCAAGTCCTCGTCCACTCCTTCGTCGTGGCCTGTGGGCTTTTCACTGCAATCGGCCAGCCCATCAGCAAAAGAACATTTATGAACAACTACATAAATAAAAGCAGTAGCTTATCAATGCATTATTTACCTTCACACAATTATGCATGCAGCAGTTACTACCCATCAAATTTGGCGTATTCTTGAACAAATACCCGACCCCGAAATACCTGTTTTAACCATTATTGATTTAGGTATTGTTAGAGACGTTCTACAAAACAACAATGAAGTTGAAGTAATCATTACACCAACCTATAATGGTTGCCCTGCAATGGATATGATTAGCATGAATATTCGATTGGTATTGGCAGAACATGGTATAACGAATGTGAAAATTACCTCTGTACTATCTCCTGCATGGACAACAGACTGGATGACAGAAGATGGAAAAAGAAAGTTGAAAGAATATGGTATTGCAGCACCCAACAAAAGCTTCGAAATTCCTGATGATGGTGTTGAATGCCCACTATGTAATTCGGTAAACACAAAACTCATCAGCCATTTTGGAAGCACTGCCTGCAAGGCATTGTATCAATGCAACGATTGCAAAGAACCCTTCGATTATTTTAAATGTCATTAATCTATAAGTATCAGCCTGAGCTTGTCGAAGGCGGTTTGCTGAAAATAATTTCTGCTGATGAATGGCTGCAGGATTGAGCTAAGTAGCTGCCGAAGTATGAGGCACTACAAGCGAAAGCCTGAGCTACTGTTGAAAAGAGAGCAATAGTTAATAGCCCCATTTTTTACATCAAATAATCTGTACATTTATTACATGAATCTAACGTTGTATTTAGAAGAAGCTGCACAGGTTTCTGTTGCCTTTATTATTGGTGCTGTAATTGGTTTAGAAAGAGAGTTTCGCAGTAAACCTGCAGGTTTTAGAACCATGATTTTAATTTGTGTAGGTAGTTGTTTGTACACCATTTTATCTAAAGAAAGTAATACTGTTAGTCCTGATAGAATTGCCAGTAATATTGTTACAGGTATTGGTTTTATTGGTGCTGGTGTAATTTTTAAAGAGGGTATTAGCGTTAATGGCTTAACCACTGCTGCACTTATTTGGGTAACAGCTGCATTGGGTATGGCTGTTGGTTACCACAATTATATTTCGGCCATTGTAGTATCGGCAATGGTGGTAACTGCTTTGTTTGTATTAGAGCCCGTACAAAATTTTATTAACCAGTTTCATAAAGTAAAAGACTACCGAATTAGAACCAATGAATTGGGTAAAAATTTTAAGGTAGAATTAGAAAAATTCTTTGCAGAAAAGCAACTTACGTTTCGTTGCATGAAAGTGGTAAAAGAAGATAATGATGCCGTGTATTTATATAGAATTAGTTCTCCCGATAGAAACTACGATTTGGTAAATGAATATTTGCTTACACATACCGAAGTAAAAGCTTTTGAGATGTAGTATTACTTGCCTAAACAATTTAAAATTGATAAAAAATGTCTTCGATTTTGTATGAAATAAAAGAAGGTGTTGCTATTGTAACCCTCAATCGTCCTGAAAAATTTAATTCCTTTAATAGAGAAATGGCTTTGCTATTACAAAATAAATTAGATGAAGCAGCTGCATCAAAAGAAGTTCGTTGCATTTATTTAACAGGCAATGGCAAAGCATTTTGTGCAGGACAAGATTTAGCTGAAGTAGTTGACCCCAACGGTCCTGGGATGAACAAAATTTTGAGTGAACATTATAATCCAATTATTATACGATTAAAAAATTTGCCCAAACCAATTGTTTGTGCTGTAAATGGAGTTGCTGCTGGTGCTGGTGCAAATATTGCTTTGGCATGTGATGTAGTTGTGGCAAAAGAATCGGCATCATTCTTACAGGCATTTAGCAAAATTGGATTGATACCTGATAGTGGAGGAACATTTACTTTACCCAGATTAATTGGTTTTCAAAAAGCCAGTGCATTGATGATGTTGGGTGATAAGGTAAGTGCAACAGATGCTGAAAAAATGGGTATGTTGTACAAAGTATTTAGCGATGAAACCTTTAATGAAGAAAGCATGAAGCTTGCCATAACATTGGCCAATATGCCAACCAAAGCATTGGCTTATATAAAGCATGCATTGAACGCTTCGGTAAAAAATAATATTGAAGAGCAATTATTATTGGAAGATGAATATCAGCAAAAAGCTGCTGCCACAAAGGATTTTAAAGAAGGGGTAGATGCGTTTTTGGAGAAACGTTCTCCAATTTTTAAAGGTGAATAGAATTGTTGCAGTACAAGTGTGCGACGCAACAAAAGCTTCATAGTAGTAATACAGTTAAGTACATAAATATTTAAGTATGAATTCTTCAAACGAGCTAGCGAAACAAGTAGTAACCCAAATGATGAAAGATGATTTATTCTCTCAATGGTTGGGTATTACTGTAATAGAAATTACAGAAGGTTACAGTAAAATAACAATGACTGTACGTCAGGAAATGATGAATGGATTAGGCATTGTGCATGGTGGCATTTGTTTCAGTTTGGCAGATAGTGCATTTGCATTTGCTTGTAATAATAGAAACAATTTATCTGTTGCGTTAGACACCAGTATCAACTTTACAAAACCTGTTCATGTAGGTGATGTATTAATTGCAGAAGCAAAAGAATTACACAATGGAAGAAGCACTGGTTTATACCATATTACTGTTACCAATCAACACAATCATGTTGTTGCATTGTTTAAGGGAACTTGTTTTAGAACCAATAAAACACTGGTCTAATTACGTACAAACCAATAACCTATCGCAAGCCATAGCAAGCCTTTAACTAAAAAAAATAGAAATCCCCAAACACCAATTTTCTTTATCCATTTAACCAGTGGTTTATTTGTTGGTACACTATTATTCATATTAATGGGCAATAATTTCGTAGGTTTTAAATACACTGCTCATAGGTGCAGGTTTACCTTCTTCTCTTGCTTTAGCAACGTCTTCAAAACCACGGGCATGGCCTTTTAAAAAAACTTCACTCTTTGTCCAATCTTTAAATACTTCTTCATTTTCCCAATAACTTACAATTAAGTATGGGTCGCTATCTTTCGATGGTTTCAACACATGCATATTAATAAAACCAGGCATAGTATCAATTGCTTTGGCACGTGTGCCAAATAAAAATTCAAAACGCTCTTTATATTCAGGTATACAATGAATATAGTTAATGGCAACAAATTTTTTTTCTGTCATTCCTTTATAATTTTTACGAAAGTATCTTTACAAACAAGAGTGCATTGTTAATATCGGGAAACTGTATTACGCAAAAAGGAATTCTCTTGTACTTATAACTTCATTAATATGATTTATCAATTCAACAACTACATTCCCGTCATTCACGAATCATCATTCATTCATCCACAAGCAGCAGTTACTGGCAATGTAATTATTGGCAAAAATGTATATGTTGGTCCTGGTGCTGCTATTCGTGGCGATTGGGGACAAATTATTATTGAAGATGGTTGTAATGTGCAGGAAAATTGCACCATACACATGTTTCCAGGAACTACTGTGTTTTTAAAAGAAGCAGCACATATTGGTCATGGTGCTGTTATACATGGAGCAACCATTGGTAAAAATTGTTTAATAGGCATGAATGCTGTTGTAATGGATAACGTTGTTTTAGGAGATGAATGTATTGTGGGTGCATTAAGTTTTATTAAAGCCAATGAACAGTTTGAAAACAGAAGTTTAATTGTGGGTAATCCAGCAAAAAAAATAAAAGTAGTAAGTGATGAAATGATTGGTTGGAAAAGCGAAGGCACAAAATTATACCAGCAATTACCAAATGAAATGTTTAATACATGTAAGGAAGTTGATCCGTTGAGAACTGTACCAAAACATTATAAAATGCAGGAGTCAAATTATAAGACATGGAATGAAACGAAATAAATTGTTTGAACTATAAGGTTATGCCACTTATTTTAGTATTCTCAACTTTTAATAGATATGTACATTCCTCAATCTTATCATACACATTTTGCATTGGAGGCCATTTTAGAATTTCTTGATTCTAAAAATATTTTAGCTGTTGCAGACGATGAAATACCAGAAGAATTAAAAGTTAACAGAGCTTGTTTTGTGTCTGTTTTTATTAATAATGAAATGAGGGGATGTATGGGAACATATGAACCTTTTCATGAAATGTTGATTCATGAAATAATACAAAACACCATTCATGCTGCATTTGGCGACAAACGCTTTTTTACCATTAGCAAACAAGAGCTAGAAACATTAACTATTAAAGTAGAAGTAGTTGGTAATTATCATGAAGTAACAACTATCGAAGAAGCAAAGGCAATAGATATAAACAATTGGGGTGTAAAAGTAACAGACAAACTTGGAAATGTTGGTATGGTTTTACCAGAAACAAATGGTATTAGCAATGCTACAGAAGCAATTAACCTTGCAATTAAAAAAGGTGCTATTACAGAGCTTAATCCATTAAACCTCAGCTTACATAAATTCAGGGTAAAAGAATTTTTATAAACTAATCTTTTTGTAAAGAGCTTAAAATAAAGTACTGACCCAACTCATCTTCCATCGGATGCATCTCTTTCATAGCACCACTAAAAACAACTTTGGTATTTTCTTTCTGAAAAACAGCAGGTAAATTGTTTGGCAATAAATTCATATAGCCAGCTTCGTAGCGTATAATATACACCGGCTTTTCATGTAATACAATTTGTTTAATTACACCAGTTTGCTGAGCCAGTGTATCAATGGTTTTTCGTTTAGAAATAGCAGGAATGGGTTTGTTGCTAATGGTGTTTTTATAGCTAACGCCAATTCCTGTTAACAACATTAGTGCAATCAATAATTTCATACAGCTAATATCATTTGCCAATGTTAACTTACTGTAATGCGAATGTTACCTAAAGATGAACAAAAGTTAACTGAACCTGCTAAGCTTTTTAATAGCTTTATCTAGTGTTTCTTCTTTTTTGGCAAAACAAAAACGAATTACCTGATTGTCTTCTCCGTTTTTATAAAAGGCTGAAACAGGAATGGTGGCTACACCATATTCTTTGGTTAAATGAATAGCAAAATCTTTATCATTCATGTTGCTTAAACCAGCATAGCTATAGCACTCAAAATAGCTGCCATGAGAAGGAATACATTTAAATGGCGTTGTTTTCATCAACCCACGGAAATAATCTCTTTTAACTTGTATCGATGAACCTAAGGTTAAATAGGCGGCTTCATTTTTTAAATATTCTGCTAAAGCAAATTGTTTAGGACTATCACAACTAAAACAATTAAACTGATGCACTTTTCTAAATTCTTTCATCATATCAGCAGGGGCAATGCAATACCCCAATTTCCAGCCAGTACAGTGGTAGGTTTTGCCAAATGAAAAACAAACAAAACTTCTTTCCATTAAATCGGCATAACGCAAAATGCTTTGGTGTTGCAGGTCATCAAAAATTAAATGTTCATACACTTCATCACTTAAAATAATAATGTTGGTATTGGCAACAATCTTTCTCAATTCTTCAATATCATTTTCAGTTAACACAGCACCTGTTGGGTTGTGTGGACTGTTAATCATAATCATTCTCGTCTTGCTGTTCACAGCAGCTTTTACTTCATTCCAGGGAATAGAGTAGTTGGGATATTGCAAAGAAATTCGAACTGCTTTTGCTCCATTAATTTCTATATTGGGAATATAACTATCGTAAGCAGGTTCAAAAACAATTACTTCATCGTTGGGTTGCAATACAGTAGTTAAGGCAGTATAAATAGCATAAGTACCACCAGGGGTAATCGTAATTTGAATATCTGGATTGATATTGGCGTTGTATAATTTGTTGCATTTTTCAGCAAGTCGTTCCCTTAATAATGGCAAACCATTCATGTGTACATATTGGTTATTGCCTTGCGTCATGGCTTTATTTACCAAAGCAGTCAGTTCTTCACTCATCATAAAGTCAGGAAATCCTTGTCCAAGATTTACTGCATTGTATTCTACAGCCAATGAACTCATTACTGTAAAAATAGTGGTGCCAACATCCGGAAGTTTTGAATGGATTTGCATTGGGTAAAGATAAAGATTTGAATTCCTCAACTAAACGACAAGTGAAAATAATTGGCTTTCAAATTATATATTTTGTATATTTAGGATCTGAATAAAAAAAAATATAATTCAATTTTGAACCATTATTATGATTAAAATACTAATAGCATTTGTTTTTCTATTTTTTGGATTATCAGTTACTGCTCAAAACAAGAAAAAATCGGTTGATGAATTAATTAACAAGAATGAATCAGCTTGGCCAAATGTGTTAGAGTTGATTGGTAAAGCCAAAAATAGAGTTGAAGTTCTTCCTTGTGATTCTGTAAAAGCAAAAGATGCTTTATATAAAACACAGGTAACAACACGATCTCCAATGGGAGCAATTGTTTATGCTACTGGAGGAATACTAATTGATAATGGTTGGATTCGTATTCTTGGTTCTGGCAATACTAAACTGAATAGAACATTACCAGATTGGAATAAAGGAAAATCATTTAAAGAGTTTGATGAAGCTCCTTCTTTTTACTTAATTGCTGATGATGCGGTTGGTGGATTTTTTGCAATTAATGGAGGAGCGTTTGGTAAAGAAACTGCAGGTAAAGTTTTTTATTTATCTCCAAGTAGTTTAAACTGGGAAAATCTGGATATTACATACACAAGTTTTTTGCTTTTTTGTTTTAATGGAAAGCTGTCTACATTCTATAATAATGTTCGTTGGAAAACATGGAATGAAGATTTAAGAAAACTTGATGGAAATTCTGTGTATAGTTTTTATCCTTTTTTATGGTCTAAAGAGGGAAAGGATATCAACAAAGATTCAAAAACAATCATTTCAATTGAAGAACATTATTTATTTACAATCAATAGTCGTCAACAAATTGGTTTGTAGTAAGGACTTTTTGACTCATTCTACAACCCCAACTTCCCACTCAATCTTTTCAATTCAATTTCAGCAATTTTTGCATTGTAGCTAAGATTGGTTAAACGATAACTTGCATCTTCATAGCTTCTTAATGCATCGGTTAACTCTAAAATAGTTGCTTGTGCCAATTGATAACGTTGTATTACCAAGTTTACCAACTGTGCAGAAATAGCAAATGTATTTTGTTGCGTTTTAACCTGCTCTATATTCACGGTATAGCTTTGATAGGTTTTAACTGCATTAGATTGAAAACTGGTTAATACACTTTCTTTTTGCAATTTGGCATTACGTGTATTGATGCTAGATGTTTGTTGCTGGCGTTTAATGGTACCACCACTATACAAAGGAATAGAAACACCAACATTTACAAAAGGACCATACGATTGGTTGAGCAATAACTGTCCTCCATCAGCTTGTGTACGACCATAATTTACACCTGTATTGGCACGTACTGACGGAGAGCGTAATGCAGCAATTTCTTTTTCAATGAGCTCATTAATTTTTATTTGATTGTCTAATAAAATGATTGCTGGGTTTTGTTGAATACCAGCCATTACTTCAACCAAAGGAATATTACCACTCATTACAATGGTGTCTTTTACGATAATAGCAGAATCGGCTTTGAGGTTTAATAAAGTCAGTAAATCGGTTTTGGTTTGAGCTACAATCAACAACTGACTTTGTAAATCTTGTTGGCGACTATTTAAACCAATTTTGCTTTGAAACAAATCTGCATTGTTGGCTAATCCTGCACTTTGCCTTAACTGAACCAACTCCAATTGCTTTTTACTTAAGTCGATACTTTGTTCTAAGGTTTTTATATAACTCTGTTGCCTTACTACATCATAATACTTAACCATTACAGCAGCAATGGTATTTTGTATTTGGGCGTTGAGTAGTTGCTCACTTTGTTTTTGTAATTCTTCCAATCTCTTTTTTGTAGCAACAACTCTGTAGCCATTAAACAGTAACATGGTTCCTGTAACATTGGCATTTAAGTTATTGCTGGTTGCACCATTACGTGAAATTTCGGTACCAGTATTTAGTTTTTGATTGATGTTAATTACACTTTCCTGATCACTCGCTGTGGCTGTAACAGTTGGCAAACCACCAGCAACACCAATGTTATTATTGATGCTGTTGATTTGTACATTGTTTTTTGCAATTTGAATATCAAAACTATTTTTCAATGCAATATTGATGGCATCCTGCAAACTCAATTGCTGGGCATTTGCTGAAAAGCAAACGAACCATAATATCGACAATAATATTTTTTTACTAATCATAATTAATCACTCGTTTTCTTATCGCTTTAAAAAGAGCACCATTTGTTCTTCTGTATAGTAATTGTTGCCTTCTTTAATAGCGTTATGTTCTACAGAAAAACTAGTAAAACCAAATTGTTCATATAGCTTTTTTGCCTTTAGGTTACTAGCAATTACGGTAAGATTTATTTGTTCAATATTGGTGTTTTGAATTACTCTACTAATTACAGCTTCTACCAATTGTTTACCCAAACCCAAGCCTCCAAATTCTTGTGCTACATACATTCTAAATAATATACCTTTATGATGAAGTCGTTCTCTGTTTTTACCCTCTCTTTCAAAACTAACAACCCCCATCCAAGAATCATCGTCATTTAGACATGCTAAAGTAAAACTATCGTTTGTTCCTTTTGTAGGAAAAGGTTCATTTGCTTCATCTGCTTCACTAATTCTAAAACAATCTTTATGTTTTTGCAAACCTTGTATAAAAAAACTTTTATACAAAGCTTCTTGTTGTTGTTTAATTTCTAATAGTTGCATAAAAATCTTTACTCTGTTATTTCTGTTTTCTTTGCCTCGTGTTTACTACTTATATAGGTGTACACAGCAGGTATTACAAATAAAGTAAGTACCAAAGAAAATATTAAACCACCTACAATTACAATACCTAAAGGAATACGACTTGTGCTGGCTGCTCCCAAACTTAAAGCAATAGGTAATGCACCTAAAGCTGTTGCCAAACTCGTCATTAAAATGGGTCGTAAACGTTGTGCTGCAGCTTCTAGCACAGCTTCTTTTTTAGGTAATCCAAACTCACGTTTTTGATTGGCAAACTCTACAATTAAAATACCATTTTTTGTTACCAAACCAATTAGCATAATCATACCAATTTGTGAGAAAATATTAATGGTTTGATCGAACAGGTATAAGCTTAACAATGCACCTGTTAATGCCAATGGTACAGTAATCATAATGGTGAATGGATCTTTAAAACTTTCGAACTGTGCAGCCAATACCAAGTAAATTAATACCAATGCCAATATAAATGCAAAGCTGGTGTTGCTGCTACTTTCTGCATAATCTCTACTAGGACCACTTAACGAAGTTTGGAAAGTTTCGTCTAATAATTTGTCTCCTATTGCCTGCATGGCTTTTACACCATCGCCAATGGTTTTGCCTTCAGCTAATGAAGCTGAAATGGTTGCAGCCTTAAAACGATTGTAATGAAACAAAGTAGGTGGATTAGAACTTTCGACCAATTTAGTTACTGCTGGTAATGGAATATTTTCCCCACGATTATTTCGTACATATAATTTAGAAATATCGCCAGGCTCTTGTCTATCGCTGTACTGTACCTGAGAAATTACTTGGTACTGTTTTCCATTCATGATGAAGTAGGCCAAACGTCGCCCACTAAAAGCACTTTGCACTACATCGGCTACGTCACTAATATTTAAACCAAGGTCTTTGGCTTTCATTCTGTCAATAGTTAATTGTAACTCTGGTTTATTAAACTTCAGGTTTACATCTACGTTGCTGAATGTTTTATCTTTTTTGGCTTCTTCTAAAAATTTAGGGATAACAGTTTTTAGTTTTTCGAAATCTAAGTTTTGTAAAATAAACTGTACTGGCAATGCACCACGGCTACCCAAACCAACAGAAATGGTTTGCTCTTCTACAGGAAAAATTCGCAGCTGATTAAAGCGTTGCATTTTTTTGCCTAATTCTCTGGCAATTTCCGATTGTGTTTTCTTTCTTTCGTTGGGCTGTACCAATCGTAAACCAGCAAAGCCAGTATTAATACCATTGCCACCAAAACCAGGTATTGCACCAAATACAAATGTTTTATCTGGTACGCTATCGCTTAAAAAATCGATTATTTTGGTTCCAACTTCATTCATATAGCCATAACTGGCACCTTCGGGACCTGTCATTTGAAAACGAATTCTGCTCTTATCTTCTAATGGAGCTAATTCACTTTGCAAACTATTGTAAATAAAGTAACTGGTAACTGCACAAGCCAATACAATAATCCATGCAGCCCAACGAACTTTTAAAAACCCAGTAAGCATCTTTTTGTAGCCATTTTCCATGCCTTTAAAAAATGGTTCTGTCATGTCGTAAAATTTACCATGACCAGGTTTTTTTCTGTTCAACACCACATTTAAAACAGGTGTAATGGTAAGTGATACAAAGGCCGAAATTAACACAGCTGCAGCCACTACAATGCCAAACTCTCTAAACAAACTTCCTACAAAACCCTGTAAAAAAACCACTGGTAAAAACACCACAGCCAAGGTGAGTGAGGTAGAAATAACGGCAAAGAAAATTTCTTTACTACCTTCTAATGCAGCTTTACGTATGGGCAACCCTTGCTCCAGTTTTCTAAAAATATTTTCCGTAACCACAATTCCGTCATCTACCACTAACCCTGTTGCCAGTACAATGCCCAACATGGTTAATACATTTATACTAAAGCCAGAAATGTACATGATGAAGAAAGTGGCCACCAACGAAATAGGAATATCAATTAACGGACGTAAGGCTATTAAAATATTTCTAAAGAAGAAGAAAATAACCAACACCACCAATGTAAAAGAGATTAACAAAGTTTCTTCTACCTCTTTAATTCCTTTACGAACGTTTTGTGTAACATCAATTAAAGGCGTCATTTCGAAATCGCCTTTTTGTTCTTTTTTAATTTGATCTAAGCGTTTGTAAAACTCATCAGCAATTTTAATATAGTTGGCACCGGGCTGTGGAATAACTTGTAAACCAACGGCTGGCACGCCATTAATCTTGTAGCTGGCTTCCATATTTTCAGGGCCCATCTCTACTTTAGCTACATCCGATAAACGAATAATACCATCGGCAGTTTCACGTAAAATAATATCGTTAAAATCTTTTTCTGTTGTAAGCCTTCCCATTGCCCTAATGGTCAATTCAGTTTTATTACCATAAAGTTTACCACTCGGTATTTCAACATTTTCTTTATCTAGTGCAGTTTTAATATCGTTAAAAGCAACATTATAGGCATTCATTTTATCGGGCTGTACCCAAAAACGCATCGATGGACGTTTTTGTCCAAATAAACCAATGCTACTTACTTCTGGTATGGTTTGAAATTTTTCTTGCAATACATTCTCTGCATAATCGCTCAACTCCAACAAACCCTTTGTTTTACTTTGTATTGCTATTAAAATAATAAAATCGCTACTAGCATCACTTTTACTAACAACAGGTGGGGCATCAATATCTTGAGGTAAGTTTCTTACGGCTTGGCTCACCTTATCTCTTACATCATTAGCTGCAGCTTCTAAATTTTCGCCTACATTAAACTCAACAGTTACGTTACTGCTACCAACAGAGCTGGATGATGTAATGGCTTTAATGCCAGGAATACCATTCACCGATTTTTCGATGGGTTCGGTAATTTGGCTTTCAATAACATCGGCACTTGCACCTGCATATGCTGTTCTTACACTAATTACAGGAGGATCAATTGCCGGATATTCTCTTACTGCCAAAAATGTATAACCCACAGCACCAAAAAGAACAATTAAAATGTTCATTACAGTTGCCAGTACGGGGCGTTTTAATGCTAATTCTGATATGTTCATACGCTTATCTCCCTTTTAAAGAGACTCTTCGTGTTTGGTGAGTTTTATTTTTTGTTACCAGCTGTAGAATGCACTTGCAACAGCAGTTGCGTTGCACTCATGTGCTTTTGAAATTCTATTGAACAGAAGCACCGCTTTTTTACAAACCAATATCTTCTAACTTCTTAACTGCTTTTACTTTTACAGGAGCATTTGGTCTAACAAATAATACGCCAGTAACCACCACACTATCGCCCACACTTAAACCTTTGGTTACTTCTACACCACTAGCTGTTCTTAGTCCTGTTTCTATCGTCACAAATTTGCCTTTGCCTTCTTTAACTACCACTACTTTTTTAGCATCGGCTTCAGGAATAATAGAGTTGGTAGGTATCATAATGCTGTTGGCTTTGCCACCAGCTGTCAACAATACTTTTACAAAACTTCCAGGGTTTAACGGGCTTCCATTTAACTCGGCTCGTACTTTTAAATTTCTGGTACTGGTATTAATATCTGCTTGTGTCGCAATTATTGTTGCGGTTCGTTTCACAGCACTTTCATTGGTTAAAATGCTTACTGTATTGCCTCTACGAATTAAGTTAGCATACTGTTCGGGTACAGTAAAATCAATTTTTACCTTGCTTACCACTTGTAAAGTTGCCAAAATGGTTTGTGGTGTAACGTATGCACCAGGACTGGTTTGACGCAACCCTAAAACTCCTCCAAAAGGTGCTTTTACAACTGTTTTTTCTATTTGTGCTTTCAATAATTCAATGTCAGCCTTAATATTGTTTACATTGTTTACAGCCAAATCATAATCTGCCTGATTAATGCCATTTACAGCCAACAGTTTTCTTAAACGCTCTTCTGTTTTTTGGGCTAACTCCAACTGCACTTTACTCTTGTTCATTTGAGCTTGCAATTCGGCATCATTAATTTTTGCCAAAACTGTTCCAGCAGAAACGTTTGCTCCATCTGGTACATTCAAGTACGTTAATCGACCACTAATTTCAGGATGCAGTTCCAACATTTCATTGGCAACAACCGATCCATTGGCTTCAATTGTGTTACTTAATTGTTTGGTACCAGCAATAATTACATCAACAGATGTTGGTGGCGGTGGTTGATTTTTTTGAGAGGCTTCTTCTTTTTTCCCCTTGCAAGAAAATAGAAATAAAATCAAAACGGCGGTTAGTGTTTGTTTATACATTGATGCTATACTTAGCAATGAAGAAAATAATGAATGTGCTAAGTTAACTTAAAACAATAGTGAATTGTTCAATTGGTTGGATGAATGGTTGAACGGTGTTGTTTTTTCCATTAATCATAAAAAGCAGCGATCATTCAACACTTTTAATTGTACTCACGTACTTTTATATTTTTCTAACCAAAAAACTAAACGGTGAGTAGTGTTTATGTAGATGACAAAATTTTTATTAAACAAAGTTTTGAAACAAAACCCTTGCTTCTTGGCGAATATGAAAATTGCATGTTTGAAAACTGTGATTTTTCAAACACGGCATTATCAAAATTCGAGTTTATTGATTGTAGTTTTACCAATTGTAACCTGAGCAATGTTCAACTGCATCAAACAGTTTTTCGTGATACGGTATTTGATAATTGCAAATTATTAGGATTGCATTTTGAAGATTGTAGTTCGTTTTTATTTTCCATTCAACTAAACAATTGCAGTTTAAAGCACTGTTCATTTTATAAACTATCGCTAAAAAAAATGAGCTTCAAGCAATGTGTTATTCATGAAGTTGATTTTACCGATGCCGATTTAAGCAATGCTGTTTTTGACAACTGCGATTTAATGGGTTCAACTTTTATGAATACCAATGTAGAGAAAGCCAATTTCAGCACAGCTAAAAACTATTCCATCAATCCAGCATTCAATAAAATTAAAAAAGCCAGATTTTCCGTTCCGGAAATTACTGGCTTGTTGCATCAATATGATATTGTGATTGAATAGTTATTGTTCATCTAACAACAAAACCCAAACATATACATCGGTCACTACATTATTTTTGATAGCTGCTTTTCGTTGAATACCCTCTAAATGAAATCCAGCTTTTTGTAATGCCCTCATACTGGCTTTATTGTGTGCATATACACGGCCAACAACTCTGTTTGCTTGCAAATGCTGTTGTATATGTTGTACAATTGTTTTTATAGCTTGTGGAGCAATACCTTTTCCCCAAAAAGCTTCGCCAATAAAATAACCCAATTCAACTGTATTTCTGTAAACATCTTCGTTTAAAAGCATACCAATACCACCAACTAAAGTACCATTAAACTCAATGGCAAATTTCGTAACTGGTTGTGCAGTGCTTTCTCTGTTAATCCATTGTAATGCATCCATTACGGTATAAGGTGTGGGAAAGCTATCCAGTACATTGTTCCAAATATTTTTATTGTTGGCTAAGGCTGCCAATTGCTGTGCGTCGTCCTTTTGCCAAACCCTCAATTTTAAATCACTCATCTGCTTTTATTTGTCGGTGTAAATAATTGGAATAATCAGGCACAGCAGCATCATAGGTTTCATGCATAAAAGGAGATGTCATAATAAAATCTGCTGTGGCTCTGTCGCAAGCCATGATAATATTCCAGGCAATACCCAGTCTTAGCAAGGCTTTCACATCACTATCATGTGGTTGAGCTTCCATTGGATCCCAAAAGAAAATGAGTATATCAATTTCTCCTTGTGCAATCATACTACCAATTTGCTGATCGCCACCGAGTGGCCCACTGAATAGCTTTTTTACAGGACGGTCTAAAGCATCTTCAATTAGTTTACCAGTGGTGCCAGTTGCAACCAATTCGTGTTTGGCTAAAGTTGTTTTATTAAAAATAGCCCATTCCATTAAATCAGGTTTCTTATGATCGTGTGCTACCAATGCAATGGTTTTTCTTGCTGGTATTTTTTTTATTGTGCTCATAACGTAAATGTAAGTAAACGATTTTATTTCTTTTATATAGCCATAAAGGCTATTTGTTTTATGAAGCTTTAACAGCAATAATTGCAAGCAAAATATGTGAAAGCAACACAATTAATATTACTGTATACAATACATTGCAACTGTATAAAACAAAGCCCATTAATAATAAGTACAAAGGGTATGCAAGCATTAATGCTGCAAATAAAATAGAGTCATAAAAAACTGTTCCAATTGTTTTTTTGTTTACCCATTTTTGTACAGGAAAATAAATTGGATAATGTAATAGCTTGCCTAGCATTTTTCCAATTTGTAATAAACCCGTTTTATTGGGAGTTGTAATAACCGATGTGTTTAATTGATGCTTTAACTGATTGAACAAAACCTCATTAAAATATAAATAGTTTTTGGCTTCGTCTATTGGTTGGCTCAATTGCTCTTTGGTAAATGCTCGGTGCAATTGCACATCAATTTGTTTTGCATATTCAAACAAGGAATGATATCGAATGCTTACAGGCATTACTTGTAATGGAATGTTCGAATTCCAGCAACTAAGAGCAATACGAGCTGCCCCTTTTTTAAAAAGCTGCAGCTCATGTGTGTGCTTGCAAATGCCTTCTATAAAAATGAGTACAATACCATTGTTTTGTAATACTTCTTTGCTTTTGGTAAAAGCATATTCATTCAGGTGTAAATTTTCTATTCCATCTCTAAGTCGATAAATGGGAATCATGTTTAACCGACTCAATAGTTTTCTTTTCCAAGGTTTATTAAATGCATCTCCACGGGTTAAAAAGTGAATAGGCTGTTTAAATAATAATCCAATTACCAATGCATCTAACAAAGCATTTGGGTGATTAACAGTAAGTAATAAAGGACCATTGTTTTGTAAAAGTGCTTTGTTTTTTACATGTATTTTTTTGTAAAAAAAGAAGAAGGCTATTTGAATAAATGGTTTGAGAAGTTGATACAACAAGCTTGGGTATTTATTACAAGATACAAGAAATGTAAACAATAAAAAAGGGTTCCAACTTGGAACCCTTTTTTAAAATATTCAAACCATTTAAATTACAAACACTTCAAAGTACCTTGTAATTGTTGTTGGTTGCCTTCGCTTAAAGATTTAACTACTGTTTTTTCTACAGCAACCAATTTAATGCTTCTTACTTTACTGCTGATTAATTTATCAAGTATAGTGGTGTTCTTTAAAATTTCACCAAAATACATGGTCACCAAACCTTTACAGTTTTCTTTTTCGAAATTGGTTAAAACTGCAGTTTCTCCATCTTCGAAAGTGAAAGTAATTTTAGTGGTATTATCTACGCAAACACCATTTTCTAATGGTAAGCCTCTCATTACTACTAATTTTTTTCCTTCGTAAGTAGTTGTGTAAAATGTAAATCCAAATCCGGTAACACCATCGTTAGAAATAATTAAAAACTCTTTTGCAGCATTGTAACTTCCGCCTTTATCATCTTTCTTGGTTTCAGTAAAAACACCACACTCTTCTCCTGGCTTAATAGCCCTCATAGTTTGTTGTTTACCTGCAGAAGATTTAATAGCCGATGATGCTTTTTTAACAAAAGAAGCTGCTGGCTCTAACTTTAATTTTAACTGGGCAGATGCAGTTAAAGTAACTACTGTAATAATAGCAGTAAGGAATAATAATTTTTTCATGACGTTTTAATTTTAGGTAAAAGTATTGTTAGTGAATAATCGTTTCAATACCCAATGTAGGGTATTTGCGTATAATTGGCGTTTTTTAACAAATAAAAAATCTCATCAACAATTGATGAGATTTTTTTGCTTACTAACCCGTATTTATATAAAGTATACTATGCTTCTTCTTTTGAAACTTGTGCAACACCAGTAATTGCTTCATCTAACTTTACCCTGATTTTTGCTTCTATTTCATTGGCCATTTCAGGATTATCCATTAATAATTGTTTTACAGAATCACGACCTTGACCCAATTTATTGCTATCGTAACTAAACCAACTTCCACTTTTATTTACAATACCCAACTCTACGCCCATGTCAATGATTTCTCCAATTTTGCTAATTCCTTCTCCAAAGATAATATCAAATTCTGCACTTCTAAAAGGCGGAGCTACTTTATTTTTTACCACTTTTACTTTAACATGATTACCTATTGCAGCATCACCATCCTTAATTTGTGCACTTCTTCTAATATCTAAACGTACTGAAGCGTAGAATTTTAATGCATTACCACCAGTTGTTGTTTCAGGATTACCAAACATTACACCAATTTTTTCACGTAACTGATTAATGAAAATACAAATGGTATTGGTTTTATTAATGGTAGCAGTTAGTTTACGTAATGCCTGACTCATTAAACGAGCATGTAAACCCATTTTACTATCACCCATTTCACCTTCTAATTCACTTTTAGGTACCAATGCTGCTACTGAATCTATCACAACAACATCTAATGCTCCTGATAAAATTAAACGATCGGCAATTTCTAAAGCTTGCTCACCATAATCGGGTTGAGAGATTAATAAGTTGTCTACATCTACACCCAATTTTTGAGCATAAGCACTGTCAAATGCATGTTCTGCATCTATAAAGGCACACATACCACCTTTCTTTTGAGCCTCAGCTATAATATGTGTGGCCAAAGTAGTTTTACCACTACTTTCTGGTCCATATATTTCAATAATTCTTCCTTTTGGAACACCTCCAACGCCTAAAGCAGCATCCAGCCCAATAGAACCTGTGCTAATTACTTCCATTTCTTTATCAGCACGGTCACTCATCATCATTACACTTCCCTTACCATAATCTTTGTCAATTTTATCGATGGTAAGTTTTAGGGCTTTTAGTTTTTCTGCGTTACTCATAATTGTGTTTTTAATGCGTCAAATTTAATAAGGATGCTAAGGTAATAGCTTTTTCTTATCAACACTAATATTTTTAGTATTTTTTGCTAAAAATTTTTAGCATTTGTTTTTTTACTGATTGTTTGGTTACTTTTAAACAATGAAAATTGTTTCGCTAAATGTTGGTAAATCCATAGAGGTAAACTGGGAAAACGAAATTATTGCAACAGGTATTTTCAAAAACTCTACAACACAACCTTGTAAAGTTTCTTTTACAGGAATTGAAGGAGATGAACAGGCCGATTTGGTACATCATGGCGGTGCAAACAAAGCAGTTTATGCCTACGATATAGCTTATTATCAACACTGGAAAACCATTTTACCCCTGCACAATTGGCAAGCAGCATCGCTAGGAGAAAATTTAACTACACAAGGTTTAACAGATGATGTTGTGTTAATAGGCAATGAGTATAAAATTGGTTCTGCTATTGTAATGGCTGTTCAGCCAAGATTTCCTTGTTTTAAGTTGAATATTAAAACGGGTATTCCCAACATGTTAGAACTGTTTGTGCAACAACAAAAACATGGCATTTATTTTAAAGTTTTACAAGAAGGAACCATACAGGTAAAAGATACCATCGAATTGCTGCAAGCATCTAACCACAACGTAAGTATTTTGCAACTGGTGCAGGCTTATTACAGCAAAGGAGCAAATAAAACTTTACTACAGGAGATTTTACAAATAGAAGTATTGCCTCAAAAACTGAGACAAACTTTTGAAAGTTTTATGAAACGTTGATTTATTAAGGCAACTTATTAACCTTTTTGTATTTCCATTTTACAGCACCTTAAATTGCAGGCTTCATTCTTGTGTATTCACAAGAACAAAAACAGATTATGACGAATATTTTAAGTGGATTGAATGAGCAGCAAACAGAAGCTGTGCAACACATTAATGGCCCATTAATGATTATAGCTGGTGCTGGTAGTGGTAAAACAAAAGTGCTTACTACACGTATTGCCAACTTAATGGCCAATGGTGTAGATGCGTTTAATATTTTGGCATTAACTTTTACCAATAAAGCTGCTGCCGAAATGAAGGAACGTATTGAAAAAATACTGGGCAACAGCGAAGCAAGAAATTTATATATTGGCACATTTCATAGCGTTTTTGCAAGAATATTAAGAGCTGAAGCTCACCGTTTAGGCTATCCCAACAACTTTACCATTTATGATACTGATGACAGCCGTAGTGTGTTGAAATCGGTGATTAATGAAATGAATCTAGATGATAAGCATTACAAACCCAACGTAGTACACAATAGAATTTCAGGTGCAAAAAATGGCTTGGTTGGCCCCGATGAATATGCTGTAGATTATTATATACAGCAAGAAGACATGAGGGCCAATCGTCCTGCAATTGCTCAAATTTATAAAGCCTATTCCAACCGTTGTTTTAAAAACGGTGCAATGGATTTTGATGATTTATTGTTTAAAATGTATGAGCTGTTAAAACTGCACAACGAAGCTTTAGCAAAATATCAACACAAGTTTAAGTATGTATTAATTGATGAGTACCAAGATACCAATGCTGTGCAATACCAAATAACTAAACTTTTGGCTGCAGTACATGAAAACATTTGTGTAGTAGGCGATGATGCCCAAAGTATTTACTCTTTTCGTGGAGCAACCATTGAAAATATTTTACAGTTTTCAAAAGATTACGACGATGTAAAAGTGATAAAGCTGGAACAAAACTATCGCAGCACACAAAGCATTTTAAAAGTAGCCAATGAAGTAATTGGCAACAATAAAGGTCAGTTGCCAAAAGAATTATGGACTGAAAATGAACAAGGTGAAAAGATAAAAATTGTTCGTACCATGACGGATAATGAAGAGGGAAAATTTGTTGCCGATACTATTAAAGAACAACAGCTTCGCAATCATTATAAGAATACTGATTTTGCCATTCTCTATCGCACCAATGCCCAAAGCCGTGCTTATGAAGAAAGTCTTCGCAAGCAGGGAATTGTGTACCGTATTTATGGTGGTATGAGCTTTTACCAACGTAAAGAAATTAAAGATTTACTGGCTTATTTAAGAATAATTGTAAATACAGCTGATGAAGTTGCTTTGCAAAGAATTATCAATTATCCGGCAAGAGGTATTGGTAAAACCACCATCGAAAAGTTGGCCACTTATGCAAGTGAACAAAATATTACGATGTATGAAGTGGTAAGCCGAGCAGCAGAGTTTGGTTTTAAAGCTGGAACACTGGAAGCGTTACAAAATTTTGTAACGATGATACGTTATTTTCAAAGTTTGTTAAACGATAAGAATGCATATGATGTTGCACAGCAAGTTGGTAAACACACCAATATTGTTAAAGAATTATTCAATGATAAAACTACCGAAGGTTTAGCCCGTTATGAAAATATTCAGGAGTTATTGAACTCAATTAAAGAATGGACTGAAAGTCCAGATACAGAAGATGGCGAAGTGGGCAGTAAAAGTTTGGGAGCTTATCTACAGCAAATTACTTTATTAACTGATGCTGATGACGATAAAGAAAACAGCGATGCTGTTAAACTAATGACCATTCATGCTGCAAAAGGATTAGAGTTTAGTTGTGTGTTTGTAGGTGGTGTAGAAGAAACTTTGTTTCCTAATGCAATGGCCATTAATACCAGAGAAGAACTGGAAGAAGAACGTCGTTTATTTTATGTGGCAGTTACTAGAGCCAAACAAAAATTGTGGATTACGTATGCCAATGCCCGTTATCGTTTTGGGCAATTGGTACAAAATGAGCCCAGCCGTTTTTTAGAAGAAATGCCCGAGGAATTTTTAGATAAATCTTACGCAGGTGGTGGTGCAAAAAATCAAGGGTTTGGTAATATGGGTACAGCCTTCGAAAGAATGAACAGGGGCTTTGCGTCAACTGGGTATAGTGATACAGCACAAGCTGAAAAAAAATATGGAGCACCACCAGCTAAAAAAGAAAAGCCAACTGTGTTGTCACAAATTCCTCCAGTACAAAAAGTGGTGCAACATATTCCCACAGAAAACTTTGAAGCTAGCGATACCACTTCATTACAAGCAGGACAAAGAGTAGAACACCAAAAATTTGGTTATGGTACTGTTGCCAAAATGGAAGGCAGTGCTCACAATCCTGTAGCTACTATTAACTTCGAAAATAATGGTGAGAAAAAGATTATGTTGAATTATGCCAAGTTAAGAATTGTAGAGTAGCTTTTTGCAATTGAAAACGAATTTATAAAGAGTAGTCTGCTTTTTCAAAAGCAGACTACTTTTGTTTTTTTAGTCTAAACTCCTTCTAAAATAAATTATTGTTCATCGTTGTATCTCATGTCGACGATGGGAGAAATCTGCCAAGCTTTTATACAAATGCCCAACAGATTTCTCGTACCTCGAAATGACAAAAATAATTCCAACAAAAAAGCCGTTGCAAAATTTGCAACGGCTTTTTAAAAATCAAAACCAACCGAACTATGCTTTAGCTGGTGCAGGTTTTAATTGCCCCATCCACACTTTTTTACCTTGTAATTTTTTTACTAAAAACATAATACCCACCAATATGAAAAAGAATGGCCCAGTAAAACCTAATAAGGCAACAAACTTGCTTCCATAAAAACGGATCATTGGTCTTCTTAATCGTTCACTTAAAATGTACATACTTGGTACCATAATTAAGGTTAAGAAGAATGAGAATATTAAACCGAAAATGATTGTCCAGCTTAATGGTCCCCAAAAAACTACACTGTCTCCACCAAAGAAAAGATGTGGATTTAAATGTTGGAATAATGAAACGAAATCTATATTTAAACCAACAGCCAAAGGAAACAATCCTAACATGGTTGCCAATGCAGTAAGCATTACTGGAATGATACGAATTTTACCTGCTTCTATTGTTGCAGCTTTTGTTTTATAACCTCTGTGTCGTAACTCATCGGTAAACTCAATTAATAAGATACCATTTTTAATTACAATACCTGCTAAACCAATAATACCAACGCCTAACATAATGGTTGCTATCGTCATGCCTGTTGCAGCATAACCAATAAATACACCAATAATGCTAAAGAATATTTCAGTTAATACAATAAATGGTTTACTCAATCCATTAAACTGCAATACAAGAATTAAGAAAATTAATAACAATGCTGTAAGTAAGGCTGTACCCAAAAATGCACCTGTTTCTTTTTCTTGTTCTCCTTGCCCTGTTTGCTTAATAGTTACATCGGCAGGAATTTTTGTTTTACTTTTAAACTCATCAATTTTTTTAGTCAATTCAATGTTTGCAGGACCAGCCAATGATGGGTCGGTAACATTCGATTGTATTTGAATAGTACGTTTTACATTCTTGCGTTTTACAGCTCCTGACGTATTGGTGTAATCAACTGTTGCAACAGCATTTAAAGGAACTTGTTTAATAGCCATGGTATTAAAATCTCTGAATGTAATACGCATGTTCATTAAATCGGTAATGTTGTTACGTTGCAAATCGGCATAACGAATTTGAATTTTATATTCATCTTCGCCATCTTTTAATTTGCTGGCTTCTTTACCAAATACTGCATTACGAATTTCCATACCAACTTGGGCTGTACTTAAACCTTCACGTAAAGCTTTTTCTCTATCAACTACAATGGAGATTTCGGGATTTTGTAAATCAATATCCATTTTCAATTCTTCTACCCCAACAATACGATTGGTATCGAGGTGGTTTTGTAAATCGTAGGCAACTTTAGAAATTTCATCGAAATTGTCTCCTGTAATTTCAATGTTTACTGGAGGATCGGTTGGTGGTCCAGCATCTTCTTGTGCAACCTGAATACTGGCACCCGGAATACCATTCATTTGCTTTCTAATTTCATCCATAAATGGCTGTGTACTTTTGCCATCTCTTTTTTCAGATTCTAAAAAGCTTACCTGAATTCTACCCAAATTACTTTGTGTGCTTCTATTGTTATCTCTAGGATTATTGGCACTTACAGCAACATTGGTAATAATACTTTCTACAATGCCATTTGGTTTTGTAGGCAGTTCATTGGCCAAAATTTTCTGTACACGTTTTTCTAAAACGGTTGTTACCGAATCGGTAACTGTTGTTTTTGTACCAATGGGCATTTTGATGTACACATAAATAAAGTTAGGCTCGCCACTAGGGAAGAAAGTACTTTTATTACCTCTTGCCATTAACAACAATAGTGAAACAGGAAATAAGATAAACAATCCAACCAATGCTATTGCTGGCCTGCTGCCTTGTAAAATCCATTTTAATAAAGCTTCATATTTGTTCATCAGTTTTGGTAAGGCTCTATCTTGAAAGAAATGGATAATATCTCTCAGCACAAATCTTTCTAAAATACCCACCAATGGCATAAACAATAATAAATTACCCATGCCATGCCAGCCTGCAAAATTTAGAATAATACCAAATGCAATACAGGTCCAAAACCAGCCAGCTTTAAAAATAGCTTTACGTGGACTTTCAAATTCTTTACCCTCTGGCTTCATGAAACTTACAGCAAATACAGGGTTAATGATAAATGCAACGATTAATGATGCAGCCAATGTTAAGATTAACATGGTAGGTAAATAAATCATGAACTTACCAATCAAACCTTTCCATAATAACAGTGGGAAGAAAGGAGCCAATGTGGTTAATGTACCAGCCAATACAGGAATGAAAACTTCGCCTGCAGCTTCTTTAGCGGCTCGTTCAATTTTTACTTTTCCGTTGTTGTAAATACGATGGGTATTTTCAATAACTACAATGGCATCATCTACAATAATTCCCAGCCCAAACAGTAGTGCAAAAAGCACAATGAAGTTTAGGGTTACATGTGTACCAACAATATAATCGGCCACAGGTAAAAAGAGAAATGCAACGAATACCGATAGTGGTACACTCAACGCCACAAAGAAGGCATTGTTTACACCCATAAAAAACATTAACACCAATAATACCAACACAAAACCAATGATAATGGTATTAATAAGCTCATTAAATGATGTAGCTGTTTTTTTACTTTGATCACCAGTAATTACTACTTTTAGTTTATCAGATGGAGGAATTTCTCCCTTTGCCTGCATTTCTTCAACCAATGCTTTAATCTTAGTTGCAGCACTAATTAAGTTTTCGCCACTACGCTTTACAATGTTTAGCGTAACTACATTTTTACCATCTAAACGGGCATAGCTTTCTGTTTCTTTAACAGTATCTATTACCTCTGCAACATCTCTTAAGTAAATTGGAGCACCTTGTAAATTTTTAACTACAATGTTACGCATGTCAAAAGTGCTTGCAAACTGACCTTTAACACGTAAACCACGTTTCATTTCGCCAACAGTTACCAAACCACCACTAATATCTCTGTTCTCATAATTAATGGCATTGCTAATATCTGTAAAAGATAATTTAGCAGCTTGCATTTTATAAGGATCAACATTCACCTGAATTTCTCTTTCAGGAGCACCCACAATATCGGCACGATTAATTTCGGTTAACTCTTCAAAATGATCCTGCATTTTATCTGCATAACGCTTTAACGTCATCCCATCATAATCGCCACTAATATTCACATACATAATAGGCATTTCACTAAAGTCAAATTCCTGTACGTTGGGTTGTTGCGTTAAATCGTTGGGTAAATCGCTTTGGGCTTTATCTATAGCATCTTTTACTTTTTGTTTGGCAACTTCTGTTTTAACATCGGTATCAAACTCAACAATAATTAAGCTAAAATCTTGTTGTGAAGTACTTTGAATTTTCTTCACTTTAGCACCACTAATTCCTTTTAATTGTTTTTCAATTGGACGGGTAACCAAATTTTCCATATCCTTTGGAGAGTTACCAAAATATACAGTGTTTACACTAATGGTAGGCACTACAATATCAGGAAACTGCTCTTTAGGCAATGTATTAAACTTGGTCAATCCATATAACGATATTAAAATCGTAATAATGTAAGTAGCTGTTCGGTTGTTTATAGCCCAACTGGTGGGTTTAAACTGTTTAAACTTTGCAGCTATGCCTTCTATAAATTGCATATAATTTTATTTAATAGTTTTGGTAACGGGCAGCAGAATTGCTATGAAGCAACTGTTGCGTCGCACCCTTGTACGCTTTGTTCTTTGTTCAACTTTCTTTGTAAACATAACTATATGTCTATCTGTCTATGTGGTTAATTATTGTTGCACTTTCAACAACTGACCATCATAAATACCTTGATAACCATCGGTAATTAATTTATCTCCTGACGCAATGCCACTTTTAACTTCAACAATTTGGTTATACACTTCACCAACAATAATACTGCGTTTGCGAGCAACCAATTTGTTACCTTCTTGTACTGCTACGAAAACATATTTTCCTTTCTCATCAGTACTAACTGTATTTACAGGAATAGCAATTGCATTTTTAGCAGCATAATCTTCTATACGAACTTGTGCATTTTGATTTGGACGAATAACACCATCGTAAGGCAACTTAGCTTCAGCAGTAAAGCTTCTGTTATTTGGGTTAATGGTTTTACCAGATAAACTAATAGAACTGTTGTAGGTTTTATTAATATCGGGTAATACAATTTGTACTTTGCTGCCCAATTTTACTTTTGCTGCATAATTTTCAGGTACATCGGTAATTACTTTTAATGAACTGGTATTTACAATCTTAATTTGTGCACCAGTAGCACCCATACCACTAAAAGTTTCACCAACTCTTATGTTTACTTCATCTGCAATGCCATCTACGTCGCTATAAACATTGCTTGCATTGGCTTGCTCTTGAATGGTTTTAATGTTTTCTTCACCAGCTTGCAATTGTTTTTCTAAAGTAGTTACGTTGGTTTTAGCACTTATTAATTGTACTTCAGTGCCAATACCTTGTTTCCATAAATTATTTTGACGATTGTATAAGTCTTTTGCATAAGCCAATTGTGTTTTAATGGTTTCTAAATTTTGTTTAGAGGCTGCAATGGTTTGCTTAACAACAGCATCATCCATTCTTAACAATAACTGACCTCTTTTTACATAGTCGCCTTTTTTAATGTACAAAGCTTTTACTTGTCCTGGCCCTAAACGTGGAGAAATATAAGAGATATTGTCTGCATCTACCCTGCCTTGTAAATCTATATAATGCACAAAATCTTGTGTAGCAATTGCACTAATACCAACCAGTTTAGCAATATCATCTTTCTTAACTGTGGTATCTAGTTTAGCAATATCTGCTTCTAAGGTTTTAATTTTTTCCGATAAACTGGTTTGTTCTTTTTTAAGTTTATCCAGTTCGGCTTTTTTCTTAGAAAGGTCGTCTTTGCCACCACAAGCAGTTAAAGAAACAACCATTATTAGTAGAGTTATTTTAGTGAACACTCGTATCATAAATTGTATATTTTTTATTGTTTAAATTATAATTTACCTGATGCTTTTAAGAAATCAACTTTTGCAATTACTGCATCGTACAATGCAGCTATATAGTTGGTTTGTGCTGTTTTTAATTCGGTTTGTGCTGCGTTAATTTCAGTATTGCTGCCAGTACCTATTTCAAACTTCTTTTTGGTTTGGTTATACACTGTTTCGGCCAGTTGAATATTTTTCTTTTGAAAGTCTAATGTTTGAATAGCCGATTTGTATTTTAATCTTGCAGTTTCGGCTTCGCTATCAATCGATAACTTCAGGTTATCAATTGTATTTAGGGTTTGCTGCAGTTCAATTTTAGATTGTTTAACTTTTGCATCTTTAGCAAAACCACTAAAAATTGGTACAGAAACGTTTAAACCTACATAAGTAATATTATACCAATCGCCTTTTTCAAAAAAAGTAAACTTGTTTCTATAAGCTTGTTTGCCAAATACACCAGTTGCTGCAATCGTTGGCAAATAGCTTAATTGGTAACGTTTAATGTTAAACTCGTTTAATTTTTTTATAGTTTGTAAATACTGAAAATCTTTTCTATCGCCATAGTTTACACTATCTACTAATGCATTGGCTTTAATTTCATCTTCGGTAATTTTATCAATTAGTATTAAGGTGTCTTTTATAGGCATTCCCATTAAAGTTTTTAAACCCAAATAACCTGTTTCAATACTATTCAACGCTTTTTGTTTTTCGGTTTTAAGGTTAATTAAGGTTACCTCAACCTTATCAACATCTAACTTTTCTGCAAAACCATTTTTGTACAATTCGTTTGCATCGTGTTTCAGTTTTTCGAAACGTGCAATATTGGCATCTAATAATTCAATTTGTGTTTTACTTACCACCAATTGATAGTAGATTTTGTAAATGTTGGTTTTAATTGCTTCTTCGGTTACTTCTACATTTTTGCGAACATATTCCATCGATGTTCTACGTGCTTGTAAGCCAATAAAAACCTGCCCATCAAACAGCAGCTGTTGTAGTTGCAACGTTGCACTAGAGCTATATTTTACACCAAACTTTACAGGCACTAATTGTCCTGGCTGGCCAAAAAAATCACCAGGAACAACTTGCGTTGGTACATCAATATAATCTGTAACTCCAAGGCTTCCATTTAATGATGGATATGCTGCTGCGGTAATGCCTCTATTGGTTTGTTCTTGCACCTGAATATTCAGTAATGCATTTTTTACCTGAGCATTATTTTTGCTGGCGTATTCTACAGCTTGTTTTACAGAAAACGAGTGTTTCGTTTCGTTTTGTGCAATAACCACTGTAGCAAATAGTGTGCAACTCAGTAGCAGTAACGGTTTTAGTAATTTTTCTTTTATCATACACTTTCCTTTTTTGATCGTTGTTGTTTATATTTTAAAAAATGTTTAGCACCTTTTGTTGTGGTTAATCCTAATAAAAAGTTTTCTGTTGTTTCCCATAGCACTTCGCCTATATTGGTTTTGTGAGGTGGAAAAGCATCGGGGTCAAAAATTAAAAACATACAGGCAATTCTAAATCTGCACAGCACATCTACATTAATTTCTGGTCTGTATAACTCTTCTTCAATACCTCTTTCTAAATTGTCTTTAATAATTGCATAAAAAAATTGGTTCTTATGATCATTAAATTTTTTAAATCCATTCGGATGGTATTTTTTTAAGTCGTACAATATTGCTGGATTCATAGTTTTCAGCATTTCATGCACCATATCCATTGCTAAAAAAATTTCATGCACCGCATTCTCACATTGTTGTTTGTGTACAATACACTCTTTTTCGTTTGTATGAACTTCAATATCTATTACACCATCTACCAATGCATCTTTATCAGCATAGTATTGGTAAATCGTTTTTTTGCTGATGCCCAATTGAGCAGCAATTTCATCCATGCTTACGCTTCTTATGCCATAACGCATGAATAGTTCATGTGTTTTTACAATAATTCTTTCCTGTATTTCCATATTGCGTTTAAATCTGGATGCAAAACTATGGAAACTTTTGACGACTTCAAAGTTTCCATAGTTTTTTTTATTATTTTTTGTTGAGCGGTTCTAAAAAATGATAAAAGTTTAATCAAGGCTGCTACCTTTTTAAGGTTTATGTTTAGGAATACTATGCTTTGCTCTATTTTTACAATATGGATAAGCAGCAAATAAAAGTGGCCTATCATGTACAGTTAAAAAAGCTGTTGCAATATTTTTTGCAAGGCTTAATTGTATTGGCTCCTATTGGTATTACTGTTTGGGCAATTATTTCACTGTTTAACGTTGTAGATGGTATTTTACCCAATATTTTACATGCCGTTTTTCCTGAAATTATAAAGAAAGATATCGAAGGCAATATTCAGCGAATACACGGATTGGGATTTGTATTTGTAATTGCTTTTGTATTATTGGTTGGGTGGTTATCATCGATTTTTGTAATTGGACGTTTGGTAAATGTGTTAGATAAGGTTTTAGAAAATACTCCTGGAATTAAGTTTATTTATGGCTCGGTGAAAGATTTTTTAGAAGCTTTCGCAGGAAATAAAAAGAAATTTGATAAACCAGTTTTGGTAAATGTAGATGGAGCCGATATTTGGAGAATTGGATTTATTACCCGACCCGATGCTGAAGATTTTAACTTAAAAGAACATTTGGTGGTGTATGTACCACACTCTTATGCGATAAGTGGTATTACTTATTTTGTACCCAAAGAAAAAATTAAGCTACTAAACGATGTTTCGGCTTCTGATGCAATGAAGTTTACCGTAAGTGGTGGTGTGGTAGATGTAGAAGATTAAAAACCCATCATAGAAATGATGGGTTTAATTGCTTAATAGCCCCAAAGAAATCTGAAATTGCTTTCGCAATACAATATTCCAACGTTTTTGCTATACAAACAATACCACTAAATAGGTATTTTTTGTAATTGATAGAAGAAGCTTACGAACCATTGTTTTTTAAAGTCTATCATTTAGGTAGAATAAAATTCAAGCCCATTTATTACAATTTCTTTACTTTGCCGCCATAGAGAACGTAACATGAAGCAACACAATTTTAATTCTGGACCATCCGTATTACCACAGGAAGTTTTACAACAAGCAGCTGAGGCCGTTTTAAACTTTAATAATCTTGGCTTATCGCTATTAGAAATTGGACATCGAACCAATCATTTTGTAGCAGTAATCGAAGAAGCCAAATCATTGGTAAAACAATTGATGGATTTAGACGATAGTTATGATGTTTTGTTTTTGCATGGTGGTGCAACAACGCAGTTTATGCAAATTCCTATGAATTTATTAGATGAAGGAGAAACCGCTGCTTATTGTGATCATGGAATTTGGGGAAGTAAAGCAATTAAAGAAGCAAGTTTGTTTGGTACTGTAAATATAGTTGCATCGTCTAAAGATAAAAAGTACACCTACATTAATAAAGGTTTCGACATACCTGAAAACAGTAAATACTTACACATTACAACCAACAATACAGTTGAAGGTACACAATGGCATTCATTTCCAACAACAACAGTACCCATTGTTGCAGATATGAGTAGTGATATTTTTAGCAGAACAATGAACTTTAAACAATTTTCATTGATATATGCAGGTGCTCAAAAAAATATGGGTGCAGCTGGTGTAAACTTGGTTGTTATTAAGAAAGACTTATTGGGAAAAATAAATAGAAAAATTCCTGCAATTATGGATTATCGCAACCATATAGAAGCAGGTAGTTTATTAAATACACCACCTGTTTTTGCTATTTATGTTGCCATGCTAACCCTTAGATGGATTGTAAAAGAGGGTGGATTAGCCGAAATGGAAAAACGAGCCAACGAAAAATCTAATTTGCTGTACAATACCATCGATGCATTGCCTTTATTTAGTTGCCCAATTGCTAAAGAAGATAGAAGTAAAATGAATGCAGTTTTCTTTATAGAAGATGAGGCTTTACAAAATAAATTTTTAGACGAATGCAAAGCCAATGGAATGGTGGGTGTTAAAGGCTACAGAACTGTTGGAGGCATTCGTGTAAGCATGTACAATGCATTAGCATTGGAAAGTGTAGTGGCCATTACCAACTTAATGAAACAATTTGCACAGCAACATGCATAAAACAAGGATTTAAATACTGTTTTTTTGCATTATATTAAAGTATTAACTAACCATCAACAAGGTAATTAAACACCAGTTTATTATCTTGCACACCTTATGAGTATAATAAAGCCTTTTAAAGCCCTTCGTCCACAGCCTCAATTTGCAAAACAAGTGGCAAGCCGTCCTTATGATGTTTTAAATAGCACAGAAGCAAAAGTTGAAGCACAAGGAAACAATCATTCGTTTTTATACATCACCAAAAGTGAAATTAGCATAGATGATAATACTGTAGATATTCACTCACAAGAAGTGTATGATAAGGCCAAACAAAATTTAGATGCTTTTATTCAAAGAGATGTATTGTTTAGAGACAATAAAGCATGCTACTATATTTATCAATTAATTATGCATGGCAAAAGCCAAACTGGTTTGGTTGCTGTAAGCAGTGTAGATGATTATGAAAACGACATTATTAAAAAGCATGAATTTACCCGTCCTGAAAAAGAGCAAGATCGAATTAACCACATCAAAACATCTGGAGCACAAACAGGTAATGTTTTCTTAGCTTATAGAAATAATAATGAGGTAGATACATTAATTGACAATTGGAAAACAGTAAAAAATCCAGTGTACAATTTTACTGCCGATGATGATATTCAACATACTATCTGGATTGTAAATGATGATGATACAATAGAAAAAATCAGTCAGTTGTTTGATACAGAAATTCCATGCACTTATATAGCCGACGGACATCATCGTGCAGCTTCAGCTGCCAAGGTTCGCAAAGCTTTAGGTGCAGATGCAACAGAAGGAAGCAATTACTTTTTAACTACTTTATTTCCTTCTAATCAATTATACATCATGGATTACAACCGTGTTGTAAAAGATTTGAATGAATTAAGTAGCGAACAATTTTTTGCTTTGCTCGAAGAAAATTTTACAATTACAAATGCAGGTAAACAAGCAGTAAAACCTACATTCTTGCATGAATTTGGCATGTACTTCGAAGGCAGTTGGTACACACTTTTAGCAAAAGAAGGTACTTATACCAATGACCCAATTGGCGTTTTAGATGTTACCATTTTGTCGAATCTTATTTTAGATAAAATTTTAGGAATTAAAGACCAACGTACAGATAAAAGAATTGATTTTGTAGGTGGAATTAGAGGTTTGGGCGAACTGGAAAAAAGAGTAGATAGTGGCGAAATGAAAGTTGCTTTTAGCCTTTATCCTGTAACCATCGATCAATTATTTGATATTGCAGATAGTGGCAATGTAATGCCTCCAAAAAGTACATGGTTCGAACCTAAGCTAAGAGATGGATTATTAACACATCTTATTTACGAATAAGGTTATCACACAAAAATCGTTACATGAAAAAATATATTGTTTTCCTTGTATTGGCTTTAAGTGTACATATTATTGGTATAGCTCAACCACAGCAAACTGCAAAAGAATTGCACGAAACTGCCAAAACTTTTATGCGTCAGGGAGACTATGATAATGCCATTTTAGTAATTAAAAGAGCATTGGAAAAAGAACCCGATAATTTAGAGATGCTGAAAGATTTGTCGTTCATATATTTCTTAAAAAGAGATTATGAAAAGGCAATGGAAACAGGAAAACCATTAATTGACAGAGCTGATGCCGATGTGCCTACTTTTCAAATTTTAGGACTTACTTATAAAGCAATTGCAGAATATAAAGAATGCCGAAAATTATACAAAAAAGCCCTTACTAAATTTCCGAATAGTGGTGTTATTTACAATGAATATGGTGAGTTATTGGCAATGGATAAAGAATTAAACAATGCTATTGTTCAATGGGAGAAAGGGATTGAAGTAGATGCTAATTACAGCAGTAATTATTACAATGCTGTTAAGTATTATGCTCAAAGTCAAAGTGCAGATTTGTTTTGGATTGCCTTGCACGGAGAAAATTTTGTAAACCTAGAAAGCTATACTGCACGTACAACAGAAGTTAAGAAAATTGTATTAGAAGCCTATAAAAAACTATATGCATCCAGCGATTTAAATGCATTTATAAAAAACAAAAATGGAAATGCTTTTGAAAAAGAAGTGTTGGCTACACTCAATAAAAGTACTTCGATTGCTGGTGATGGAATTAATGCAGAAAACTTAATGGTTATTAAAGCCAGATTTGTTTTAGACTGGTTCGAAGGGTTGCAAACTAAATACCCATATCGTTTATTCGATCATTATCAACAAATGCTAAAAGAAGGCATTTTCGACGCTTACAATCAATGGTTATTTGCTGCTGTAAGTAATCCTGCTGAGTATGAAATATGGTTAAAAAATCATGATAAAGAAGCAGATGCTTTTAAGAAATTTCAAACAGCCAGAATTTATAAAATCCCTATTGGGCAGTATTATAAATAAGTGTAGCATTAAATGCTTATTTATTTATTAATGCTAATTATTTTTTAGGCAGTTGCATAATACTGTATCTTCAATGTAATGTCGTTTATACTTCAACCAACATTGTTCGATTATGTTTTATCTGATGTTACACAGAACCATCGTACAATAGACCCACAAACGGCAGAACACATTTTTAACTTCAGTAAAAATTGCAGTTTATTTAACTGGAACGATATTAACAATAATTGTGAAGCAAGAGCCGATGCTTTATCCATATTATTAACCAAATGGAAAATTCCACATTATAAAGCCTGGGTTTTTAGCGGTGCATTTTTAAAAAACCATATTGGTGGATTGAAACAAAACTGGAATTACCATGTAGCTGTTTTGCTGCAGGTGCAAACGAACAATAATATTGAACATTTGGTGGTAGATCCATCTACACAAGACACCCTGCAAAATATGGTAAGTTGGGCCGAAAATATTACAGCATTTGCCCATAGCTATCACCTCATTAAATTGCCTGAGTATTATATTTTTCACAATAAAAAAGTTGAGCAATACAATTGGCACAAACGCAATAAGCAAAATAAAAAATGGGTTATTCAAGGGTTGGCTGGTATTAATGGATTATCGCCAAAAGGCAAAAGTCAACTATGCTTCAATAAAAAAAGAATTGCAATAACTGCTGCAAAATTTGTACAACTACTAAAGGATAATCCTTTTGAATATTGATATAATTATGCAGTAGCTTTTTTATGTAAGCATAAATACTTAATTTGTTTTCTCTAAACGATTAATCGCATTGTTGCCAAGCAATTTTCTGTATTCATACATGAAATAGTATTTTAGCAGCCAATGATCAAATATTTTTTGAACGAACAATTAAAGCCATATGCAATACCCCAATTTTAGATTGTTTGATGTGCTTACTTATCAAAAAAGTAAGTTCCCTAAAAGTGATATGCTTAGTGCAAAAGTGAATGGAAGCTGGCAGCACAACAGTACATCAGACGTAATAGATATTGTAAATAAATTTTCAGCAGGATTGCATCAATTGGGTGTTCGCTGTAATGATTGCACAGCTGAGGGAAGCGATAAAATTGCCATTTTAAGCAACAACCGACCAGAGTGGTTGTACACTGATTTAGCTGCCCAACAAATTGGAGCTATTTTGGTACCCATTTATCCTACAACCAATCCATTGGAATTGGAGTTTATATTAAACGATGCTCAGGTAAAATATGTTTTTGTAAGCGATGAAGAGTTGTACAAAAAAGTAAGCGATGTAGCTACAAAAGTTCCATCTATTAAAACTATTTATACCTTTAATAAAATAGAAGGAGCCCATCATTTTTCAGAAGTAACAGCACTGGCAGATGACGCAAGTTTGCAAACTGTAGAATCCATTAAACAAGGAATTCCAAATAGTCACACAGCAACTATTATTTATACTTCAGGTACCACTGGTACACCAAAAGGTGTTGTATTAAGTCACGAAAATTTGGTGAGTTGTGTATTTTTATCAAAAGCTAGTTTTCCTTTTGAAGATGCTCCACAAACCAAGGTGCTTAGCTTTTTACCCTTGAATCATATTTTCGAAAAAGCAGTAAGTTATATCTACATGTTTAGTGGCATTAGCATTTATTATGCTGAAAGCCTTGATACCATTGGCGATAATTTAAAAGAAGTGCAGCCCGATGGTTTTACAACTGTTCCTCGTTTGCTTGAAAAAGTGTATGAAAAAATTATGGCCAAAGGCAATGAATTAACAGGCATAAAAAGAAAATTATTTTATTGGGCGGTTGATTTAGCAGAAAAATATGATAATCTGATTGATGGTGGTTTTGTGTACAATATTAAACTGGCTATTGCCCGCAAACTAATTTTCAGCAAATGGAAAGAAGCTTTGGGTGGTCATATCAATTACATTGTTACAGGTGGTGCTGCCTGCCAAGAAAAATTGATGCGTATTTTTAATGCTGCTGGCATACCTATTTATGAAGGGTATGGACCAACAGAAAACAGTCCTGTAATTACGGTAAACCGTAAAGAAAAAGGAGGTAGCAAATATGGTACAGTAGGACCAAAAATTGAAGGCATCGAAGTTAAAATTGCTGAAGATGGTGAGATTTTAGTAAAGGGGCCAACTGTTATGCAAGGCTATTATAAGCGACCAGATTTAACAGCTGAAGTATTGATTGATGGATGGCTGCATACAGGCGATATTGGTGTTTGGGTAGATAATAAATATTTAAAAATTACCGATCGCAAAAAAGAACTCTTTAAAACCAGTGGTGGCAAATATGTTGCTCCACAACCAATAGAAAATAAACTAAAGGAAAGTCCTTTTGTAGAACAAGTGGTAATTGTTGGAGCTGATAAAAAGTTTGTGGGTGCTTTAATCGTTCCTTCATTTTTAACTTTAAAAGAATGGTGCAGGGAAAAAGCAATTAACTATACCACTAATGAAGATATTATTCATCATCCTAAAGTATTGGAGTTGTACAGAGAGTTGGTAGAAAGCTTCAACAAGTTTTTTAATCATGTAGAGCAGGTTAAAAAGTTTGAATTGCTACCTAAAGAATGGAGTATTGAAAGTGGCGAAATGACTCCTAAAATGAGTTTGAAACGAAAAATAATTTTAGAAAAATACAAAGATGCGATTGATAGAATTTATAGTTAAATAAAAAGCCCCACCGTTTGTGGGGCTTTTTATTTCATCCCTGCAAAATCCAAGTTCACCGAAATTAAAGAGCAAATACTTTTTTTAACAAAAAACTATATAAATCTCCATAGATATTGTGCAGCAAAAACTAATTACTTGCTGTTGTTGAATTAATTAAATAACAACCTAAACTGCACAATGAGAAATTATATTGTTATAGCAAATAACCCCAAGGAAATAGAAATTATCTACGAATCTCTTTTACAAATTCCTACGGTTAAAGAAGTTTTTTTCTTTACAAGTAATAATATCGAAACGCTATTTACAGCAGATATAAATGGCGATGTAATTATTTGTGCAATTGATATTCTACAAAAAGAATTACAACATAGGTTGAGTACTAAATTTTTAAACGCTCCTTTAATAAGTATTTGCAATATGAAAGAAATTGCAATACAACAACCCAATAAACAGTTGTTTGGTTATTTACCAGCCCCTGTTACTTACGAAAGAGTTATTGCATTGGTACAAAATATTGACACAATGTTTATTCAAAAGGTTATTGCAATAGAAGGAAAGAAAGATTATGTATTCATCAAATCTGAATACAAGTTGATTAGAATAAATTTTAAAGACATTTTGTTTATTGCAGGAATGAAAGATTACACACAAGTTTTTATAAAAGGTAAAACAACACCTTTAACTACATTGCAAAACTTAAAAGAATTTGAAACCAAACTACCAGAAGATTCTTTCATTAGAGTTCATCGTTCTTACATTATTGCTCTAAACCATATCGATGCGATCGTACGTAACGAAATTGTAATAGGTACTCAAAACATACCTATTGGAGATGCATACAGGCAAATACTAGATACCATTATTGCAAAAAACTCCTAAAATAATTTAGGAGTTTTTTGTTAGGGGGATTTATCTATTGAATTAATAAGTAACATCACAACTATCAAGTTCGTGTAAATAAACAGCTGGATTTTTTTTTTGTTTTAATTTTTGTACAACCAAAGCAGCCACATTTGCTGCATCTGTTTTAGTGATAAAAACTTTTGAACCAGCAATTGTAGGTATAAATGGTTGATGAATATATACACTATCATTTTTGATAATATTATAACCCCATCCAGCATTAACAGGAATGATTGAATAGCGAATAGATGCCCGTTTATATGTTGTAGTTTTTACTATACAAACGCCCACTACAAGCAGCATTAAAATAAAGCTCCAGTTTTTTTTAATCATTACTTTCATAGCTTTCTAAAGGTTTAAACTCATCCATGTTATCAAAGTAATAAGTACTGTTTCTTCCTGTTGTAATAAAGCCCTTACCCTTTACAGTAAAAGCTACAGCTCCATTTCTTTCTGAACGTTCATAGGCTGTTTTTCGTTCCCACAAATCAGCTGAAAAATTATACACCCATGTTTTTTTTGTGTAAGCACCATTTTCACCCGTTGTTAAATAAGCCTTATCATCAATTACAAAACCAACAGCATTGTTACGTACAATATCACTATAATCATCATCGTAACTATCACTGCTGTAATTACTGATATTTCTTTTTTCTATCCATGTTTCTGTTGAGGCGTCATACATCCATAAATCATTCAAGTATGTACCATTATTAATACCTGTTGTTATATAAGCTTTGTTGTTGTATACAAAAACAACACTGCTGCTTCGCTTATCACCACCTAAACTTTGCTTTTGTATCCAACTATCATTCAATGGGTTGTACTGCCATAAGTCTTTTAAATTATTGCCATCGTAACCAGTGCTGATATATCCAAGGTTATTTAATGTAAAACCAACAGCTTCATATCGGGCAGAGCCACCAAAGTTTGCTTTTTGTGTCCAACTATTATTGGTTGGGTTGTATTCCCAAAAATCTTTTAACTTATTAATGCCATCATAGCCAGTGCCAACATAGCCTTTGGTAGAAGTTGCAAAAGCAATAGCCGAGTTTCTTGCTACACCAGGGAAATTTGCTTTTTGTGTCCACTGATTTGTAGTTACATCATATTTCCAAAAGTCGTTTAATCGAATTGTTCCGTCGTAACCAGTACCAACATAAGCCGTATCACCAATTACAAACGAAACAGCTTCTGTACGAGCATAGCCTTCAAAAGAAGAACGTTTTACCCAGTTACCACTTTCTTCACTGCTTGTTGTGTCACTAGATGCTGTGCAAGCCATTGCTACAACTGCAATTGAAATGCCTGAAAAAAAATAATGTTTTAAATGCTTCATTCGTATAAAATTTTTGCTGAAATTATTATAGGATTTTGCCTTCAAATCGTTAAAATGGCTTTTTAAACAATATTTATGGCTTAATAGCTTTTTTTTATCTACCAATCGATTTTCATTTATAACTACAAAAAAAATATTGCAATAATTGATCAAAAGTCTTTCTGGCATTGCTTTTTGGCTTTATAGATAAAAACGAATCAATTATAGTTGTAATTGACATATTAATCTATACTAACAAATCGATAACAGGATGTAGTGCTAAAATTGCTTTTTTAATGATACTTCCACATTCTTTTTTGTATTAAATAAGATCAACATCAATGAAAATTAAAAGCCTGAATACAGCAGTTATTATTCTTTCTTTTATGGCCTGTAAAAAGGCAGAAATAAGTTTTGGCACTGAGTTTATCGATAACGAATACACCCAAATTGTTAAAGTAGATTCTTTTGGTGTAACATTATCAACAGTATTAATAGATTCGTTTGCTACATCAGCTAAGGGTACTTGTTTAGTTGGTTCTTACATCGACCCTTATTTAGGTACGATTACTGCAAAAACATATTTTGATATTGCATTGAGTGCATACTCAGATATTTATCAAAATACAACTTTCGATTCTTTAATAATTATTGGAAAAGTTAATAAAAATTATTGTGGGGATTCTACTAAACCATTGCGTTTAAATATTGCAAGACTTGCCGAGGATATTGTACCACCCAATGCTGGAAGCAGTTTATATAATACCAGTTCATTTGCAACTTATCCTTCTTTCGTAGGTTCTAAAGAGTTAACAATAAAACCCAATGTAACAGATACTTTTTTTATACGCTTATCCGATATTCTAGGAAAAGAACTTATGGGTATGTTGCAACGTAAAAGCGATACTGTAAAAAATACCACATTGTTTACAGACTATCTCAAAGGTTTTTGTATTAGTAGTTCAACAGCCAATGCTATGATTTTTGGCTTTTCGGATAGCATGAAACTTAGGTTGCATTATAAGCAATCTGGACTCTTTTTAGAAAATAAGTATGTAGATTTTACGATAAACAATACTACACACCAGTTTAACAATATTACAATTAATAGAATAGGAACAGCTTTGCAAAGTTTATCTGTTGCAACCCCTGAAATATACTCAAATAACACTAGTAATATGGCGTTTACACAACCAACTGCTTGTGTAATGGCTAAACTTAGATTTCCTACAGTAAAAGAAATTTTAAAACTACCCAATCTTAAAAAAATATTGAAAGCCCAATTGGTTATAAAACCCATTGAAGGTTCTTATACTTCGATATTTCCTTTGCCTCCAGAAATAAGACTTGCAAGAACAACTCACTTAAACTTTATTGGAGAGGATATATCAATTTTATCTAGCGACGGAACAACGAAATCACAAACTGGTGATTTGTATATAGATTATTTAATGGGTCAAAATACTACTTATACTTACGATGTTACTAGTTATATAAAAGAAGTAATTGCTACTGAAGGGTATACTCAAAATGGTTTACTTGTATTGCCACCTTCTACAGCTTATGAGACATCTTTTAAAAGACTTGTATTTGGGGATAGATATCGAGGCTCAATGAAAATTGAGTTGCAACTTTATTATATAACCATACAATAAACAAATATGAAATATACCACTGTTGTTTTTTTAATATTTATGGCTGGAAAATCATTGTCCCAAAACAATACATCACCTTACTCTATTGTTGGGGTAGGTGATATTGAAAAAAGTTCGTTCGACCGAACTACAGGTATGGGATATGCTGGAGTTGCGATGCATGCATCAAAATCTATTTACAATATTAATCCTGCATCTTACAGTTATTTAGATGATTATTTTTTTCATGTAGAAACTTCTCTTAGGTATAAGGGAATTAGTTATAGTGGAAACCCTGTTACGTCAAGTATAACCAATCAATCAGCTGATTTAGTTTCAAAAAAATTAGTCGTTGCTATGAAGTTAAAGTCCAACTGGGGTTTTAGTGCTGGCTTATTGCCTTATAGTACTGCTAATTATTCTTTTAGTGCACTCAAAACAGTGCAAGGAACAGGTTTCTCTACTTCTGCAGCTTATGAAGGTTCGGGAAGTTTAAATCAAGCATATGTAGCAAACGGCATCAAACTTGGTAAGAGTTTATCATTAGGCATTCAAGCATCTTATTTATTTGGGCAACAACAGCAGGAAGAAACAATTTCAAGTGATTTAAGTGCTGGCACTTTGTACACCAAACGAAATATTTATTTGAGTAGTGGTTTTTTTACAGCTGGAATTCAATACAATAAAAACGTTTCAAAAAAAATAAATATATCTTTTGGTGCTGTAGCTTCTAACAAAGCCACTTTAAATGCAACGTACGATTTGCTGGTAAAAGATGGAACCAATACGATCGAAGAAAATGAAAACTATAAAAAGAGCTATTTCAAAATACCTGTAAGTTTTACAACAGGGTTAGCAGTTACTTATAATAATAAATTTACATTAGCAGCCGATTACAATCATCAAGATTGGAACAGCATTAAATACAGTGGTATTAATTATACTCTTGTAAATAGTGATCGACTTTCTGTTGGGTTACAATATTCTAAAAAACAATCAACAGTAAATGGAGCGTTTGAACGAGCATTTTTACAAACCGGATTTTTTTACAACAGTTCGTATTTAAAAATCTATGGAGAACAACTTAAAGATTATGGAGTCACTTTTGGTGGTGGTTTGCATGCAAAAAGAAGCGGTTTGGGGATGCAGGCAACTGTAGAATTTGGTCAGCGAGGAACAACAAATAATGGCTTAATCAAAGAAAAATATACACAGTTTACGCTAAGCTTGTTATATAGAGAATTTTGGTTTACAAAGGGTAGAAAATACGATTAGCAATTACTGTAAAGACTGTTGCTACTTAAGCAGCTTTTTTATTAAATAAGGATTGAGGGGGAGTAGTCTTGCTCCCCCAATTTTTATTTTTTTAACAACTGTGCACACAAAGCATCTACCAAACTCATTTTTGGGTGAAAAGCAGAAATATTGCTCAGTATTACAATACCTTTTTGGGCTTGTTTATCTAACATTACAGATGATGTGTAACCACCAGTTCCACCATTATGAAATAAAACTTTATTGCCTGTTTTTGTGCTAATAATATGCCAGCTTAAACCAACACTCATTTGCTCATTGCTTTTAAAAGTTGGTTTATGGCAAGTTGAAAAAACAGTATTTGTTTCATTTAAATTTTCAAGGACATATAAGGCCATATCGCTAATAGAGCTTTTAATTCCACCAGCACCAGCAAGGCAATCAAAATTCCAGTTGCTGGTTTCGTTACCTTCTGCATCTTGTCCTTTTACTAAAACGGCTTGTTGTTGTGTTGTGATTTTTACAGAAGATGTATTCATTTTGTAAAGTGTAAAAATGTATTGCTGCAAAGCCTTCTCATAACTTAAATGTAAAGTATTGGCACAGATGGTTCCCAATAAACCAGCACCTGTGTTCGAATAACTGTAAACAGTTCCAGGCTTATTATCGAGTTTGGCTTTTTTCAAATAACTAAAAAGTTGTGTTGTGTCGTAATCTTCATAAGGGTTCGATGGATTATCCATTGTAAAGTTTGCTGGAAGCCTTGGTAGGCCAGAACTGTGGTTACTCAACTGTTCTAATGTTATTGCTCCAACATCATCGGGCATGGGTATTTGTAAAACATCTTTTAAAGTAGCACTAGGTTTCAATAATCCTTTTTCAAAACAAATAGCAGCCAATGCAGCTGTAAATGTTTTAGATACTGAGCCAATTTCAAAAACTGCATGTTGGTTGTCGATAGCTTCTACGCCAGTTTCTTTATGTACATAACCATAAAATACTACTTTATCTTTTTGAATGTGTGCTACAGCAATTTGTGTATTAACAGGAAACTGTGCTATAAAAACCTGTAAGGCTGAGTCGATAGAGTTTTGTTGAACAAAATGTTCCAATTCAGTTTTTTCTTTTTCTATACGACTAACTTTTATGTAAGCCCATGCAAAAACCGAAATGCCCACAAAAACAATCGTAAATACAATATACAATGCTATTTTCATGCTGTTAAATTAATGATTTTTGTTTTAAAAAGAGTGCTATGAATTTGTTGAAACCATTACTGGTGTTATATTTTACAATTTTGCTATTTGCCTGTACCAGTACAAAAAAAATAAATACTGGTATAAACTCAATTCAGTCTATTCGGTTAGTAGCACAAAAAGAAATTCCTTACAATTTGTCTTTTAAAAATACCATTGTTGGTGGATTATCGAGTATTGATTACGATGAAAATAAAAAATTGTTTTATTTTATTTGCGATGATCGAAGCTATAAAAACCCAGCTCGTTTTTATACTGCTAAAATTAATATTTCAAGCAAAAGTATTGATACTATTGAGTTGATAGATGTGCAATTTTTGTTGCAACCTGACGGGACAGTGTATCCAAATTCAAAACAAAATAAAACCAACACACCTGATCCTGAAGCCATGCGTTATAATCCAATTACAAAAAAATTGGTGTGGAGCAGCGAAGGAGAAAGAATTGTAAAAGCAACTGATACTGTATTGGCGAACCCATCAATTAATATTATTTCTACCAAAGGAAAATTTATTCAATCGTTTCCTATTCCTGCAAATATGCACATGCAAACAATTGAAAAAGGACCACGACAAAATGGTGTTTTTGAAGGAATGACTTTTGCCGATAACTACAAAACACTTTTTGTAAATGTCGAAGAACCATTATACGAAGATGGTCCACGTGCCGATTTAATAGAAAACAAAGCTTTTATACGCATTGCAAAGTTTGATGTTACTACCAAACAAAATATTGCTCAGTATGCTTACAAATTAGAGCCTGTTGCTCACCCAGCAACACCAGTAGATACATTTAAAATTAATGGTGTACCCGATATTTTGTGGTTAGGCAACAACAAACTACTGGTTATTGAACGCTCTTTTTCTATTGGCATTAAACCCTGTACAATCAAAGTTTTTATTACCGATTTAAGTAATGCAACTGATGTAAAAAATAATCCTTCTTTGGCTAGCAATACTCAGTTTATAGCAGCTACAAAAAAGTTGTTGTTAAACATGGATGAACTTGGCATTTATACTGATAATATAGAAGGTGTAACTTTTGGGCCAACCTTACCAAACGGCCATAAAACGTTGTTATTTATAGCCGATAATAATTTTGATGAGACTGAAATTAGCCAGGTTTTATTGTTTGAAATTGTGGAATAATATCTCTGCGAAAACTTTGCAATTAAATAAACCATAAGAAGAACAAAGTTTTTACATTAGGTACAAAAATGGTTTAAAAATAAAGCTTTGTGCTTCCTTTGTGACCTTTGTGTCTTTGTGGTTAAGAAAACTCTTGGATTTTGCTTTGGAATTTATTGTTAAGCAGATTCATTTTCTCCTTAACGGGTCCAATAAATATTTTAAACCATTCAAATTTATTTCATACATCGTATTCAACAGCATGCCAATTTTCCCTTTCGGAAAACCTTTACGTGCAAACCATTCAATGTAAAACTCAGGTAAATCGCAAATAATACGGTCTTTATATTTTCCAAAAGGCATTTTGGTTGTAGTTAATTCTTGTAAAATATTGTGGTTAAATAATGGTATTTCTTCCATTGTAAAAAGGTAGTGAATAATATAAAATAAACTGCTGCAAGTAACTGGTTTTTTCGAATAATATAGCAGTGTTAATAATTATTGAATACTGCTCTAAGTTTTGCTTTTAACAGTTTTACACAAACAGAGTATTTACTTTCGCCAACTTAAATCATTCTTATGAAACAATACAGTATTCTTGTTGCTTTAACAGCATTCATATTTACATCTTGCGTTAGCAGTAAAAAATTTAAAGCCGAACAAACAAATTATAGCCAGTTAGAAACTCGTTATACCACCTTAACTAAAGAAATATCGGATTGTAAAGAGCAAAAAGAAGGACTCTCTAAAAAAATACAAAATTTGGAGGCTGATAAAACCACCCTAAATACGAAAATTGGCGAGTTAAACAACCAGATTGATTTTTTAAAGCAAAACAATAACCAAGCTCTAAAGCAATTAGAGAGCATGTCTATAATTACTGGAAAACAAGCCGAAAGCATCCAAAAATCTATGGAAAATATTGGTGCTAAAGATGCTTATATACAAACATTGCAGCAGCAAATGGCTCATAAAGATTCTTTAAACATGGCATTGGTAATGAACCTGAAAGGAGCTATTGGAAACTTAAATGATGAAGACATCAATATTAAAGTTGATAAAGGTGTGGTGTACATTGATATCTCTGATAAATTGCTATTTAAAAGTGGAAGTTTTGATGTAACCGAAAATGCAAAAACCGTATTGGGTAAAGTAGCTCAGGTATTAAAAAATCAACCCGATATTGAATTTATGGTAGAAGGGCATACCGATAGTGTGCCTTACAAAGGAAAAAATATTGGCTTAATTGATAACTGGGATTTAAGTGTTAAAAGAGCTACATCGGTAGTACGTTTATTGCAAACCAAATATGGTTTAGATGCCACAAAAATGGCTGCTGCTGGCCGTGGAGAATATAAACCAGTTGAAACCAATACCACCAAAGAAGGCAGAGCCAGCAACAGAAGAACAAGAATTGTTATACTGCCTCAGTTAGATCAATTTTTTAAACTACTTGAACCGGGTAAAAAATAGTTTTATTTACCTTATATCTGGTTGAGCTAGGCGAAACCAATTTATAAAATTCCACTCCTTGCAATTCAATAAACTTATCCGATAGCTATAGGATGTGAAAATAAAAAAAGTCGCTAATTATTTAGCGACTTTTTTTGTTGATAGTATCATTTAACTCTCTTCATCAAAATACAACTTATAGAACTTCTTACCACTCATTTCATCAATGCCACGTTCTATTAAATCTCTTCTACCATGTATGTACACATGAAAGTTTTTATCCAACTTTAAAATGCTTTTAAAATTGCGTTCTTGTTTTTTTACTGCACTTAAATGAATATCGAAATTATCATCAAGCTGAACTTGCTTGGCGGTTTCGTAGGTTTGTTTGTATTGGGTAAACGCATCTATCACTTCTTCGTGATGTATTACTTCTTTAGCAAAATCTTCAAACTCAAATTGTTCTTTGGTTTTAAAATATTCCATACTTCTGTTCAGCATGTCTATTTGCTCTGGCTTTTGCACTTCAAAGCGTTCATTCATTTCGTTATGAATAAACAATTTGCACATGCTCATCATATCATTGGTGTGATGATAATTGTTGGCCAATCGCTCAATTTGTAAAAAATCCTGCATCCAGTATTGAGCATCGTTTTGTTTGTTGGTATTATCAATTGCTAATACCACATATCCATCGGCCTTGTTTTGTCTAAGTATTAAACAGCCTTTATCCAGTTTATTAATATCAACACCATCTTCGGCAGCTACTTCCCAACTTTGCCCATGCGGAAACACTTTTAAAAAGGTTTCTTTGGTTTCGCTTTTAAATAATCCAATAGCTTCTACATTTTCATTATCAATCAACACATCATTAAAATGTACAACATACAATTCACCTTCTTTTACTTTGGCATGGGTGCTTTTATTATATAAAAAATTAGCCAGTAATGCACTTTGCGAAACAAAACTTTTTGGATTGGCAAAAATTTCACTCACATAGGTGTACACTTCGTTCATAGCAATATCACTCATGTGAGTAAAGTGATACTGTTCGTGTTCGTTAAACGGACTTAGAAAATACTTTACCAATAAATCCCGTACAATGGTATCATTTAGCGATAATGCATTGGAAGAAAGTTTCAATGCTTCGCCTCTGGTGGGGTTGCCCACTTTATGTACAATAGCTTGTACAATTTCTACATTTTTTATACCCGTCATAAGGTTGTACAAATAAAAAAGGGCTACAATATAGTAACCCTTTGATTTTTAAATGCTCCCGAATCTGGACTTGAACCAGAGACCCTCTGATTAACAGTCAGATGCTCTAACCAACTGAGCTATTCGGGAATCCATTTCATTACTTTTCGTAATGGGCAGCAAAAATAAGGGCATGAACTATTGTGAACAAAATTTTTTTCATTTTCCTTACAGAAAAGATAAAAAACCTTTCTCTTCTAACCCAATATATAGTCCATCTTCTCTTTCTTCTACCTTATAAGTTTTTAAGTAATAGCCTTCTCCTGTTATATTTCGGCCTTTATCCAGGCTAAATTTATACCTGTGTAATGGGCAAACCACATTGCCTATGGCATCTATAAAACCATCTGCCATAATACCACCAGCATGTGGACATTTATGGGCAAAAGCAAAAACTTGGTTATTGTGTTGGCCCAACGATATTTTTTTGCCATTTATCTCTATAATACACATTGCATTGGATTGCCAAGGCAATAAACTGATAGAATCGGCAATTTTATACCATTTAACAGCATTACTGTTCATTTAAAAATACACAGTTTTATAAGGATAACGAATTTGATACATGTCTTTTACTTTATGTAAAATAAGATTTCTCAATTCATCGATATTTTGTTTTTCTAAGGCTGAAATGAACACACAGTTTTTATTGGTAATTCCTTGCCATTTTTCTTTTAATTCTATCAAAAGATCTTGTTTTACTTCACTGCTTAGCCATTCGTCGAAGTTTTTTTCTTCGTACAAATCCATTTTATTAAAAATGGTTAAAATAGGCTTTTCAAAGGCTTTTAGCTCTTGCAAGGTTTTATTTACAGTACCAATTTGATCTTCGTGTTTGGCATGAGAAATATCTACCACATGCAGTAAAATATCGGCTTCTCTTACTTCGTCTAAAGTGCTTTTAAAACTTTCTACCAAATGGTGTGGCAATTTTCTAATAAAACCAACCGTATCACTCAATAAAAACGGCGTATTTTCAAAAACTACTTTTCTTGTTGTAGTATCTAGCGTAGCAAATAATTTATTTTCAGCAAAAACCTCACTTTTACTAATTAACGTCATTAATGTGCTTTTACCAACATTGGTATAACCAACTAATGCCACACGAATAAATTCGCCTCTATCTTTACGTTGGGTAAAAGCTTGCTTATCTATCTCGGCCAATTTTTTGCGTAGCAAAGCAATTTTATCTTTTACAATACGGCGATCGGTTTCAATTTCAGTTTCACCTGGGCCTCTACTACCAATACCACCACCTTGTCGTTCTAAGTGGCTCCACATACCTTTTAAACGTGGTAAAATGTATTGATATTGAGCCAACTCTACTTGCACTTTGGCTTGTGCTGTTCTTGCTCTTCTTGCAAAAATATCGAGTATTAAGTCACTTCTGTCAATAGCTGTAATACCCAATGCTTTTTGAATATTAGCAATTTGGGATCCCGTTAATTCATCATCAAAAATTACGGTATCAATATTTCTACCAGTAATGTATTCTTTAATTTCCTCTAGCTTGCCTTTACCTAAAAAGGTTTTACTATCGGGGCGAAGCATTTTTTGTGTAAACCGTTTTACAGTAATTGCACCTGCGGTTTCTGCTAAAAAAGCCAGTTCGTCTAAATATTCATTTACCTGCTCGGTGGTTTGGTCTTTTTGTATAAGCCCTACCAACACCACACGTTCTTCGTCTTTTACTTTAAGTTGTTTATCTATCAAGCTATTTCAATTTATATGCAAATGTAGTTGTAGAAAGGGTTTATAAAAGCAAAGCCCCACAATTGCGGGGCTTTGCTTTTATTTATTATAAATTGTACTATAATCCGCTCACTGTTAAACCAATAGAATAAGGCCTAACCTCTGGTCCAAAACCTTCTTTAAGCACTTGTGTAATTTGATAGCTGAACTGAAGCCCAAATACACCATAACCAACCCTTGCCGATAGTGCAAAACGTGTGGTATTGAAGAATTTTTTATTGATTTCTTTTTCTATAAACTTATTGCCGTATAAAGTTTGCCCAGCTTTACTTTGTAAATCCTTACCCTTAGTAAACGATTTTAATAAAGTACCCACTTTTAAACCCAAGGCACCTTTCCAAGATTTGTTTGGGTTGGCTGGATTGGCGTAAAATCTTAATTCTATAGGTGCTTCTAAGAAAATGGTGGTTAATTTAAACTTGCTGAAAGAAGCTGAATCGGTACCTGGGTAGCTTCTTCTAAAAGGTAAAGTTGTGCTGGTAGATT